>CAYTGW010000001.1:0-69619 GCA_964437395.1 uncultured Desulfocicer sp.
ATCAACGGTTAATTGTTAATTGGGGACAGCTCCGGCTTTTCTCCTGGCCATAATAGCAGCTCCCAGAGCGCCCATAAGCTGAGGGTCCACGGGCAGGGGCGCGATATCCATTCGAAGCCTTTTTTGCAGGGCGACCAGAAGACCTTTGTTTTTGGAACAACCCCCGGTAACCGTAAGCTTGGGTCTGATCCCCACCCGTTTCAGCAGCGTAAAGCTTCTTTTGGCAACCGATGCCTGGATTCCGGCAGCGATTTCAGAAGGCGGTCTTCTTTTGGAAAGCAGGCTGATCACTTCTGTTTCCGCAAAAACACTGCACTGGGATGTAACAGGAATGGCGTTTTTGGCCTCCAGGGACAGATTGGAAAAAGATTCGAGATCCATCCGGAATATTTTGCTCATCATTTCGAGAAACCGGCCGGTTCCTGCAGCGCATTTATCATTCATGGCAAATTCCAGGATCGAACCGTCTTCATTCATGGAAATTCCTTTCACATCCTGCCCGCCGATATCAACTATGGTTTTGATGGAAGGATCACAGGAATGAACCCCGAGCGCATGGCAGCTTATTTCTGATACATTATCGTTGGCAAAGGGAACTTCATTCCGGCCGTATCCGGTTCCTACAAGATAGGAAAAGTCATTGGTTCCCATCAGCCCGTTTATCTTTTCGCAGGCTTTGGAAAGCACGCTGCGGGCTGTCTGCTCCGGGTCAATTTCAGCCGGTATGATCGCAGATGATACGATACGGTTTTCATCCAGAATCACTGCTTTTCCGGTGGTTGATCCAACATCACATCCTGCATAATATCTTCCATTGGATGAGGGCACGCGTTTTTCTCCTATGCTGCTTTTGATTTCTGGTCCAGCCGTTTTGTCTTCATGATATTTTCCATAAAGTGATCGATCTGATGGATAATGCCTTCCCGTGGAACGATCCGTGGGTCAGACAGATCATAATCAATGATCAGAAGCGGAAGACCGGCTTCCCGGCATTTTTCCCGCAGGATGCCATTCAATGCCTGAGTGTTTTTACAGCCGATATGACCGGCAACCCACAGCATATCAATGTCAAATTGTTTGTGGATATAAAAAATGTCATCCATATAGTTTTCAGCCGGCCCCCTGGTATGACGCGCCATGGGGCCGTTCATGATAGTGAGTGCCATTCCTTGCAGCATGGTTTCATTGGATGCGGTATCAATAAACGGCAGTCGGTTGAAGGTCATACTGTCTATGATCAGAGAAACCCCATAGGCATGTTCGGCCCAGTTGAACAGGTCAATAAAGTGGGTCAGCGGCGGGTTCCACAACAGGGCACGAAATCTTTCATTTTTTACCGCAGAGATGCCTTGAGCCAGATTCTGTTTTCCGAGCTCAAGGATTTTCCGGAAGATGTCTGTGGCTTGTCTGGTTCCGGGAAACAGATTGAAAAACCACATGTGGGACAACCAGATCGCTTCTCCGGCTATGGGCGCGGGTCTGATCCTGGCAAGGTCCCAGAGCTCTATTTCCAGTTCCACCATGCGGTTCCGTTCTTCACAGATTTCACGAAGCCGGTCCCAATCCATTTTACCGGGCGTATTTTCTTCCAGCCAAGTGATCATCCGCTTGAGTTCATCGGTAAAGTAGTTCAGGGCTCTCTCATCTTTGAAATGATAGGGAATATCCAGACGGAATGTTGGTAGTTTCAGTTTCTGTTCAATCAGGGCGTAGGAATTCATGCCGGCGTCACATGGAAGGTTGGATGTAACAATGGCCTTTGCCGGAGGGGCTTCTCCTTTGAGAAACAATCCCATGGTGCTTTTGGGAAGGCTGCATATGTCCGGTGGAATCCCCTGGTTTTCAGATTCATCAATATACTGTTCCATGGCATGGGGTTCGATCATGGGCAGCATGATGCCGTTGAGTTCTGCCATGAAGGTGGACAATCCCATGGCCTTGAAGATTTCCGGAGGCACCATGTCCTCATGAATAATCAGACGGTCAGGTTTGAAAAAAATATTTCCGAGCATGTCGGTCACACCGGAAACAATTCCGGAAACTAGGATAGAGACGGCTTGCTGGTAGCGGAGAGAACGGCCTTTCCCGAATTTTCCAAGAAGCCGGTTGACCTTCAGCATGATCCACAGCCAGGGATAGCGCCGCAAATCCCGGACCGTGTCATACAGTCCGTGCCGCAGGATAAACGGGATGATTTTCATCCATGTAATGATCCAGTATTGAGTATACACAAGGTAATATAAAATTTTGTTTTTCATGATCGGATTACTTCCCCATGCTTTCGATAAATGCCTGGATGCGGGTTTTGATCTGCCCTTCTCCGGTCATCCGGTACTCCCGCTCTAAGCATAAAACCGGTACCCCTTTTTTTCGCAGGGCATTGGCCAGCAGGCTGGATTCAATGCCCCAGGTGTCGCAGAATTTGATAAATTCGATAATCACACCATCGACTTGATACTCCTCAATGCTTTTCATAATATCGTCAACCCGGGAATCAAATGCTTCCATCATTCTGGGGCAGGAAATCCGATTCAGGTAGTGGGCGGCTATCGCCAGTATCGGATCTTCATCCATGCGAATGGGCGCCAGTCGAGGGATGGAGCCGGTACAGAGATGATCGGCAACAACCAGACCTCCTGTGGACTCGATGGTCCGGATATAACCGAGGTTGTCCATCTGGCCACCGACAATGAGAAGCCTTGCCCGGTAATCGGAAATTCCTTCCTGTCTGGAAAGGGATTCTTTGAATTCCTGAATTTTCGGCAAAAGAAACTGCCTGGGAGCCACCAGAGAAGCCAGTGTGATGGTCTGGAATTCTGTTCCGGATAAGGGCGGATTTTTTTGTTTTCGTGTATCACCGATGGATGTGAGCAAAGCTGAAAAATCATTATGATCCTGGATGGCCTGGGACAGAGCGGCATTGGTGAACTGGATCTGGTGATATGAAGATATGTTGTCCAGAAGCATTTTCAGTTCGTCCGCATACCAGGAAAGAGATACATTTCCATGTCGGTGAGGGACATCGAGGATATGAATGAGTTCCGACTGGTTCAGATACTTCATGTTGTCATACAGCCGTCTCATATGATCGCAGCTTGCGGCAAAAACCCAGCCTTTCAGAAAGCTGTACTGATCATCCATGGCCATTTCAAGCACACTGCGGGTATAAGAACAGATCACACTCGAAAGATAGATATCCGCGATTTCCGTACTCAAAATTCCGGGAGCACGAATCCGGATCGGTATCAGCGGATCAATGGATAAAATTACTTCCGGAACATAACTGCAAGTATATCCGATGGGAATTTTTCCTTTATCCATAGAGACTTCGACCAGATGATTCAACGGATCATTCAGGAGTTTTTCAAAAAAAAGAGTAAGGGGGCGCATCTGACTATTCATCAATAAATCCTTGAACCGCTTTTTTCAGGGGCATCATGATGTTGCTGTCCTGAAAGGAAAAAAAGCTTTTTCCTTCTCTGTCATATTTTCGGATCGCCTGATTTTCAGGCATCCACCCGATCACAGGCAGCTCATTGCGTTTCAGGAGCTGCTTTACTTCTTCTTCATCCTGCATACGATTATAAAAGAGTCCGGCTTTCTGAAACCGGATCTTGTTTCTGGCGACTTTTTCAATGATAGCAGCGACATTTTGACCTTTAACGGAGGAATCGGTTACCAGAAAAAGATGCGTGACCATTTCCATAACCCGCCGGTTGATCTGTTCGATCCCCGCTTCACCGTCAATGATTACAAAATCAAATTTGCCGGCAACATTCTGAATGATCTCTCTCAGCAGGCTGTTGACCTGACAGTAGCATCCATCTCCCTCAGGTCTTCCAATGGCGAGAAAAGCAAGGTTGTCTTTTTCCTCTAATGCCTCAAACAGCTCATAATCCAGCCTTCTGAGCAATGCTTCTTTTCCGGATTTTTCACCCTTTTCAATGGATCGAATCAGATCATTCCGGATATGATCCACGGTTTTTTTCACCTCAATGCCCAGGGGAAGCGACAACCCGACTGCCGGATCCGCATCAATGGCAAGAACCTTTCTGGATTTTTCTTCTGAGAGCAGGATGGTCAGGAGAGCGCTGATGCTGGTTTTTCCCACCCCGCCTTTTCCGCATACGGCAATGATTTTCGGTTGCTCTGTCATGATGATCTTTTTTCCTTCAGGGCTTTATGCATCCTGCGCAATTCTTCCGCCTCATCACAGACCGGCTGAAATTCACAGCTTTCGCAGTCAAAATCATGATCCTCTGTCATCTTGGTCATAGCATTGATCAATTGCATAAACCGGTCCCCGGTCTGTTTTAATTCAAGAACATCATGATTGGATGAGGTGACAAACAATATTTCAACGCAATCCACATAATCCAGGGATTTTAATTTCTGCATCATTGCGCTTCCGAGAATGGGCAGGGAAAATCCGCTGTTAACCGCTTCCCGGCTGATTCGGCTCCATTCTCTCATGTACTGGGATACGGCCCGCATCATATATCCTTTCAGGGAAATATCATACCGGGAAAGATCCATTTCCCGGAACCGGGGATAGCTGTTTTCCTCGTCAAATCCTGTGCCACCGATCAGAACTACCCTTCCAAAGGGAAGACGGTCTGAATCAGCCTCACCAATATCCGGACCCAGAAGCGAAATTTTTCCATCATGCACACGAGTCAGGTCATTTGTCCAGACCAGGAAGGAAACCGATTGATCCTTGGGGTTACCCAGTTCCACGCCGGTATCGGATTGCAGGATGATATCTCTCGAACCTGCTGCCGGCCATGAAATTTCCGGGGAAGACGGATATTCCCGGATGCGAAAAGAAGTCCTTGGCTTTTGCATGAAGGTTCTGACTTCTTCAATAATACTATGAAAGAGCTGCATGTTATTGTTCACTCATCCGGGATGCAATCAATGCAGCACCAAGGGCGCCGGTTATTTGAGGGTCGACATTTTTCATGGAATGAACCGGTTTTTTCAAAGAGGTTGAAAGAGCTGCAAACAATCCTGAATTTTTGGCAACCCCTCCGGTCATGATAATATCATCTTCTGTTCCGATGCTGAGCACCATGGAAGCGACACGTCCTGCCATGGCTGCGTGAAGCGCCTTGATGATATCCGGTACAGCCCGTCCCTCATTGACCAGTGAAACCACTTCTGTCTCGGCAAAAATAACGCACTGGTTGGAGATAACGAGTTTTTCAGTTGACCGTGAGGAGATTTCTCCCATGTCATCCAGGCTGACATTCAGGGCATCGGCCATAACCTCTAAAAAGCGTCCGGTTCCGGAAGCGCATTTGTCATTATAAAGATACCGGACAACATTTCCGTTTTCATCCATTCGAATGGCTTTTGCATCCTGCCCACCGATATCGACTACCGTTCTGGCTGTTTGCAGATTCCAGAACGCTCCCCTTGCATGGCAGACAATTTCAGATTCGACTGCATTTGCAAAGGGAATCATCTCCTTTCCATAACCGGTGGCAACGATTCTTTTGATTTTCTCCATGGAGAGTCCGGAATCGGCAAGTGCAATGGCCATAGCTTCTTTGGCAGAATCAACCGGATTTGTCCCTGCTCGGACTACACCTTTTCCGATAACAGCATTGTCTTCCATTATTATAGCCTTTGCCGAAAGAGAACCAATATCACATCCAGCTACGATCATTTTAGGACCTCCCGTTTACACTTTCCATTGCAAAAATGGCTGCACCAATGGCCCCGGCAATCTGGGGATCAGCCTTTCTCATCTTTTTAATATTTTTGCCCAGAAGCTTTTCCAGGTCTTGAACCACACCCTCATTTTTGGCAACCCCTCCGGTCATACAGACATCCTGTTCAATACCGACACTGTTTGCCAGTATGGCCACTCTTTTGGCCATGGCACTGTTCACCCCGGCACCGATATCTTCTATTTTGTGTCCGGAATTGATATATTTGATAATATCTGCCTGTGCCCAGACTGTGCAGGTTGAGGAAAGGGTAATGGGTGCCGTTGATTTGGAACTCAGGCTTCCCATGTCCTCTATGGGTATGTTGAGAAGGCGTGCCATTACTTCCAGAAAACGGCCGGTTCCGGATGCACACTTATCATTGGCAACAAATTTTACCACATTGCCGTCTTTATCAAGCCGGACTGCCTTACAATCCTGACCCCCGATATCAATGATGGTTCTTGCACCTGGATTCAGCCAGCGCGCACCTTTCCCGTGGCAGGCGATTTCAGAGACATCCTTGTCCACAAATGAAATGTTTTTTCTTCCATATCCGGTGCCGACACAATATTTGATTTCATCCATGGAAAGACCCGCTTTTGATAATGCTTCCTGCATAACTGCTTCCGCAGAAAGCTGCGGGTTTGTTTTGGATCGGAGAAGTGCGGAGCTGATGATTCTGCCTTTTTCCATGATTACTGCTTTTGCGGTTAAAGAACCAACATCGCATCCTGCAACGATACTCATAACAACCCCCTTACATTTAAAAATTCATCCAGTCGCGCAGCCGTGGCCTCCCAGGATTCAACCCGGTCATCAAAAGCATCCCCATACATGATATGCGTCGGATATCCGGCTTTTTCCAGATCCTTAGCGATCAGTTTTACATTGGACCATGTATTTCTGCATCCGGGGGTACCATTATAGATAAGACAGTCCGCCTTGTAAATTTTGGCAAGAGCCAGAGATTCCTCCAGCCACATGTTCGGCCGGTCATAAGGACCACGAATGGTTCTGACCATGGTCATTCGTGAGTTGATCATCGCGATGCTGTCGATCATGGTGTCAAGACTGGTGGTATCGATGTTGTAAGCAACATCCTTCATTCCTTTGACATAGGGAGAATCATCCTTGAAGGAACGGCTTAAAATACTTCCGATATGGTTGATCTCACGCTTGTCGAGCCAGTTCCACAGGTTGAGATTCAGGGCATAATGATCAATATAAAATAAAAAAGCCCGTAACTTTTCCTTACCTGAGGAGATGCCGGATCAGCCCAGCTCGGCATGATCCCGGACGACCTTTGACATTTTTTCCAGAATTTCAGTGTACTCAGGCATTAATACAAAAAAAAAACGTCCACCGTAAATCAAAAAATTGTAGGTTACCGGAAGTGGACTGGGTACAATCCGTTGCAACTCTTCCATTTCACCTACTATGGCTTCCTGCCTGGCAACCTCATCCAGCACCTTTCCAAGCCGGTCATGGTCCAGTTTTTTTCCAGTCTGTTCCTCCAGAAATTTGATCAAGGCTTTGAAATCATCTCGATGGTATTGGTTAACTTCCGGGTCATTGAGGCTTGCCGGATAATTCAGGGAGTAGAATGGTTTGTCCAGAAAGGTTTTGGCAAAAGAAAAGGCATTTGCATTGGTATCACAGATCCCCGCTGTATTGATTACAAGCATATCGATTTCTTCACCCATTCCTGCCAGATAGGCGCCAAGGCATCCTCTCTGGGAAGAGCAGGAGGTTTCGGTAAAACCAAGCTCTACGCAGAAGTCCATGTACTCGGTGGCCCCGCGTTTCCACATGACCGATGCGAGAACCGTGAGAGCTTCGAGTGTAACCGGTACAATATCCATTGCATAAAAAATGGTTGGCGAAAAACAGAACGTAGTCATTACAATTTTTTTCCCTTGTTCGTGGGCTGTTGTAATGTTCTTCAGATACTTGCTGAGCATTTTGAAAAAAGCACTGCCCGGGTCACCTAGGTTGATAAAAGGCTCTACAATCCCTCTGAAATAGGGAATATAGGGCAACATACGTCTGTATTCTTTGTCAAACCCATCAGCTACTTTTGATGCAGCTTCCAGGGTACGCCAGAGCATCCAGTCAAAATTATACTCATATACTTCCGGTCTCATGTTATCTCTCCTGAGTTAAGATTTTTACACCATCCGTTCCAGGAATGCCTCAATGCGCATTTTCATCCTTCCGGTTTCGGTCAGCGGTCCATATTCCCGTTCAAGCCTCAGGCAGGGGATTCCCATTTTTTCAAAATCCCGTTCAAAAAGTCCGTTTTCGGAACCATGCAGATCGCAGAACCGTATATTCTGAAGAATGATTCCTTCTACACCGGTTCTTTTGATTTTTTCCTTTAACAGATTAAAACGATGGTTGTATGCGCCGAACATTCTCGGACAGACAGAATTGGAAAGATAGTGCTTTGTTAGAGCTGATATTGGCGCATCTTCCATATTCACCTGATCTGCTTCACTTCGAATTCCAAAACAGATATTATCCGCAACTACAGTAGAACCGGCGTTTTCAATCAACCGGATAAGCTCGATGTCGTCATTGATGCTTCCGGCCACCATAATCCGTTTGCTTCCATTTTTCGAACTTGTTTTTTTTTTGGGTAGCTTTGAAAGTAGTTGTTCAAGTTTTTCGTTAAACGTTTCTCTCGGCATAACCGTTCCGGCAACGGCTATTGAAAAAGCATCTGTCCCTGAAATCCTTATATCTTTCTTTGATCTGAGTTTTTCAATTTCCCAGAGAAGCATTCTGCCGTGGTTGTATATGGATATTGAATTTTTTAGATTCTCTTCGGTTATTTTCACACCATAATAGCTTTCAATATTTTGGATCAGTTTCCGAATTTCATTTTCAAACCATTTCATTGCATGGGGATCGGTTTTATGGGGAACATCAAAGTAGTGAAAAAAACCGGGTATGGAGCCTTGATAATCCTCTCCGGCTTTACGCCAGCACTCATCCAGTCTGCGCATGGCGTCACATCCGGTGGAGATGACGGCGCCGCTTAAAAAACTGAACTTTCCTTCTCCTGCGAGCTGGAGCAGACACTTGGGAAAGGTGCAGACATATGGCCCGTAATAGGAATCCCCGATTTCCATGCTTTCTGTGGTAATTCCCCGTATCCGGTAAGGCAGTATGTCTGCGGCATGAAAGATTTCAGGGGGCATGAATGAACAGGTATACCCGACGATTTTTTTGCCGTTGTTCAACCAGTCAGTAATATACCGGTTGGTTATTCCGGATGCAGCTTCTTGAAATATTTCCATCATAGTTGCACCTCCTTTGGTTGCAACAAGGACTGAATCGCTTCTCTGGCATTTTCAATTGCCGGCCCCTCATTTTTTTCTACAGGCAAAAGCCAGTCACAAGCAAGTGTAACCAAATGGGGAAGAACGATACGTCCAAGTGGCTTAAGGCTCTGGCCGATATCGCCAATGATTCCGCTGACCGCATCCTCAACTTCGTACAGATCGATACTGTCTACAATTTGAGAAATCATGGAAGGTAACAGTTTCCGGTTATTTTTACGTATTCGATTGATCAATAGAGATGATAAATTAACAATCTCGGCAATTTCAGCAAAGTCCAATTGTGAAAGGGTTTTTGAGAAGGCATCGGAGGTCTCTTTTTCCGGAAGATCGCACATCAGTGCGGCTTTGCGACTCATGGTTTTGATGGCAGGATTGTAAAGAAACTGTGAACGGCTAATTGACTCAAGTATGATTTGGGGGTTGTCTTTTAAAATTTTAAAAATCTTAGCTGTAACAGTCTCTTTTCCGGAAGCAAGTCCTTCCCGCGCCCGGAATAGTTTTTCAATTTGAACAGTAGATGAAAAAGCATCCAGAAAACCCGATATATCCCGATTCAGGCCGGATGAGCCAGAATCACCGATCAGTGAGCTTCCGGTATCCAGTTTTCGAATCAGTTCAGCAAATTCATTAACGGTCTGCCCGAGATTTTTAGCATCCATATCCCGGAAGCAGGAAAGAACTACATCGGCAACAAGATCCGGGGCGAGGTTGTTAAATCTGCCAATAAACTCATTGATTGTTTTGATCAGAATATTGGCAATGGTTGGTAAATATGAGACCAGGAGAACGACTTTTGCCGGATACTTCCAGATTACATCGTTGATCATCTTTACCGTTTCACCCGAGATACCGGACACAGATTCGAGGAGTTCCTTAATCTCGCCAAAATCAGTATCCTCAATCCATTTTGTGACACCGGGTTTTATGATCTCATTTAGAAAGCCGGGTGAATCCGATTGTGTGCGGGATAGCACTCTTGCCCAGGTAGTTATCACTTTGCCGGTTCTTCCGGTAAATATTCCGGAAATTAATTTGCCAAGGGCTTTTTGTTTTTCTGTTAAAGGAAGACTTTCCAGCCCCTTTCCGATCTCATCTGCAAGATCAAAAAGCACATCCAGAATTTTGGGAAGCTGGTCGGCCATATTTTGAATGCGATCGGGATTTCGAAACAGCTTTGCCAGATCGCTTTGACCCAGAATATCTTCTGGCCTTGATAATCCGTTTTTTATATTTTTTCCAATGGCCCGGGTCGTTATTTTTTTTGCAAAATTGTTACCTGCCCAGGCATTGAGCACTTCCGGAACTGCATTGGCGATAATCGTTCGGATTTCCCTTGTATTCATGAGTTCTGTCAGCAGTATGACTGCCGGATCGTATCCATTCGTGTCAGAACCTTTCTTTTTATGAATCCCTTGTCTGGGTGTTTGTTGCTGTTGTTCAGTATGCATTGGAAATCATCCCCCCCTGTACGGTTTTGGTTTGGCAGGCACACAATCAGTATTTTGTTCATCATCAGGCTGTAATATGTTTTGCCAGTCTTTTTCCCAAAGCAACAAGTGTAAACGTGGGCGGTAGTCCCCATGCCTCCGGAATGACCGAGCAGTCGCAGACATAGAGGTTTTCATATTTGGTTTTCAGGTCTGAATCCACAATATCGCCTACCTTGACGGTTCCGCCGGGATGAGCCGCGATATACCAGCTTTTGAAAATATCTTTGGCTCCGGCGTTTTTCAGAATCTGTTTTGCCCGTTCATATCCTTTTAACAGTTTTGCCTGGTCATCTTTTCCCAGACTTTTCCGGACACCTCCATTATAGGTTACCCGTCCACCCAGGCTGTCCTTTGCCTTGATCATGATCTGCAAGGTGTTACCATGTGAAAAAAGCTTGTGGAATCGGAAAACTTCAGCGGCAAATAACATGTACAGCGTACGGGGGATGGTCATATCGGTCATGACATAACCCTCTTCTTCCATATGAATTCCTGTTGCCATGGGAAATTCCTTTCCGCCGTTTAGATCCCTAACGGTTCCCATTACGGAAATCAAAGGATCATAGAAGTAGTCATACCCTGCACCGTATATTCCGCTTTTTCTTAAAATCACGGGAGATCCGATTCCTCCGGCGGATAAAATGATTTTCGGTGCAAAAGCCTGATAGCTTGAGCCCCATTTTTTATATTCAACACCAACAGCAGTATTGTTTTCAACAATCACCTTCTGTACTTTTGCACGGTTAATCAGCGTTGAACCGTTTTCAATTGCTTTCTCGACATAATTTCTGGCGTTCCATTTGGCTCCATAAGGACATCCGTAATCGCAACGCCAGCACCCTGCTTTGCACTTGTCCTGATAAACAAACTTGGGAAGCTTGTTCCAGTCATAACCCAGCTCTCTGGCACTCTGCATGATCCGTTTTGCTCCAGGGCCAATCAGTTCATCTTTCAGCGGCTCGGTAGGAAGCTCTTCCCGAATCTCTTTGATCTCCGCGCTGATATCCAATCCATAGGATTTTAACATCTCAACAGGCGGTTCAAATGCGGTTGCATAGAAGTAAACAGAACTTCCTCCAGTAGTGATTCCCCTGACCATGGCAAGCGCCTTGTTCGTGATCAGAAGGCTTCTTCCCGGAATTCCTGCTGTAATGGCGGTTTGCCAGTTTGTCCCCCGTATACGCCAGTTATCCCCCCATTCCAATATGAGGACCTTTTTGTTTTTTTCGGCAAGTTCTTTTGCAACAGTTGCCCCTCCGGGGCCGGATCCAACAACGATAGCATCATAAGGGGTACGGGAGATGGTATCCATGGTATTGCCTCCTGGATTTGTTTGATGGAAAGAATCAATGTTTGTCGATTGTCGACAATTTATACCGTGCATAAATTGTTGTCAAGAAAAAAAATTTGAAAAAATCGATCTGGTTTTCAGACCTTAAACTCACCATGTTTGCCGATGCCTTTTGCAAATCGATCTGCTCCGGCAAGGGTTTCCCCGCTGTTGATTACCTTCATTCCACGGTTGAATTCATTTTGCAGCGCATCTTCAAGGGGCAGGCTCCATTGCTCATAAGCACTCATTCGGTCACTTCTCATGCAGGTTTGAGGAAATCCGGCTATGGTGGCTGCTAACTCTTCTGCTGCATCGATCCCTTGTCCGTGACCAACAACCCGGTTTACCAGTCCAATGGAAAGAGCCTCATCGGCTTTAACCGGGCGGCCGGTTAAAATCAGATCCATGGCACGGCTCATTCCAATCAGTCTGGGTAACCGGATGGTTCCTCCATCAATGAGCGGCACCCCAAAACGGCGGCAGAACACACCCATTATAGCGGTTTCTTCCATGACCCGCATATCGCACCATAATGCCAGTTCAAGTCCGCCTGCTACAGCATAACCTGCGATAGCGGCAATTACCGGTTTTGATAATACCATCCGGCTGGGACCCATTGGGCCGTCACCTTCTGCTGCCAAGGTGTTGAATCGTCCTTCAGCATGATTGGCGACTGCCTTCAGATCCGCCCCGGCGCAAAAAGTGTTTCCAGCCCCAGCCAGAATTGCAACATCAGACTCCTTATCTTCTTCAAAATCGCGGAATGCATCAGCAAGCGCCTTGGCTGTGGGGCCGTCCACCGCATTTTTAACTTGTTCACGGTTGATGGTAATCCGGCAGATATGATTTTTTTTCTGAGTGGTTACAAGCATGTTTTTCTCCGATAATCAGCAGTTGAACTGCCTTGCAAGGTCTTGATATTTCAGTTGGGTACCGCCGAAAATATCCAGGGCGCTTCCGACTGTAAAATCGATGTATCCTTTTCCAAGTTTTTGAATTTGATAGATGTCATCCATTGAATGAATTCCACCTGCATAGGTGATGGGAATTCCTTTCCATTTTCCAAGGAGCTCGACCAGGGAAATTTCAATTCCACTGCATTTCCCTTCCACATCAACCGCATGGATCAGATATTCATCACAATATCGGGACAGCTTGTCCAGCAGACGGAAATCAATGACTTCCCGGGTAAATGTCTGCCAGCGATTGGTAACAATGATATAGGAATTTTCCTTTTTCCGGCAGCTCAAATCCAGGACCAGCCGATTTTTTCCAATGGAATCTGAGAGCCTCTTCAACCGGTCCATATCAACGGTTCCATCATGAAAAACCCATGAGGTTACAATAACCGCAGAGGCACCCGTGTCAATCCATTGCCGGGCATTGTCCAGATGAATTCCGCCGCCGATCTGCATTCCGTCCGGCCAGGCTTGAAGGGCTTCTTTTGCGGCTTTTTCATTACCCGGGCCAAGCTGAATCACATGCCCTCCGGTCAGGTGATCCTGTCGATACAAAGACGCAAACCATCCAGCCGGTTTTTCAGCCTGAAAATTGGTTGTGGGGCTTTGGTCTGAACTGTCGGTCAGGGTGGAGCCGACAATCTGTTTGACAACGCCCTGATGAATATCAATACATGGCCGGAAGCGCATGAATTTTTGGTCTCCTTTTCAATTCTCTCTTGAAAAACAAATCAGATATTGTATGGAATAGTAAAAATGCTCAATTTATTCAAGAACTGATTCTTTGATATTTTTTCAGGAAGTCAGGATAAGGATAACGTGAACCCCAAACAGATCCGAATCGCATTCTTGTTTTACGTGTTTTCCGTGATTCTATCGGAAAGCACCTTGGGGAATCCCGGTTTTCCAATTACCTTGTGGGCATTTCAAAAAATTTCCGTATTTTACTGGAGTGTTCCGGTTCATAGCATTGGATTTTTATGGCTTCTCTTCTGGGTAAAAATCCTGCGTAATAAACCCATCCTGTTTTCAATACTGGCCTCCAGCCTTTTTTTCCTGGTCATGGAAACAGCCAACTGGTTTGTTTTTCAATTTTTTACCTATGAACCATATCTATTCGGGGCTGAGGGATCGTTTGCAATGATCATATTGCTTTACGTAATTCTGTGTTCCGTCACCTGTATGATTCTGCGTCAGGATACGAGATGGCGGGTGTTATAATAACAATGTATGTTCTTTATTCCGGGTTTCATTTTCCGCGGTAATCCGAATGGCCCTTTTCCCGCTGACCGGACACTCATGTTCACAGGTACCACATCCGATGCAGGTTTCCGGGTTTACAAACGGCTTTTGCAGCCGGACAAAAATTTCAATTGCACTGCCGGTTTCCGGTTGAGTTTTCCAGGGTGAATTTTCTGCAATCTGGATGGAATCGTCACTGTTTCGGACAATCAACTGATATTCATCTGTTTCAGCCGAGGAGACATGGATAAAATAATCACCGGTTGCATATTTGCCGGATTGCAAAACTCCTCCCTGGACCGTAAGGGTGTCGGGGGTGATGGTATGGATTTTCAGCTCACTGCTTAGCCAGACCTTCTCATAGGAGATGCGGGTATAAATGGCCTTGGGGCTTACCGGACAGTTTTCCTGACAAACAATGCACGGTTTATTCATGGCCCAGGGCAGACAGCGGCTTCGATCCACAAAAGCAGTTCCAATCCGGATGGGACCACTTGCGAAAAAATCGTCTTTCCCCAGTTTTTCCGAAAGACGGATGGGCCGGATGGCAGCCGTGGGGCAGATATTGCCGCAGGCAATGCAGTTCTGCTGGCAGCCGCTGGTTCCAATCCGAAAATTCAGCCTGGGTGTCCACAACTCCTCGATGCCAAAAACAAAACCGGCCGGCTGAATGATGTTTGTCGGACAGATCCGCATACACTGGCCGCATTTAATGCACCTTGCCAGAAATGATTTTTCATCAAGGGCTCCCGGGGGCCGGATCAGATCCGGGTTCCAGTTTTGGCCCAGATTTCCGCCCAATCGAAGGATCGGAACCATCGCCGCTCCGGAAACAGCAGAAACAATCAAATCCCGTCTTTCCATATCCGGAGCGAGAATCTCTCCGGCGACAGAAGGGGATAAAGAGTATTCCATCAGGTCATCCGGGCAGCAAGGCAAGCAATTCATGCAAAGGACGCATTCACTGGTTCTGATCTGATGGGAAGGTTCGCATGCACCATCACAATTGGCCTCACACAAATTGCAGTGGGTGCATTTACCGGGCTTTTGACCGATTCGCCATATTGAATACCGGCCAAGGAGTCCGAATAAAGCGCCAAGCGGACAGATAAACCGGCAGTAGAATCGGGGGATCAGAAGATTGAGAAATATTGCAGTGAAAAAGATGCCGCCAATGAACCAAGCCTGTTCATAATACCTTGCATTGGTGGAAAACAACAGGGAGGTTTTATCCATAAAAGGCAGGATTACCAGGTTGACAGACCGGTGGATCAGGGGAATCGGATCGAGCAGGCCGGTCAGAAGGGATGTGGAAAAAATTCCATTCATGTGTAACATGCTGGTGATCACAATAAAGATCGCTACACTGATACTGAACAACAGAAAGGTTTTTCCCGAGTCTGTCATATGGTTGATTGATGCGGAAATCAGCAGGATTACAAGGGTTGTAACCAGCAGGGCGGAAAAAAAGACCGGAGAGCCCCAAGGAGAAGATTGAATCAGGTTGATGGATTCTGCGGCTGCAGCCGTGAGCAGAAAAATAAGAATCCAGTATTTCAGGTATTGGGTTTTGTGATATTGGTTGATCTTTATTTTTTCCAAAGTCTTTTTGTTTTTTTTCCCCAGATATCCCATCGACTGGTGAAGCGTTCCAAATGGGCAGACCCAGCCGCAGAAAAAGCGGCCCAATAGGATGGTCAGGACAAGGGTTGCCACGCACCAGGCTAGGCCATTAAACAGGGTATGGGTGGTCAGGAAGGTTCCGATGCCAACCAGCGGATCCAGTTGAAGGAACCAGTTTATCGGCCAGCCCCGAAGCTGCCACCAGTTTTCTCCAAGGGTTTCCTCCAGGCAGAACCATAAAAAAAGGATCATAAAAAAGATCTGGGAAATTCTTCGGGTCAGGATAATGTTCATGTGCGTATCAGTTTCAATGAGGTATAATCAGCCTGCCCGGTTCCGGCTTCTTCTGCTTTCTGGATAAATGGGAAATCCGCTGCGGTTTTTCCGAGCAGTGTCGCACCAAAAGAATCGGCTGCAACCTGATCCGTACTTACAATCATGGTGTCTGTCTGCTTCAGATCGGAAAGTGATCCTCCGGTAGGGCCGTTGGTCATCATGGTAACGGTTCCGTCCAGGATGACCAGTGTGGGTTTTATCATCATGGCCAGCTCCTTGATGATGTTATGGATATCCTGGTGAAACACATTCCGTCTGCCACCGAGAACACCATACCAGTTCTTGATGGACATGCTGGCTCCGCTTCGGTGATGATCTTTGACCGGAGAGATACCGATCACCTTGGTTACACCATCAAACGGTTCATACAAAAACGGCCAGTCCTTGATCAGGGTTCCTCCGGGTACGGTCATCTTTCTGAAAAAGCTGTCTTTGGGCAAGAACACCTCAGCCCCTGCTTGTTTGGCCGAAGCTTCGATTCCGGTCAGGGCAAAACAGCTTGCCGGATCATTGATGGGATTATCGGTCACCCGGACCGAAGATGCACCAGCCCGTAAACAGAGACGGGCTACCTCGCCAAGCAGAAGGGGATGCGTTGTCGCTGAAAGGACAGAGGGTGTTGCAAAAGCAGCATTGACTTTCAGGAGGACACGATCTCCTTTTTGGATAAAGGTTTCAATTCCACCAAGGGACAGCAGGGCTTTGTTCACAGTTACAACCCGGTCTTTTCCCGTTGCGATCGCAATTCTGCCGGCCTGGGAAGGGATGGAAAAATCAGGCAGATCAATTTGATCCTTTCGTGTATCCAGGGGTTCCGGGCCGGAGACGTCATAAAATCCATATCCCATGCCACAGGCAGCGGCCATACTGATCCCTGCTTTGGTACACCGGATCATAAACTGTCTTCGGGTGGTTTGGCTGTCAATGGCCGGGTCCGTCATTTGGTTGCCTCACCAATACCGTTATATAGAGTAGTCGCCATGGACTCAGCTGCATCCTGACTTCCGGCCTCATGAACTCCCAGCAAATATCTTCCGGAAGTAAAAAACAGTTCATACGAACCGAATATTTCAATCAGCCTGGAATCCCCATGTTTTGGGTTTAATGGCACCTCAGTCCCACCAAAGGTTTTCAGAAAAGTCCCATATTCGTCAGCCAGTTTTCGGGCATTTTCAGAAGTTCCCCGATTGGACAGAAAGATCATGAGTTCTTTTCCATCAACCATACACCGGGAGGTGTAGACATTGTCCAGTTTGTCAAAACCAAAGGCATTGGACGGAATCATGGAAATCCGGTTTGGGTCTGAACAGGAGTCCGGAAACAGGGAAATCTCAGAAAATGCGCTTTTGTCTGATACTGCGTTTTGGATAAAATGTTTCAAGAACGCTGTTATAAATTGCTTCATCTCCGGATTTACCTGTGAACCGATTACCTCCAGATAGAACATCCCCTGAGCGACAAAAAAAGCGTTTTCAGTCTGGTAGGAAAATTCGGATAGTTCTGTAGGTATTCCACCATCACGACGTTGCATGCTGAATACAGAAAATGCGTTTGAGGCGGTTTCCATCTCATAGATAAAAACTTCCATCCAGAGTTCAGGGTCATGGTCTGACTGAATCCGCTGGCAGAGAAGCTGTTTGAATCCAGCGGAAAGATACAGTTCCGCCTTTCCATCGATTTTTTCAAACAGGGTGGCTGGTGTAAAAACCTCAGAAGGTGTCATGGGTTTCATGCCCTGAGGAAGGGAGATTGCGGCTTTTGGGTCAGACGGTGGAAAAGATGCATCGATTTTTTTTTCTCTGTTCCCAAAATCCTGATGGGAAATAACCGCAGGGTTGAACTGAAACTGGCGCAGGAAAATCCCAACGGCAATTCCAGCCAGAACCGTCAATATCAGAGCGCTGATCGTGCTTTCCTTCTTCGACACCTTCCGGATTTTTTTTTTCATACGGCTCTTATCCGGTCTATGCCAGCATGTCCGATGCTTTTCTCATCAGATTTCCGATCTCGATCTTCTGCGGGCATTGTCTTTCAGCAGAGGAAAAGTCAACTGCGGCAATCCGCTGCCGGATATCCTTTGGCATCCGGCTTACGATCAATTCAGAGAACTCCTTTTCTCCATAGGTTTCCTGGTACATGAGATATCTCATGATATCACTGATCGGAACTTTTCTCTGGATTTCCGCTTCACAGATATGGGCGCAGCCGGCACAATACCCGGAACAGGTATCCAGGGCATACTGGTGCATCAGTTCTATATCTTTTACAGCCAGGCTGGTTTTATTCAGGGCAGCGGAGATGTTGGACATGAGTATGGTTGAATTGGGCATCTGGGAGCAGAGACTGGCGATATCCGGATTTTCCCAGACGGCTTTGAGTTTGGCCTGTTTGTCGGTGAATCCTTTTTGGATAAATCGGCCGGCCATCTGAATCTCCGTATCAGAGCTGGTTTTCACCGATCCGCCGCCCTGGGTTTTCATGGCAGTGACACCGATTCCAGCCTCGATGCAGGCCTGGAGAGCTTCCTTCATGTCATTTTGGTGCATAAGTCGGAAATTATAGGTGGTCATGATGCCGTCTATCCAGCCAAGTTTTGCGGCGCTCATCAGGCACGACTGCATATTCTGGTGGGTACTGAACCCGAACAGCCGGATTTTGCCTTGCTTTTTTGCATTTTCCGCCCACTTCCGGACCTTGTCGTTCAGGGGGTCGGTGCTGCTAAGGGCGTGCATGAAATACAGGTCAATGTAGTCTGTGCCCATCCGTTTTAAGGATGTATCCAGCATCGTGGTCATCTCTTCTGTGTCCAGGGTATAGGCTTTGGATACCAGAAAGATTTTGCTGCGATCCTGGGGTTTGCTCTGAAAATATTTGCCGATCCCGGTTTCACTTACACCATTGCCATATGAATTGGCTGTATCCCAGTAAGTCACTCCGAATTTCATGGCCAGATTCAGGACAATTTTGTTGGAGGGAATATCAAACATGCCGCCGAGGGAGAGAATGGAAACCTCTTTTCCGGTTTTTCCGAACTTTCGTGTGGGAACAATCATATTCTGGCTTGATTCTGCAACAGCATTCTGCTGAAACAGCGGCTGGGATGCAAGTGCGCTGACACCGACTGTTCCCGCGGTTTTTAAAAAAGCCCTTCGAGAACATCCTTTTCCCTTTGATGACGTCATAAAAGTCTCCTTTATGTGGATTTATAAATACAGGTTTTTTTTCATGAATGCACCGTCTTTTTCAAAGAAAATATCAACCTTGTCCAGCAGCCTTTTTGCCTTTTCCTTTGTGGCTTCATTGGCAAAGGCTTTTTCCGGGAGCAGATCTTCAGGAGCCGAAATAATCTTGTTCAGGGTAGAGACAAAAAGCTCCCGATCCTGGGTCTGAACGCAATAATATTTGGCAAACAGAAGATGCCAGGGTAAAAATTTGGATTCCGATATCTGAAACGCTTTGTCAAAATGATATTTTGCAAGCTCCAGATCCCCGCCCATGTCATTGGACTTTGTAGAATGATAGGATCCGAACATAACATGAATTGCGCCAAAGTTGAAGGTGTCGTCAAGCTCCATCATTCGATCCATCATGGCAAGCACCTTTGGACGGTCATTATTCACAATGGATATATCAAATCTCCACCCAAGTCCGAGGTAGGAGAGCCAGCTGTTTGTGGAAAAAAACAAGGCGCGTGCATCATCCTTGGTGAGTTCTTTCAATCCTTGTTCAAATTCGTCATTTGAACAAGCCAGCGGATCTCCCATTGCCTCGTTTTGTTTCAGGGCTCTCAAGGCATAGTCCCGGGCTTTTTTGTGGAGTTTCGCAGCCCGCCATTTGTCATTGTCTTCGACAAAAAGAAAAGCATACCCGCTGTAAGCTTCTGCTGCCCTGAGGAGAAGATCCCGGTTATCCGGAGATGCTTCAATAAATCCGTCCAATTGGATCAGGCTTGCCGGCATAGCCTGGCGCACGGTTTCCACATCTTTGTTTTGATTCGTGGAAATACTCATTTTTTCCATGATCGGTTTCATGTTGCTGATCATCAATTCTGTTCGTGCCGCACTGGTACAACCCATGAGCATGATCGCCAAAAGAGGTATCAGTAAAGTCTGATTTTGAATCTTCACCATGGAACTCTCCTTCTGTTCTGTGTCAATGGTTATTCCCTAACAGCCGGCTTCTTTTCCTATTATAAATATTGATAGACGCTGGTTTCAATATCAGGAAAAATATTAATATTCAAGAGGATCGGATGATAATTATGATATGCTCATACAGTGGGATTTGTTTCACAGGCGTTGTTCAGATCTTGAGCCATTTTTGAAAGATCATCGGTTGCCATTAAAATTTCAGAGACACCTGCTTTGGTTTGCGTCACGGATGTTACAAGTCTTTTAATGCTTTCCATGGTCTCACCGCTTCCACCAGCACCCATTCTGACACGGCTGGCGATCTCTTCTGCTGAAGTTGTCTGCTTCTCAATGGCTTTTAAAATTTCATCCTGAATACGGGTCATACTGGAAATTACTTTCGATATGGCTTCAACTGCTTTATTTGTATACAGGGTATCAGACATGTTGTCTCCTTGGAAAATGATAGGATGGTATTTTTTCCTATGAGCCAATTTCAAAAGTCTGTTGTTGTAGTTCCGGCGAAAGCCGGACACAAATTGAAGCGTAACAGTATCCAGTATTTTCAGTTCTTTTCTGGACATCGGCTTTCGCCGGTGTGACGCTTTTCAATCGTTTTGAAATTGGCTCCTATGATCTGATTATCAGAAAAAGTTGATTTGGAATAGATCAAAATGTCTTTTACCTGCTTTACAATCCCTGGATAAGCTGATACATAAACATTACATCAAGTTCCTGTATCAGTTATGAAATTCATCTGTTAATTCCGTATTCAGAATTTCGGATTTCATTTTAAAATCATAGCATGAGCCAATATGAAAATGAGGTGATCGATGACAGAATGTGTTCGATATGATGATGCACTGGATCATTTATTGGGGTTGTTGAAGCTTGAAAAAATAGAAGAGAACATATTTCGTGGCAACAGCCAGGATTTGGGATTTGGAAATGTGTTCGGTGGGCAGGTTCTCGGGCAGGCGTTGTCCGCAGCTTCCCAAACCGTTACGCCGGAACGCGGTGTGCACAGGCTGCATGCGTATTTTATGAGGCCCGGTGATCCGGCAAAACCGATCATCTATCAGGTTGATTGCATCCGGGATGGTAAAAGCTTTACAACCCGGCGGGTGGTCGCCATTCAAAAAGGCCAGGCCATATTTTCCCTGTCTGCGTCCTTTCAAATTCAGGAAGAAGGTTTTGAGCACCAAGACTCTATTCCTGACGTTCCAGGGCCTGAAGGGCTTCTGTCAGAAATGGAAAGAGCAATGCAAGTCAAAGACCAGATTCCTGTCTCAATACGCGACAAAATATTGTGCGTGAAACCCATTGAGATCAGGCCGATAAACCCCATCAACCCTTTTGCACCAACCAGGGAAAAACCGGTTAGATATTCATGGTTCAAAACCATACATAAAATGCCGGATGATATTGCCGTGCACAAATATTTATTGGCGTACGCATCTGATTTCGGGCTGGTTGCAACTGCGCTTTATCCTCACGGACATACATTCTGGGAACCAGCCATGCAGGTTGCGAGCCTGGATCATGCCATGTGGTTTCATCGCGACTTCCGGATTGACGAGTGGCTGCTGTATGTTATGGAAAGTCCCAGTGCAAGCAAGGCAAGGGGGCTGTGCCATGGTAATATTTATACCCAGGACGGGCGGCTGGTCGCATCCACCACTCAGGAGGGTTTGATCCGGTACCGGCCCAGGAAATAGCATTTTTTTTCATTCAGTTTGTTTCGACATCATCAATATGCATGAAAACAAAGAAATCTTATCAAATATTCTCCTGCTGCAAAGTTTCCTTAATATCAATGCTTTTAATCAATTCATATGCAATGCTGCTGCTTGTCAGGCGCATGATGCTCTCTTCAGAGTATCCGAAACTCAGCAGGTTAACACTTCCATACCAGGTTATTTTTTGATCAATGACAGCAAATTTTTGATGGATATTTGACCTGAACATGACTTGCACTCCTGCATCTTCTAAAAGCGCAAATGTTTTTTTCAGAGTTGTTTTTTTATTTTCATTAAAATCTTCAACCGGTCTTGTCATAACTGTTATTTTTACCTGGTGTTGTAAAATCGTATTAAACTGCTGCATCATCTGCATCACCCGTTTTTGAGTGACAAAAGGGCTGACAATCAGAACCTGTTTTAATGCATTCTTTATGTCTCCCAGGTAAACCGGAAAAAAACTGTTTTGATCAAAAATAATGTCTATTGATGCATCAGGAATATTTCCTTCTTTTGTTTTATAGCCAATAGAGGCATAGGCTTTCAGCCTTTTTCCATACATTTTTTCAAGCATTTTTATATGGATATCAACGTAGTCGTATATCTGGACATCCCGTTTCGTCTTGAACAAGCGGTGGAGCCTTCCGGCATATTGCTGCAATGTACCTTTCCAGGCAACCGGCATGGTTAAAAACAAGGTATCAAGACGTGGTTCATCAAACCCTTCGCCAATGAAACTGCCGGTTGCAACCAGAACAAATGGTTTATTCACAGGAGTTGAAGATATTTTCCTTAATGCTTCTGTTGTTTTTTTAATTCCCATTCCGCCGGTGAGCCTTATGATATCAGGGATTCTTTTCTTTAAGATTTCGCTCAATAATTTCACATGGGCTACTCGTCCGGTAAGAACCAGAGAATTTCTTCCCTTTTTATAGCACTCCAACACATCATCAATGATTAACTGATTCCGGATTTCGTCTTCTATCAGCGCTGAGTATACTTCCTGAATGGATAGGTCTTTCTGGTTTTCATTGGACCCAATTTTAAACGAAGTAAATCTTGGGACCAGATAGTGATCAAAAGGCCTTTTTTCTGCCTGTTCTTTTGAATCCACCGTAAACCTTACGGGGCCTAAATGAAAAAAGATAATTGGATGATGCCCGTCCGGTCTGGAAGGCGTTGCCGTTAAGCCGTAAACATATTTGGCGGTTGTATTTTTAATGATTTGCTCAAAACTGAAAGCCGGGACATGATGGCATTCATCGACGATAATCATTCCATAATTTTTTATGCAGTCTTTTAAATTTCCATCCATATGCAATGACTGCATAATGGCAACATCTACAATGGAATTTAATTGGTTTTTACCTGCACCCAACTGGCCGATTAAATTTTGCTTCTTTTTTCTGCCTCTTTTTTGGGGTGTTTCAGGGAGTACTTCGTGAATCAAAAGGAATTCGGAGAGTTTTTCCTTCCACTGTGACAACAACTGTTGCCTATGTACCAATACAAGTGTATTTACCTTTTTAATACTGATTAATCTAGCTCCGACAACGGTTTTTCCAAAAGCAGTTGCAGCCGACAGTACACCGTTTTCATGTTCAATCAGTGCATCAAGCGCATCCTGCTGTTCCTTTGTGAGCACACCATTGAATTCTACATTGATCGACCGCCCCTGGTTTGCTTCATCAACCCAATGCAACTTTATCTGAAATTCTTTGAACAGGTTGTTTATATCACTTTTACACCCACGGGGCAGTGCCAGATATTCTTTAAAATCTTCAGCGCAGGAAATAACCCTTGGCTTATTATATGTGGGCATTCGCATGGCCTGGTTTTTATAAAATTCCGGATTTTGAAAAGCTGCAAATCGTTTCAGAGTATTTAATGCTTTTTGACTTAGTCCTGATTTTTTGACATACAGCATCCCGGAATTCACGATTTCAACAGTTTCGGGAAAATCCTGATGTTGTAACTTTGAGATCTTTTGTATCCAGGGCTTTTTGTCACTTGTTTCCTCATTTTTCAAAACACCCAGCTCATTTCCCTTGCAGAGCTTTGTTATTAAAGAAGCCAGCTCTTCTTCAGGTAGCTTTTGAATACCATATAAAAATCTCCACTGATCTGCATAAGGCTCAAACTCTTTATCGACAAAAAGAGTATTGTGCTTTTCCCTTGCAAATTTCTGAAGCGGCAGGGCAATCAGGTTTCCGAGTCCGCCTTTGGGCATTGTATCCTGATTGGGAAATAATCTGTCGTAGGATGTAAAGGAGATCTCATGTCTTTTCCCCATTGAATATGTCAGCAATGACGTTCCAAATTTTCTCGCTGCTGAGGCGGATAGTTTATCCTTAAAGAAAAACCAAACATGGCCGCCATTACCGGATCTGGAACGTTCAACTGCAATCGGAATTCCAAACTCAGCACATGTATCCCGTATGGCTGAAATATCTTTTTCCCAACCCTTGTTATCAAAATCAATAGCCAGAAAATAGCAGGTTTCATCAAGATTCATCGGATAAATCCCGATCACAATATCGCCGCGAAGGTGTTCTTCAACAACCATTTCATCCAGTTTAGAATATGATTTTTGGGTACATTTGGAACATTTAATTCTGGGTTTGTTACACACGCCGGGTGTCCACTCATTTAAGCAGACCGGGCTATATCCGGATAACCCCTTTTTGTTTTTCCATCTTTTGGCATATACATCGCATCTGCCTTTAAACAGTGACATGAACAGCTCAATTTTATTTTCCTTTGTAGAATATTGATCAACAGTTTTTTCGTAATTGGAGTTAGTTCCTATTCGTTCTTCTTCAAGCCGATTATCAAGATTGATTTTATCTGTTTCTCGTAATGACAATATTTGAGTTTGTGATGTTTCAGGATTGGATTGAATAAAAGATGGGGCAGCTTCTAATCCTTCTATTTTTGCTTTCAAACATCTGTTCTCTTCAAGCAGATCCTTATACTTCCTATATAATTCATCATATTCTAAGGTATTCATACCTAAACATTATATGGCAAAAGCACATGATATATTGTAAAATTATTTTTAGCTTTTATGTGTACAGTTTCATAACATGAACATTCTTTTTCATTCAGCATAGATGACATTTTCAATTTCACCGGGGGCTTTATTCTCAGTGAACTTTTATAAACTTCTAATGCTTTATTGATGGCAGATATAGCCTTTTTAACATCATTATCGATCACATAGCCAATCATTCCTCCACAATCACTGCCGCCGTCATACTGTCCGGAAAGAAAACAGCCCATGCCTTCTTCACCGACATATTTGCCTGCCTGACTGGAGTACTTGCCTTTATGAACTACATTCAAACGTTTGCATTCAAATGCAAAGAATACTTTTGGACGTTTACCGTGCATAACCCGAATATCAAGCTCCCCTATTTCCGTATCTTGGCTTGCATCAACAAGTTTGATATTTGGATCGAACCAAAAGGGTAGTTGACGATTTTCCTGGCATGATTGCAGGTGGCCAATAAAAGGTTTTGTAATCCTGTTCTCTAAAGGGTTTCGAGGTGTTCTAAGAAAGTTGTTCCATTCTTTAAAAATTTCATGAAATACCCATGGCAATAAATTTGGTGGAAAGGAATCTGCAAAATCATCAAAGGTCCCAATTATATTCATACATTCTTCTTCGGTGAGGAGATAATCAGATCAAAAAGATTCTGTGCATCATTTAGCGCAGCGGTTCGAGTCCATTTGCCAAGCATATCCGGTTTTAAAATATGAATTTTGTTGTTTTCTGCAAAAACAATTCCTCTTAAATATGAAAGGCTGCCCCGTTCACTTGATGATGCATCTGAAATCCTTTTTAAAGCATTAACCATTTCAGGACTTTCATGATTAACCGCAACGCCCTTTCTTCTGCTATTTGTTTTACAAAGAGTAATTAATACTTGACCTAACTTGTTAAACTTGGTTGATTCCGCACAGAAAAAAAAAGATGGGTGATCAGGTTGCCATGCATCCAGCATCCAGCTATTGAAAGTATTGCATATCCATTCTGAGTATTGTAAACGATCATTTTTAGTTGTTCTCTGCAAGGTCTTGATGGGTTTACCATAGCGATCGGGTGTTGCACTTTTTGCGTAAATTCCACACGTATCCTCAATCAAGGCAATCTCTTCTTGTGTAAGCCCAAAATAGTCATACACAAGGGGTTCAAGTTCTTGAGACAGGTTTTGGGATTTTTTGTGGCGAACTTCATCAAACGTATCACCATGAAGCACAGGGGTTTTATAGTCCTGATAAAGGTCTTCTAATTCTTTTTTAAAGGCCTGTAACTTTGAAGCGATTTTTTTAATCACCTGCTGTGCCTTTTTTTTATTCATCCCCATACTGTCAGGCGTGGGGAATGGGAGTCGTAGCAACTCATGCAGCTTTACTTCTGTTCTCTCGATTCCCCAACTGCCGGATGTATGGTACTGAAAATATGATGCCAGTCGGGACTGAGCATAAACCGAGAAAAACATAAGAAGGTCTTTGTCTTCTGTGGGACCGGATATTCCAGTTACTGAGTCCTGATAAAATACAAAAAAATCAGCAAATAAAAAACGGGTAAAACCTTTGTTAATTAGAACCAACGGGGGGGCAAAAATACACTTATCCGGGCTTCGGCGAAAACCTTTTAAAGAAGCATGACGTTTTGAATCTGATAATTTCGGATCTTTATATCTTGTTGTTTCAAGCTTATTTTGAAGTGTTATGCAGTCATTTGATAAAATAATAAATTTTGCATTTTGGTCCGTTGCCTCAATAAATAGATCATTAAGTTTGCCGGGTATTGGTTTGGGATCGCCATATGTTGAAGGATTCAGTTCATATCCAGCTTTATACCAAATTTGAAATCCCTTACCTTTTTTCCAGCTTTTATCTGACTTCGGTTTCCCGGCTAATTGGTCAAGGGTTGGTAGATTTTGTAGATAATGAATCAATCTCCAATCACGAGGAGTGCCTGAATAACGACTTTTCCATAAAGCCGAAGCTGTTTTTTTCTCTGCCGAATCAATCAACTCCTTTAAAAAAATCGTTATACAATCATCGGGAGCCACTGGAATTTTACCGACCACAGGATCCTGTCCCAAATATTTGGGTACAACATAATCAATTTCATGAACATTAATATCAGGCCTATTCGAATTAAAGCGGGTAATAAAGCATGGGCGGATTGCTTTCTCAAACAATAACCGCCGATAGTCTGCCAACTGGATGATTTTATACACAGTGCTTCTCTTAAACCACTCTTTCTGAAAAATATCGGTTTTATTCAGCAGCACTTCAGAAGGTAGAAGCATACAGCAGTTACCGGATTTTTTCAGATGAAGCAGCACTTTCCACATGAAGGCATGAGCGACCTGATCTGAAGGATAAAAAATACTTTTCCTATATGTCTTTTGTTTAGAGATTTCAGGGTCGCGAAGCAAAGGATTGTGCTCCTCATCCTCTAACCACTGTATCAGAATTTTATCAGGCTTGGATGTCCTTCCTGGCCAAGGGGGGTTTCCTATAATCACATCAAAGCTACTATGTATCGGCAGATCGTGTTGAAAAAAATTTCCTTGAAATATACTGGCATCATCAATATTTTGCCACTGTTGATCAGCATACGCGAGAAGTTTTGGCAGTATTTTTCCGTTATTATTTTGGAGCTTGTGCAGATAGCGCGGTTCAAACTGGTCCAGAAATGCAACATAAAGACTGAAACATGTGATGCGGCATGCTGTTGGATTAATATCAATACCGTATAGATTTTCCCTTAATAACTTTGTGAGTTCTTTAATTTTAATCTTATCATCGAGTGATTTGTTGTTTTGATACCATTCATCAGCCATCCGATTGAATAATGTAACAAGAAAAATACCAGACCCGCATGATGGATCTAAAAATGATTTATCCAACAATGTTGATGTCTGTAAATTTGAGACCGCTTCGTCAACGACCATTTCAGCCAAATGACGCGGTGTATAAAATGCACCTTTGGATCTTTTATCTTCCGGATTTTCGATACCAAGCAGCGCTTCATATATTGCACTGATTGTTTCAACAGGTATAATAGAAAAGTCATAGGCCCAAAAGCCCAGCACCATTTGACTTGAATCAGTTTCCTGACCTTGTAGAAATTTTCGTAAAAGAATAAAATCACTGTTCTTCAGCATTGAGAGTTCAGACTGAAAGTCATCTTCAAACATGCTTCCATTAAAATCTTCTTTTAATGATGAAAAAAGAATATTCAAGCATTTACGAATTTCTGATTTTGAATTCAGCTCGAATAATTCTAGCAGGGATTTAATTTTTAGTTCAGAAAGAAGGTTGTAATCATCAAGAATAATTATTCCTCGATCGATCAGATAGCAGGTAAATATAAGACGTCCCAAAAAGGAGTTTATTTTTCTTCTATACGCAACAGTGTTTTCATGAGCTAAACGATCACTTAATTTGGTCAACTGATGAATTAAATAATGATCAACGGTATCTCTTGGGTGGAATTTTTCCGGCCGGGAACGATAGTATTCTCCGGTTGTTATTTGTTCGAACAATTTATAGTTTTCAAGTGTATCAGCAACTCTTGTCAGTTTCTCCACAAAAGCGTCATGTTCTTCAATAGGACTTTCAATCTCGTTATTTGGCTTAATCATACCTGAAAAAATATAGAGCATGTGTGGATCTTGGAGAATAAGAATCGTTGCTGTGGATTGGTTCCAGAATTTTTTATGCAAATCGTTTACTTGAGAACGGTTAATGGAGGATTCAAAGTTTTTTAAATATACAGATGGTTTCCCATCTATACAAAAAATGCCATCAAGCCCCATTGATTGAAAAGCTCTTCGCATGTGATGGGCTTGACCAAAATTCGCATATTGATTTACATCTTCTACAGAGCTGAAATATTCATTTTCAGGTACAGATTGCAGACCGAAAGTTTTAGCTGATTTTACTCGGCTCATATAGTAATCTTTTTTGTTAGTAGTCCAGACAATTTGCCCGCGATTTTAATTCGACAGTGGTCGGACTCTGGTATCACAATATCAGGGAAATCGAAATTTTCACTTTTTAATGAAACATGATCTGTATATCTAAAAAATCTTTTCAAGGTTGCTTCGTCTTCTATAATGACAGCAGCGATTTCTCCATTTTCAACAGAGCTTTGATGTCTGATAATTGCTATATCACCAATATTGATGCCTATATTTTTCATGCTGTCGCCTGTGACATGTAAAGCAAAATACTCCCCCGGGTCAAAAAAACCGGCTGGTACATTCAGCGTTTCCACGCCGGTTTGATTGGCTAATATAGGTACTCCTGCTGCAATATTCCCAATAATAGGAATTTGATTGTGGGATGATACTGGTTCAGATATGGCATCAGTAATTGATTTAAGTACCTGAATTCCACGTGATTTGCCAGGATATATTCTGATATAACCTTTTTTTTCAATCAGGCGAAGATGACTTTTAACAGCATTAATACTTTTATAGTGGAAGTTGACCGCCATATCTTCCAAGGTTGGTGGCATTCTCTCTATGGATAGATATTTGATAATGTATGAAAGAATTTTATTTTGAGTTAGCGTTAAGTCTTCCATGGGGAAATCCATACTGTAATTATTTTCAGTATGCAACAAAAAAATGTTATGAAGATAATTCACTATATTTTTAATGTTCAGTAGTCTATCAGGTATTGACAAGCGAAAAAAACTATGATCATTTGAACAAATGAGTCAAACGTTCAAAAATTCAAAAAATGGCAAGGAAATAAAATTGCAGGAGATCCTTCAGGTCGCCCTGAAGATTTTTGCCCGGTATGGGTATAAGAAAACCACGATTGAAGATATTGCGCAGGAAATGGGAATGACCAAGAGCAATATCTATTTTTATGTGGCCAACAAGAAAGATCTGTATGAAAAAACCGTTGGGAATGAACTGATCCGCTGGAGGGACACCGTTGGCCGTGAGATTGAACAGGTGGAGGATATCGCCGAAAAATTCAGGATCATGGTATCCCGGGCTTTTGAATACCTGTTCTCTCACAAAGATCTTCATGCAGTTGTCGTGAATGATCCAGGAATTTTTACTCTGTCAAAGGAGCAAGACCGTTTTCTGGAAATCAATCTTGGCGCCATGCAGTTGATCCGGGTTGTGTTGCAGCAGGGCGTGAGTCAGGGGCGGTTTTATCCGGTTGACATTGATGTGACTACCGAGTTCCTGTTTTCGATCTATATCATGTTCCTGATTAAAACATCGGTTACATCTGAAATTCAGTCTGTCTCCCGGATGGTTGAGGCAGGAACAGAACTGATTTTACGAGGATTGTGTGCCACTTGATATTGCAAAAAAGAAGATGCGGAAAATCTCAACCCTTTGCAATGTCAGGTTTATATCTGATAGGTGTGGCAGTCATAATAACATCAACGATCAGGAGGAATGAATCATGACAGAAGCAAGCATTCGTGCACTCAACGGGCTGCGGGATCTTTCCATGCTCAAGTGGTATGTTATCTCATTACTGGCAATTGTTTTTTACATCTATACCTCTGAAATGAAAAAAGCCAGGGAGACCGGTAACTGGAACGCGATCCTGGCAGGACTCACGGTTTTTGGAATGGATTTTGTGAATGAAACCTGGAACGGTTGGGTATTTCATTTAACCGGACGATCCGCCTTCTGGACCACTCCGGGAGACACGGCCCTTCGCACCATGATCGGCTGGAACATCGAGATCATGTTCATGTTCGCAATCTCCGGCATCATTTACTACAACACCATTTCCGAGGACAGAGAGGAAAAAGTCCTGGGAGTTCCGAACTGGTGGTTCTGGGCAATCGGTTACTCTGTTTTCTGTGTTTTTGTGGAATGTGTGCTGAATTACGGCGGCCATCTGGTGTGGGAATATCCTTTCTGGAATCGAACCTTTGCCGGTGTGTGGCTGATTTTCCTGTTTGGCTATTTACATTTTTACGTGGCTGCGTTATTGGTGGTCGGTATGAAGACCTATAAAAATAAAATCATTACGATCAGTTGCATATATCTGATCGCCATTGTCGGCAATATCCTGGGGCTGGGTGTGTTTGGCTGGACTTATTAGACTGGAAATCAGGAGGAAGATGATATGAGCAAAATCAAATGCATTGAGATGTATCATGTCCGGATTCCGCTGGATAAACCATTTTATCCAAGTTGGATTCCAGGGTATCCATCAATCGATAACCGTTTTGATCTGGTTCGTATCATCACCGACAGCGGTGTGGAAGGGTTTTCAGCAGGGCCGGCCATTGCAACAGAGAGAAAAGGCCTGGGCCATTTGATTGCACCCTATCTGATTGATTTGGATGCTACGGATATGAACCTGATCCAGCAGAGACTTCGCGAGGTTTCCTATCTGGGTGTCCGTGCCAACTGGATGGAGCCGGCATTCTGGGATATAAAAGGCAAACTGGAAAATAAACCTGTATTTGAACTTCTGGGGGGAAAGGCCGAGCCGGTTGCCCTGTATGCGTCAACCGGTGAGGTCAAATCACCGGAAGCACGGGTGGAAGAGGTTCAGCAGCGGTATGAAGAGGGGTTCCGGAGTGTAAAGATCCGGGTTCACGACTTTCAGATCGAGAAAGACATTCAGCAGGTGGAAGCAGTCGCAAAGGCCATGGGCGATAAGATGAAGATCGGCGTGGATGCCAATCAGGCCTGGCGCGTAACCATTGTGAGCGATGCGCCTTTGTGGGATCTTGCCCGCGCGAAAAAATTTGCAGATGCCTGCGCGGATTTAGGAGTCGCTTGGCTGGAAGAGCCGCTTCCCATGGATGCTTATGAAGACCAGATCGCCCTGAGCGCATATAGCAGGGTACCGATCAGTGGTGGGGAAATTCATACCAATGGTCTGCCGGAACTCAAGATGATGATCGAGCGCAGATGCTATAACATTTTTCAGCCGGATGCCATCATGACCGGAGGTATTTCTCAGACCATGGAAGTGGCAAGGCTCTGCCGGGAACATAATCTTATCTATACTCCCCATACCTGGACAAACGGTATTGGTTTTGCCGTAAACCTGCAGATGATGCTTGCCAGCGGTTTCAAAGGTGTGAAACCCTTGGAGTATCCCTTGAATCCACCGTCTTGGATTGTGGAAAAACGCGATGGTCTGCTTGTGGAGAAATTTCATCATGACCATGGCGTAATCCATCCTCCGATAAGGCCTGGGCTTGGATTTGAAATCGATTTTAAGGATTTGAAAAAATATGGGAAGCGGTTTTTCCGCATGGGAAGGCTCGGACTCAAGATCTATGCAGTCCGGGACAAGGGTTTGAAAACAGCCCTGGAGATTGATCGCAACCGGAAACAATTCGGGGTTGGCGCAAAAAACAGGAAATAATTAAGGCCGCGTTTTTGTTCGGGCACTATCTATTACATGCCTGTGACAGCACCTTTACAGCAAGATCAAAAGACATGGGTGTGGAACTTATGGAGATTTTTTCAATCCGGAAGGTTTGAAACTCCATATCATCCATGTTAGGGTGTGAGAGCGCAGATGCAGCAGTTGTGAACAGTTCCATCTGCTTATGGGACTGCCGGCTATTCTTTTTTTTCAACAAATGTACGCTCCTGCTTTTGAATCCTCTGATCCATTCCACTCCGCCTGCGCCAGTTGGTTCTTTTTTCTTCGCTGGGCAGCGCTGCCGGAACCTGGAACCGTCTGTCCTTTAACCGTCTTCTGCCGCCTCGATCATCCTTCTGCTGTCTGATGACTGATTGTTTCATGCAACCCTCCTGGTTTTGGTTTGATTTCTGTTCCGGACCCGGGACTCAGATGGAGTGTGGAGGAAAAAACATGGAAAAAACAGAAATATCGTTTGTGCAGTCAGCGCAATATATGAGAATATCGTCCGGATCAAAATGATCTTGAGATATCTCATTCCGTATGTCAACAGGAAATGAGTGAACTTTCGAGGAATTGATTAAAAAAAGGAATTCATGAAAAAATGACGGACACAACAGAACAGAAAAAAAACAAACCCATGCCTCTTTCCGGGATTAAGATTCTGGAATACGGTGTTTTTCATGCCGGCCCCGGCAGCACGGCGATTCTGGGAGATCTTGGTGCGGATATCATTAAAATCGAATCCGGTTTCGGAGATCCGGAGCGGTACTGGACCAAAGTAGCGGAAATCGATATGGCCATGCCGAATGGTGAAAGCATCATGCATGAGGTTTCCAATCGAAACAAGAGAGGAATTTACCTGGATATAACAACCGAAAAGGGACGGGAGATTTTTCACCGGTTGATCCGGGAGTCCGATGTATTCCTGACAAACCTTCGGAAAACAACCAAGAAAAAGCTGGGAATCGATTATGAAACCCTGTCAGCCGTCAATCCGAAAATTATCCATGCCAATGTTTCCGGATACGGGCCGGAAGGCCCCATGAGCAATATTGGCGCTTTTGATCCCTTGGGGCAGGCACGGTCCGGTCTGATGTTTGCGACCGGATCATCCGAGCCGACCATGCTGCATCTGGGAGTCCTGGATCAATCCACGGCCATTGCCGCCAGCCATGCCATCCTGACCGCACTTCTGGTCAAAGAAAGACAAGGGATCGGCCAGGAGGTTCATATTTCCCTTTACAGCACAGCTCTCTGGATGCAGCATCCTAACATGATGCTGTCTTCAGCCCTTTCCGTCAATCCTTGCGTAACAGGCGTCCGGACACATCACTCTCCGCTTCGCAACCGTTTCCAGTGTAAGGACGGAAAATGGATTATCGGAACCCACCATCCAGAGGAAAAGTACTGGTCGGTTTTTTGCAAGGCCATGGGCAAGGAGATGCTTCTGAAAGACAGGAAATACACAAATGAAGCAGTCCGGCCTGTGACCAGTCCGGAGCTGATTGAGATGTTTGATGCTGCTTTTCTGGAAAAAACCCGGGATCAGTGGATGGAGGTGTTTCAGCCGCTGGGACTGATGTTCTGCCCGGTGCTGCATGTTACGGAAGTGGAACACGATCCCCAGGCGATTGTCAACGGGTATGTGGTTCCCTATGAACATCGAAGTCTGGGGAAGATCAACATTCCGGGATATCCCATCCATTTCAGTGCAAACTATGCGGGAACAAGGTTTTCCGCTCCGGGAATCGGCGAGCATACCGGGGAAATCCTTGGAGAGATCGGATATGGTTCCGAGGAGATTGAGGCTTTGAAAAAACAGGGCGTTGTGAAATAGAACCGGAGATTGATCTGTATGACTTTTTTTGATCAGATACCGGCACTGATCCGTCTGTTCATGGTTTTTTCCATTGTGATTGTTTGTGTCCGGAAAAATCTTTCCCTTGGCCATGCCTTTTTTCTGGGCGCCATCTGCATGGGGGTGTTTTTTGGGTTGAGCCCCTTAGCCATGGGCAGATCCATGCTCTTGTCTATCATATTTCCCCAGACCCTGGCCTTATCGGTAATCGTATCCCTGATTCTGGTCCTGAGCAATTCCATGGAGACCACCGGGCAGATGAAGAGGCTTCTTGCAAATTTCAAGGGGTTGATCCGTCATTCCAGATTGAATATTGTGGTTTTTCCAGCCCTGATCGGTCTGCTGCCCATGCCTGGCGGGGCCGTGTTTTCCGCTCCCATGGTTAAGGAGTTGGGTTCAAATTCGGATTATTCTGCGGCAAAACTCAGTTTTATCAACTACTGGTTCCGGCATATATGGGAGTACTGGTGGCCCTTGTATCCCGGTATCCTCCTAGTTACCGCACTTGCGAAAGGCACCAGCCTGATTTCCGTGATGCTCTATCAGGGGCCGTTAACCTTGTTCGTATTGTCTGTCGGATATTCTTATCTTACGGAAAAACCATCTTCCCGGACACCGGCATTGGCTGATCCGGAAAAACAAAGCATGATCCCGTTTTTAAAAGAACTCCTTCCCGTGATGATCGTGATTATTGCCGGGATCGGGATGGGCGCGGTGTTTTTCTGGCTATCTCCAGGCTGGGTTCTGGGAAAGGAAGCCGGACTGATCCTGGCATTGTTTCTTTCGATCTATCTGGTCTGGCAATCCAATAGAATGGCGACCAAGGAGATTTCACACATTATTTTCAATCCCCAGACCCTGAAAATGGTATACATGATTTTCAGCATCCTGGTGTTCAAAGGCATGCTGGAGGACAGCCATGCCGTAGAGGCGATTTCACGGGAACTGACCTTCCTGAAAATTCCTCTGATTCTCATCGTCGCCATTCTCCCGTTTCTGGTGGGACTGATTACAGGAATCACCATCGCGTTTGTAGGAAGTGCATTTCCCATCGTGATTCCATTGATCGCATCCCTGGATGCAGGGGCCAATATCTATCCATACATTATGCTGGCCATGGTTTTCGGATTCAGCGGCGTACTGCTATCCCCGGTGCACCTGTGCCTGATTCTTTCCAATCAGTATTTTGAATCATCCATGGAGTCGGTTTACAGGCATCTGTGGAAACCCTGTGTCTATCTGATGGCGGCTGGTTTTGGATATTTTTACCTGCTGCGGTTTTTGGCAATTTGATTTTAATTGTTTACGTATTACTACTGTTTCAGATCAAGGAAGGAAAGAAGGCATGACTTCATCCAAGCAGAAAAGCGGTTTCAGCCTGAATCCTCTCTGGCAGTTCATGAGAAAAACCTACGGCATGGAGGAGGCGTTTAAAAGTTTTGGTCCATATCAGGGCGCATCTATTTTCCCGAGGATTGTGGATTCCAACACAGTGGAAGTCACCATGCCTCTGGTACCCCTGAACACCAATTATGTGGGCACCCATTTCGGCGGCTCCCTCTACTCTATGTGCGATCCTTTTTTCATGTTCATCCTGATTGAAAACCTGGGAGAAGACTACCTGGTGTGGGACAAAAGCGCCCGGATTGAATTCCATAAGCCCGGAACCGGAACCGTCCGGGCATTGTTTCATATCCCGGATTCGGAGATCGAGGAGATCCGGAGCATCATAAACCATAACCGGAAAGCCATCCGCAATTACGAGGTGAATATCCTGAATCAGGATAATGAAGTGATAGCGACTGTCTATAAGGAGTTATACATCCGTACCCAAACCAGCATGGGGAAACAGTGGCTCGAAAAGCAGGGTAGAAGATAGGCAGGATGCCCTCCGAATTCGTGTCTCATCGAATTTGGGATGAAGTTTAAAAAATTTAAAAAAACATTACATCGGACGAAGCAACTGCTTGGAAATCTTTGTCCATGGTTATTATTTTCAAACCATGATGTTTGGCTATGGTGTATTGATAGGCGTCGTCAAAATCAAAATTTAAATCCTTTTTCGCCTGAGCTACATGAAAAAGCATGGTTTGAGGCAATGAGAGGACTGGAGTAAAGGCGTTTGCAATAATATCGGCTACGAATCGTTTAAACAAATCTGTCTGGTCGTACCGAAACAGAATTACACCAAATAGAATGTAAGGTAAAATCAGAAATATTAATTTTACCTATATTGGCGGAAAGAAATTTTTTACAGAGTTCTTGTTTCTCTTGCTTTAAAAGAACCTCTATAAAGATGTTAGTGTCTACCAGATACATTTAACGCCAGTTCAAGCTCTCATGTTGCAACTCAACTGAGGTATGTTTGTCTTTTAAATGAGCCAAACCGCCAGCCCAATCAAATTTTAAATGCTTCTTTTTTTTGGGGCGTCATTACCCGCAAAGACGCAATGTAGGCCTTAACCTTTTTAACGTCTTCTTCAGATAAGTCCCGAACATCAATTGTATCAACCATTTTTCTATCTCTTAATTCTTGGATTATATGTTCACATAACAAATTTTTTATTAATTATATCAGCAATGTATTGCATTTATATTGTAAAGTCAATCATTGAAATCTAAAATACATGAAACCATAAAAGCAATAATGGCTAAACACTTTGTTTTTGAACCCGACTGACTTTCTTTTCCAGTCGGACCAAGCCGGATACCCAATTGGCGCGGGCTTGTATAAAAAACAGGGCTGTTTTTCAGTCTTAAAACGATGTTTTTCGGCTCAAAAAGAGTGTTTTAAGGAGAACCAGGGAGGTTTGGTTGAATGGAATGGAAAGAGAACGAAGGGAAGGGAAAAATAGCTGGCTGTCCGGCAGCGCTGGTTACGGGAACCATGAATCCGGTCCGGGCGGAATTGATGAAATATAACCATGACCGATGAAATATAGTTGTTTATTATAAAAAATGATCCCTGAATCCATGATATGGAGAAGAACTTCGGTCTGGCAAGTGTTTTGCGAATTCTGATTCATGATCCGGACAGCGTCGACAGGGACAGTCTGAAAAATGGTTATTATTTCAAGCATGTGTTATACACATTTTTCTGATTATATCTGAAATGCAAGGCCTGTTCCAGGAGGAGATTTTTTGGGAATCAACCTGGATATCTGACTTTTCTGCAGGTTGGTATGCATTTTGAAATTGCAGGATGAATCGCTATATTATAACTGCTTTCAGTGCCAATTCAACGTAAGGAGTTAAAATGAATACCGGAATACAATCTGCCTTCTGTCGTAAACTGTTGATTCTGATGGGGTTGATGTTATTGCTCATCCTGTTTCCCGGATGTGATGATGACAGCCAGCCTCCATCCGCAGAACCCCAGAACACTTCAGCGGAAACGGAAAGTACGGACGAAGAAGCTGTTTCAGAAGATCCGGAATCCTCTTCGGAATCAGAGAGTGAGGAAACATCAAGCACAGATGAGGCAGATGAATCAACCGAAACAGCGGAAGAGGATGACGCTCCTCCTCAGGGATCTTCAGATGTCAGCTATATAGCAGACCATACAGTTGCCAAAGAATCGGTTTTACGGAGCATCCCGGTGGAGGCAATCAATCGGGCCAGGACCAACCTTCATATCATGTATTGCGGAACATCGCACTCTTCCCAGACAACCGATGGCATGGATGCCCTTCAGGATTATAAACCAGGGGATAATACGCTGTTTGCCGTAACCTTTAACGGGAATCCAGTCAACGGAAGCCTTGATATTCACTATAGACCCACGGGATCGGTAAACGTATATTCCGCAAGCGATTTAAGTCATGACTCAACAGACAGCAATGGTCATACAAGCTATTTTCTTCGAACCGTTGAATACTTGGATCATCCGGATTATCAGGACGTCAATGTGGTGATGTGGTCATGGTGCTCCATCGATGGGCATGATGTGGAGATCTATCTGGACAACTTTTCGGAATTGATTGAGATGTATAAGGCCGGCGGTTCCAAGGGCCGAACTTCGGACAATCCGGTGACCTTTGTGTTCATGACCGGATATGCAAGCGGCAGCAAGGGGGATACGCCGGAACCGCCCTATATCCGATCCCCGTATCAGAATCACAAACGAATCTTTGATTTCTGCACGGCCAATCAATATTTCTGTCTGGATTATTGGTCTCAGGATACTCATCACTATGAGACAGATGAATACTACCCGCTGGCACAGGGAAATGAGCCCACTCATCTGCTGGAATGGATGGATGATCATCCGGGAGAGTGGTATGAATGTAATCCTGCCCATGCATCGGACTATGACCTTCTGGGAAACCGCAGGGCATATGCAGCCTGGTGGCTCTGGGCCAGAATCGCCGGATGGGATGGCATCTAACAAGGCAGAACCATCAATTCAGGTTCGGATTCCCCTTTCATGCTTCTGCATTATCTGATATGAAAATGCAGCATAAGCGTTTTGACCAGGATTCATCTGTTTATGGTTTTCGATTTTGATCCAGAGTCAATTAGGGGAGGACAGGAATGGTTGATTACGATGCCGTGGTTATCGGCGCCGGAAACGGCGGTCTTACCGCAGGTTTGACCCTGGCCAGGGCGGGTGTGAAAACCCTGATGCTGGAGCGTCACAATATACCGGGCGGGTGTGCGACCAGTTTTGTGAGAGGACGGTTTGAATTTGAGGTTGCCCTGCATCAGTTGAGCGGAATGGGGACGGAGAGTTTTCCCGGGCCGCTCCGTTCCATGCTGAACGATCTGGATGTGATGAAGGATCTGGAATTTGTTCAGATGGAGAATCTGTACCGGGCCATTATACCCGGTCAGGTGGATGTGACCCTCAGGGCAGACCGCGGGGAAGCGATTCAGTCTTTGAAGGCCAAGTTTCCCCAGGAAACATCCGGTATTGACGGATTTTTCGATCTGGTCTGGACATTCTGCAATCAGTGGGTTCATGTGGCCATTATACGCGACCCGGAAGCATCCCCGGAAAAGTATCCAATCTATTTTCAATATGCCTTAAAAGATACCCAGACGGTTTTGAATGCATTTTTCAAAAACCCTCTCCTGCAGTCAGCGGTCAGTATCTACTGGTCCTATATGGGAATGCCTCCATCCCGGCTTCCTTTTGGTGATTTTGCCGTTATTCTCTGGGCCTATACAGAGTTCAAACCCTATCATATCAAAGGCGGGTCCCAGGCTCTGTCCAGTACCCTTCTCAACGTATATATGAAAGCCGGCGGTGAAGTTCGATTCAATTGCGGGGTGCGAAAGATCCTTGTTGAGAACAACAGAATAAAAGGAGTGGTCACAGATCAGGGTGATGAGATCTCTGCACAACGGATTATTTCAAATGCAGGATCTTACACAACCTATGTGGATCTGATTGACAGAGAACATGTGCCGGAAGAAAGATGGAGAGAGCTGGGTGCCCGGATGGTCGGAACATCCGCGGTTACGATTTTTTTGGGAATGGATGCGGAACCGGAAGATTTGGGAATCCGGGAAACAACCAACTTTATTACGGATACAACGGATAATGATCTCGCTTTTGCTACCTTTAAAACCCTGGATTCCCCCAAGGCCATGCTGTTTACCTGCTATGATGTGGATGATCCGGATTTTTCTCCCGAAGGGGCCTGCCAGGCTGCGATAGTCTCACTGGCCTATTCCGAACCGTGGCTTTCCATTCCAACCACCCGGTATTTTGAAACCAAATACAGGTATGCTAAGGATATGCTGAATACTCTGTACAAGGTCTTTCCGGATTGTAAAAATCATATTGAGGAGATGGATGTTGCCACACCCCTGACGCATATGCGTTATTTGGGACATCCAGGCGGAGCCATATATGGTTTTGAACAATCCGCCAAGGATTCGGAACTGTTTCTGGACAGTGCTTCTCCCATTGAGGGACTGTATCATGCAGGCGCCTTTGCCGGAATGGGAGGATTTCAACCAACCCTGATGTCAGGCCAATCCGCTGCCAGAAAAGTGATCCGGGCATTGCAGAAATAAGGGGAAATTATGAAGAACAAAGTGAAAAAACAGATCAGTGGATTTTCGGAAATCGAAAAAGAGATTGAAATTCTCAGAAAACATGCATTGGACCGATCCGTTGAAAAAGGTCAGGTGAGCCGGATCATCCATCGCCTGCATCCCCGGAAGCTGAATCTTGCGGTATCGGAAATCCATCCGGAAACATCTTCAGCCAAAACACTCAGGCTGGTGTCGCAGGATCAGTATCTGCCGCCTTTTCAGGCGGGTCAGTATATCAATCTGTTTCTGGATGTAGACAATATACGGACCAGTCGTCCTTACAGCATATCCTCGTCGCCATGTCAGACCGCCTATTATGATATCACGGTGCGCCGGGTAAAAAACGGTTTTTTTTCAAATTATCTGTTGGATGAAATCAAGCCTGGTGATGTTTTTCAGAGCACCTCGCCGGCCGGGTATTTCCATCACAACCCGCTTTTTCATGGCAAGGATCTGGTCTTTCTTGCCGGGGGCAGCGGTATCACGCCGTTCATGAGCATGGTTCGGGAAGTCACGGACAAAAAGCTTGACCAACAGATTCATCTGATTTACGGGTCGCAGCGGGATGATGATATCATTTTCAGGCAGGAGTTGTCGGAAAGGGTTTCAAACCATGCAAACCTTTTCGTAACCCATGTGATCACGGAACCCTCTTCTTCCTTTTCCGGGTATAAAGGATTCATCACCGCTGAGCGGATTCAGACGGTTCTGGAAAATCAGAACGTAAAGGATAAAATGTTCTACCTCTGCGGACCGGAAGCCATGTATGGTTTTGTTCTTTCTCAACTGGAAAAACTGGGAATACCGAGACGCAGAATCCGTATTGAGATTTATGGTCCCCCTGAAGATATCACGGCTCATCCTGGATGGCCGGAAACCATTCAAAAAGAGGACCGGTTTCAGATCCGGCTTTCTCAGGGTAGAACATTTGAAGCAAAGGCCGGGGAAACACTGATGAATTCTTTGGAAAGAAACCGGATAACCCTTGAAACCTCATGCAGATCGGGTGTTTGCAGCCTATGCAGAACCAAACTTATTTCAGGGAAAGTTTTTCACCCGTCCGGCGTGCAGATCCGGAAATCGGATCGCAGATATGGATATATTCATCCCTGCATGGCCTATCCGCTGGAAGATCTGGAGCTGATGATATAGAAAGGCCTTGAGTATCTATACAAAAGAATCCATCCGAGATAATGGGGGTCTGAAAAGACCAAAGTTTCAATTGAACGATCAACACGGATTGCTGAAATCATGAAAATCTATTTGCAAAGAATTCAAAAACAGATCTGGCCGTTCATTCTCATCGGCATTGTTTCGAAAATCGTATTTCAGTTTCAGGGAACCTTGTTCAATGTAGACGGTTTGAAATCGTACCTGAAATATGCCGATATCTCCCTGAACTTCTGGCTTCGGTCGTTTCAGCTTTTTGGAGAGTTTATTGCACCGGCAATCATTGCCTATTGCCTTGTAATTTTATATCTCCTCGCATTTTTTCATCGACTGATTCTGGGAAGGACAGGAGAAGGCGATTCATTTTTTACGAAAATGATCATACTGCCCCTGGAAGAATTCACGAGCCATTTATCCGTTGCCACCCTGGGCCTTTTGATTGGCATATCCATCGGCGCCATCCCCAATGGCATGAAAACGGTTTTTTCCTTTCTGATTTTTTCCCTGCACCCGCTTTTTTTTCTTATGTTTCTGGGAATCGGTGTAGGGTTTATCTATGTTCAAAACAAAACCATTGCCGGCCAGTGGATGGGAAACCATCTGCCTGGATGGCTCCGTTCACGGCTGGATGGCCTTTATCTGTTTTTGCTGTTTTTGATCACCATTACTTTTCATACATGGATAGAGGAACAGATCCGATATCTTGGCCGGTGGCTGCTGAAACTGCTGTAAGCCGCGTCCAATCGCTTTTCATCTTACTTTTATCCGGAACAATCCCGGAAGGAGATTTTGTACTATGCCCATCCCAGGAAATCTGCTTACAACGGCAATGGCTGTGATGCCGCACAAAGATCCGGAAAGAGCACTGGATATGGCGCTGTCTCTGGATATTCCGTTCTGGCCGCAGCTTCCCAACCTGAACTATTATGAAGACATGTATGTGCAGGCTTCAGAGCATTTTCCCGGGATACAGCTTGATCTGGATAACCGGAAGCTCGGCTTTTCCATGGAAGCTTTTGTAGCGGAGTATGAAGAAGCCCTGTCCCATTTTGAGGAACCGGAATTTTTTGATATCAGTCCGGAGTATTCCCAGGTTTATCATGCTTTTTTAAAAATGGACTTGTTGGATCGTCCGGCCATCCGGGGGCAACTGGAAGGGCCCATCAGTTTTGGGCTGAATGTTCTGGATCAGGATCAGCGTCCGATTCTGTTTGATGACAACATCCGGCCGTTGATGTTTGATTTCATGGCCAAGCGGATCAACGTTCAACTGGAAAGGTTGAAACAGGTGAATCCCAATGCCTTCATGTTTGTGGATGAACCGGGCTTGCAGTTTATTTTCAGTGCATTGTCAGGATATGACAGCACCAGGGCCTGGACAGATCTGGAGAAATTTTTTTCCATGATCGAGAGACCTAGGGGAATTCATCTGTGTGGAAATCCGGACTGGGATTTTCTGCTGAACCAGGATCTGGATATTTTATCCCTGGATATCTATCAGAATGGGGAGGTGTTTTCATCTTATGTGCCGTCCATTAAACGATTCCTGGATCGCGGCGGAATCCTTTCCTGGGGAATTGTTCCGACCAATGTCGAACCATTTGAGGCGGAAACTTTGGATTCTTTGCAGACCAGACTTATCAGCGTATGGGATTTTCTGGATCAGAAAGGAATCGATAAGGAGTTCCTGGTCTCCCGCAGCCTGCTGTCTCCGGCCACCTGCTGCCTAGTGAATCCGGATGGTGAAAAAACCGTTGAAAAAGCTTTTGGGGTAGTAAAGCAGCTGTCCAGAAGGTTGCGCGAGAAATTTCAATGTGGATGAAATTGTTTAGCGTAAAACAGATGGCCGCAATCAAAATAATATGATTCGTAGGGGCAGGCCCCTGTGCCTGCCCTTTGTGTGGTCAATATTCCAGCAGAAGTCCTACCGGACAATGATCAGAACCGAAAACGTCATTTAAAATAAAGGGTTCCTTGATCCAACCTCTGTCGATCAGATCCCGGGTGACAAAAAAGTAGTCAATACGCCACCCGGCATTGGTTTTCCGGGCATTGAAGCGCTGGGACCACCAGGAGTATTTCACCGTATCCGGATAGAAGTGGCGGAAGGTATCCACATATCCACGCTGAACAAGATCATCCAGCACATCCCGTTCAATCTTCAGAAATCCCGACCGGTTTTCATTGGCTTTTGGATGCCGAAGATCGATTTCATTGTGAGCGGTATTGAAATCTCCCGTGATGATCAGGCTTTTTCCGCTACTTCGGAGTTTGTCTGCATATGCGAAAAAATCCTGATAAAAATTCAGTTTGTACTGGAGCCGATCTTCACTCATCTGACCGTTGGGGAAATAGATATTGAAAACAAGGAAGTCGTTGAAATCCAGTTCCAGAATTCGGCCTTCATCATCATATCCGGCAATTCCGATTCCGGTTTTGACCTCTCTGGGTTTGATCCGGGAATAGGCTGCAACCCCGCTGTATCCTTTTTTGACTGTGGAAAAAGCCCAGAAGGATTCATAGGAAGCAATGTTGATCATGTCATGGGTTCGCTGATCTTCCTGAAGCTTGGTTTCCTGCAGAAGCAGGATGTCGGCATCCAGGTCTTTGACAATTTGAAGAAAGTTTTTCTTCATCACAGCCCGCAGGCCGTTTACATTCCAGGAGATGATTTTGATCGGTTGTTTAGCCAAGGGGTTCCTCATGGTTTTTTAATTGAATTATAAAACCTCCATATAATAATCATCCTCAGCGGTCAAGCTGATCCATCGTTTCTGATGGCTTGTTTTCACGAAATTTACAAACAGGATATCAGGCGTGAAATTGGCAAACTGATCCTGCCATGTGTTGATTTCATGATCCGAATGCCGAGTATCGATCAGCAGGCCGGAGAAACCGGACAGGGAGTCAAGATCGGTTTTATCCGGAAGGGTTGGTAGCTTCCACCAGAACACCTGCCGTTTCATCTCCCCATGAAAGAAAAGTTTTTCATGGGTCGAAACCACAGTGAACACAACAGAGCGGTTGCCGGATGCGCCATACAGAAAGCGAAGATCATTATCCAGATAGTGGGGCCGTTTGATCTGGATAACCGAAAGAAGTTCTGTTGTGTGGATGGGGAAAGCCGGTTCCAGAAATACAATTTCAAAAGGGGTATGCGGATTTTTGCCGGAAACAATTGAAAGGCTTTTTTTCAAATAATTATGATCTGAAACCGGCTGTGTCACAAAGATCTGGTAAGGATGGGTCAGTCTATCAGAAAGATCTTCTATCTCGGCAAGTGTACGTTCCGGTTTGAGCATGAGTTTTGAAACATATTCCTGTCCATGGATAACAACCCTGTGGTCATCAACCGTCGATTTCATGGAACCGGATTGGAACGAAACATCCATGTGTGGGTCCGGGAACAGGGAAATACGAAAAACTTCTTCCGCATAATCAAAGGCATATAACATCTCTTCCTGGGAAAAGGTCGGTGTGTGAAGAATCGAATAAGGAGGAGTATTGTCAAATGCAATCTGCAATTTGTTGCTGTTTTTCCGGAAATCCGTACCCGGCAGTATCGACAGGGGAAAGACCATGATGTCATCGAAAAGGTCGTGCTTTGCAATAAAATCAACTGATTGCTTGAATGTATCGAACGTGTCTCCGGGAAGACCCACGATCAGATCAATCCGGGAAAGGATCTCCCTTTCTTTGAGAAGGGCAGTACCTTTCAGAAAACGGGAAAGGTCGGTTCTGCGGTTCATCAGTTCAAGCGCTTTTGGATTGGTGCTTTGCAGACCAATTTCAAACATGGAAAAACCTGCATGAAGAAAGAGATCAGCCATGTTTTTGTCGATCTGTTCTGCACGGGTTTCCCCGGAGATAATGATGTTCCGTTCTGTATTGATTTCACCGATCTTCCGGAGAAGAGATGGCAGGTCCGGCCGGGAATTGAGAGAAGGGTCCAGAATACACAGTTCATCAACCTGTTGATGGACTGCCCATTTCACGGCATCAATGACTACTTCTTCAGCAGCACTGGCCGTCTGCTTCATGGATTTATTGTAGTAGCAGAATCCGCATCGGAAAGGGCAGCCCCGCTGGGTTTCCAGGTACATCAGGCGGTTGATGGAAGGTTCCAGGAGTCCGGCCACATAGGGGCTTTGCGCAGATTGAAAACAATTTTCTGAAAACCCGGTTCCCTTTTTCAGGTCCCAGATCGAATCATCCACAAGAAGTTTTTGAAAAATGGACTCTCCTTCACCAAAGACGAGAAAGTCTGCAACCTCAAGGCCTTTCAGAGAGTTGTCCGGCGTTACTTCCGGCCCGCCAAAAATGATTTTCAGTGAGTATGCATCTTTGAGTTCTTGAGCAATATGGATGGAGCGTTCAATGTTCCAGTTGAACAGCGAGAAGCCGACAATATTCGGTTTTTTATCTGTCAGAAGCCGGATCAGGGCGGAATCTCCCAGGTAGGAGGCCGTGCTTTCCGGAAGGATATCGATTGTGACATTTTCAATAGTATGAGCAGCCTGCTTCAGGCAGGCTGCGGCCATTGGAATATTTCCGGTTCTCCGGCCATAATTCAATTGGGGAATCGGAAGCTGGAGAAGGAGAATATGAATCATGCTTCTACTGGAATTGTGATTTTAAATGCAACCCCCTCCTCCGGCACGCTGGTGCATTCGATTTGCCCATTGAGTTTCTGGGTGACAAGGTTATACACAATGTGCATTCCAAGCCCGCTCCCCCCCTGTCCCCGTTTGGTTGTAAAGAAAGGATCGAAAATTTTTTTTGCTATATTGGGATTCATGCCGACACCATTATCTGTGTAGTGAAGCACCATGTTGGAATCTTCCATGGTAACAAGGATGCTGATCTTTCCTTCTTCAATCCCCTCAAATCCATGAATCAGGGAGTTCATGACCAGGTTGGTGATAATCTGGGAGAACACACCCGGGTAGCTGTTGATCTCAAATGATTCAGGACAGTTTATGGCTATGGTGTGGCGGGTTCTCTTGTATTTGGGTTGCAGGCTGATCAGGATTTCACTCAGGTATCGATTCAGATCAAATACACGTTTTTCATCATCGGATTGATCCACGGCAACCTGTTTGAAGCTGTTCAGCAGGTCTGCGGCCTGCGTCAAATTATTAAGTACCAGTGAAGCAGCTTCTTTTGCATTTCTGGAATATTTTTCAAACTCAGACCGGCTCAATTGTCCGGATAGGAACCGGTCATAAAATTTCTGTGTGGAATCATTCAGATAGGATGCAGACATCAGTCCAACACCAAGAGGCGTGCTGATCTCGTGAGCAACACCGGCCACAAGGTCTCCGAGGGCAGCCATTTTTTCCGATTGTACCAGCCGGCTCTGGGCTTTTTGAAGATTTTTCAGAGATTCGTTTAATGCTTTATTGGTATTTTGTAATTCTTCCTCTGCCTTTTTTCGTTCCGTAATATCTTTGGCAAAAGCCTGGAATCCAACCTGTTCGTTAACATGGTTTTTGTTTTTTTTAAAAAGAGATTCCGCTGTGATTTCAATCCAGAGGATTTTCCCGGATGCATCGATAATTCTGATCTCATAGGGGGAAATTGTTTTTTCCCCGTTGATGGATGCCTGTATCTTGTTTTGCACGATCGGGACATCTTCTTTATGAGCCATGGGCATAAACGGTTTTCCGATCCACTCCTCCAGGGTATATCCGGTCAGCTTCAGACAGGCCTGATTGGCATAGGTGAATCTTCCTTCCAGATCAATGGTAAACATTCCGATGGGGGCGTTTTCGATAAACTCCCGATATCGTAATTCACTTATACTCAGGGCTTTTTCTGCTTTTTTTCGGTTTTCAATCTCTTCGAGAAGTTGTTTATTGGTGGCAATCAGATCGGCTGTTCGCTCTTTCACTCGTTTTTCAAGGTCTGCATGGGCATCCTGCAACTGTTTCTGAATCTGTTTGCGAGCGGAAATATCCCTTGAAATACCAAGCAGTCCAACCGGGGTGCCCTGGCTGTCCCGGATCATGGAGATGTTGGATTCGGCCCATACAATGGAGCCGTTCCGATGATAAAATTCAAGCTCAATGGTTGTGGGAATGGAATCATCCAGTTCGCCATGCTCTTCTTTCAATGCTTCCTGGTACAGGGTTCGCACGGCACGTTCCAGGGATTCAGATGTCAACTGCTTTTCAATGGGAAGCCGTATATACTCCTCTGCCGTGTAGTTGAGCCATCGGGATATGGAGGGGCTGATGTAATAGGGTGTAAACAGAAAATCGGTTGTCCAGATCACATCGGTGATATTGTCGGCAAGAAGCCGATATCGCTCTTCACTTTCCTGAGACACATATGCGGATTTAAAATACCGGAGGCTTGCCTCTTCCACGGTTTTGAATTTTTGATACAATTCAGCTTGTATTGTCTCAATATCCAATTAAACCCCCACAGGTGTTCATATCGATTTTGATAAAATGGATTGGCAGGAAAAGCTATCGTAAATTATTGCAGACCCCTGAATCTGTGTCAAGGCGGGAATGGAGGGTTTTTCTCTTTTGGTTGTGTTTTACCGGGAATTGCCGGGATTCAATGGACATGGTTGAATCCCGGAAAGAATGATGATATCAGATCAGGGGTTATTGGATGGTAACCGGGTAAGGCAATTCCAGATTGATTTTTCAGGTGAAAGTATGGACAGTCCAGATCGTTGTTTGACAATCGAAAACAGACCGATAAAAGAGACAGAGCGTTTTCCGTTTCAGTGTCATTCCGGCTTATCCTGCTTTACAGGCTGCTGCCGGAATGCAGATATGTATCTGTATCCATATGATATTGTCCGCATGAAAAACAGACTGGGGATCAGCTCCGGGGAATTTCTGGAACAACACACGGTTACGGCCATCCGGGGGAATCCCTTTTTCCCGAATGTGATGCTGAAAATGTCTGATCAGGAGGATAAGGCTTGTCCATTTTTATCCGGAAACGGGTGCCGGGTGTATGAGGACAGGCCATTTTCCTGCCGGGCCTATCCAATGGAACGGGGCGTCTCGCCTCTGGATCACATTGGCAACCGGGATATCCTGCATTTTATTGCCATGCATTCCTATTGCAAAGGACATGGCGAAAGCAGGGAATGGACTGTCCGGGAGTGGATTGAAAACCAGGAGATTCTTCCGTTCATTGAGATGAATGATCTCTGGACCGATCTGGATGTGATTTTCAGAACAAACCCCTGGGGCGAACAGGGATTGAACGCCAAATCATTCAAGATGGCGTTCATGGCCAGCTATAATATGGATGCATTCCGAAATTTTGTATTCAGCAGCAGCTTTCTGGAGCGTTTTGCCATATCGGAAGAGAGAATAAAGGATATCCGGGACTCGGAAATCGCATTGCTGAAACTGGGGTTTGACTGGATCACCTTTTTTCTGACTGGAAAAGGCCCATTGAGTATTGGATAATATTGTTGGTTTGCTTCTGGTTTATCAAAAAGGATTGTTGCATATGAGAACGAAAATTACAGAACTGTTTGGCATTCAGTATCCCATTATACTTTCCGGAATGACCGGTGTCAGCACACCTGAACTAGTTGCTTCCGTGTCCAACGCCGGCGGACTTGGAATCCTGGCCACCGGAAATTTGAATACCGATGAGATTCGGAATGCAGTCAAAAAGGTAAAACAACTGACCAGTAAGCCATTTGGAGCCAATCTTCCGCTGTTGATTCCCGGGGCGAGGAAAAAGGCCGAAGTTCTGATTCAGGAAAAGGTTCCGGTTGTGAACTATTCCCTGGGCAAGGGGGACTGGCTTGTTCAAAAGGTTCATTCGTATGGCGGAAAAGTGGTTGCAACGGTTGTAACCCACAAGCATGCAAAAGCTGCGGAAAGAGACGGTGCGGATGCTTTGATCGTAACCGGGCATGAGGCCGCCGCTCATGGGGGAGCGGTCACTTCTCTGGTATTGACGCCCAGCATCGCACGAGTGGTAAACATCCCGGTCATTGCTGCCGGTGGTTTTGCAGATGGCAGCGGACTTGCGGCAGCCCTTGCCTTGAAAGCAGAAGGAATCGCCATGGGAACGCGCTTCATGAATACCCTGGAGAGTCCGGTTCATGAAAACATGAAAAAACAGAGCATTGAAAGAAGTGTTCATGACACCGTATACTCGGATCGGATTGACGGCCTTCCCTGCCGGGCCATGAAATCGCCGGGTACGGAGAAGCTGGTGAAGAGCAGGTTTGTCATTTTCAGAGCGCTGATCAATTCCAGAGATGCGGCAAAAGCCTACGGATTTCCCTGGCTCAAATTGACAGCAGGCATTATATTTGCCGGATATCGAAAGGCGATCACCCTGGCGCGGATGGCAAATGCATTCAAGCCGATTCAAATGGCCATGTCCCATGGAGATTCAGATCAGGGAGTACTCCTGCTGGGTCAGGTTACCGGCATGGTTGAGGACACGCCTTCGGTTTCTGATTTAATCAACCGGATGGTCAGGGAGGCGTGCGATGCAACTCGGACGCTTTCGGATAAACTGGGAAAGGAAATGATTCAGCAATAGATTGGCAAAAGAATGCAGGCGGTTCATTACTGTTTATATGATACACACGGATACCCGCCCGCAATATCGCTCCATGAATAATTTTAAGACTGCGTCGTTCAAACTCATGGATAAGGGCTCGTAAGCAAAAAACAGGATAGGAGAAATAAACGAGTTGCCAGGTCTGCCAACTTTATGTAAATTAAATTCCTGCCAGTAGTTGATGCTGTTTTTTGCTGACGATCCCTAACCCATTCAGACAGTGAACGACTCCGCTATAAAATCATTCATTCCGCTATAGCCAGGATATCAACACGTTTACTGTGCTGCCGTAGTCATGTTTTTGGTAACACAATCAATACATTTACGCCGCAGGATTTATATATTTTTATTGCAAGATAACTAAAAAACTAATATTTCTATCTCAAACACTTTTTTGTCTTCAATTAACCAACTTTAATATTAACTAATGCAGACAGGATAAAAGAGGGGGGTAAATGGTTGAGCCTATAACAACGACTATCAGTGTTGGCGCTTTAGCGTATATTAGCAAAGATGCTATAGGGAAGTTATTAGGTCCCACCTTCGACTATCTGGGTGGAGAGTTAAAAGATTTTACTCAGAAACGGGCTGAAAATATTGGTCGTATTTTTCAAAACGCCTACACCAAATTAGGGGATAAGATAAACTCAAATGGGAAAGTGCCGCCTAAGGTATTAAGAGGTATTATAAATGAAGGTTCTTTCTGTGATGATGAACTGTCAGCAGAATATTTCGGCGGGATTCTTGCCTCATCTCGCTCAGATAGTGGAAGGGATGACAGGACGATCGCTCTTACTGCTGTAGTAGCAAAAATATCCTCTTACCAAATAAAAGCACATTACATTATTTATAAAGCTTTTAATCACCTTTTTAGAGGTGAAGAGCTAAGTCCCTTGATACAAAGTCAAGCAGCTCAAATGGAAATTTATATTCCTTATAACACGTTACATTATTTTATGAATTTTGATCTTGAAGAATTTAAGGTGTTTTCTTCTATATCAACTCATATAGTTACAGGTTTAGCTAAAGAAAATTTAATTAAGGAGAAATCCTATTATGGCGAGAAAGATCATATGAGTAAATTTTTCCCTAAGATTCCTAGTTATTCTTGGGGTTTCACATGTCAACCTACGGCTTTTGGGGTAGAATTATTTAATTCTGTTTATGGAATGCAAAATATTAGTGCTGAGGATTTTACAAAAGCAGAATATCCGACACTAGATATAGACAAGTCATTAAAACTGATGGATGTTTATAAAACAAGTAATTTAAAATAAAATTCATTTGTTAAATGACTTCACCACATCTTGTCAATTACAGCTTCGTAGGTTGGGTTGAATGAAATGAAACCCAACAAATATTAAGATTAAAAAAATTACAATTAATTGAAAACAAGAACCGCTGTTGGGTTTCGCTCCTCTCAACCCAACCTACTATCTATAATCCGGGGTGTTCAAGGTGTCCTGAAGTCCGAATTCCAATAAAAGCAACATAATCAATACGACTACGTTTTTTATCCATTATGGTTATTATTCCCATGAATTTCTTGATTGCCGAACGGTGTATGATAAAATTACATCGTGTAGGGGTGGCCCTTGTGGCTACCCGTTTTTTTGTGATAGATTTTACCCGTTGTCATATATAATTACGGGCAATATGGGAAATCACAGGCAATACGGGCAACCACAAGGGTTTGCCCCTACGGATATAAAACGATTGGCGATATTTGAAAAAATGACAGGTTCGAGTTGAGCGGAATGAATGATTTTATAGCGGAGTCGTTCACTGTCTGAATGGATTAGGGATCGTTTGGAAAAAACAGTTTACAGCTACTTCTTTTTTTGCGGAAGCAATCTGGACAAAACGTGATCATTAATTTTATTGCTGCCATTCTGTTTTTTCCTTACGAGCCCTTATCCATGAGTTTGAACGACGCAGTCTTAAAATTATTCATGGAGCGGCATCGTAGGAGGCGGAGTTGTGTTTATATTCCGGCCGTATTTCGTCGATCCTCAAAAACTACCTGCAATAAGAAAAGAGATTGCAGTCAACCTTATTTACAAATATGGCATATCGCCGTCTGAAACCGCAAGACAACTGGGCATATCCACATCGGGTGTCCCGCAAATCATGAGGCGGGGAACTTGAGTTTGTATAATTTTTTCCAATATATTACGTCCCATATATTATCCTGGTTGAGGACGCACCTTCAGTTTCTGTCTTGATCAACCGGATGGTGAAGGAGGCGTGTGATGCAACCCGGACGCTTGCTAAAAAACTCGATAGTGAAATGATTCAGCAATATTCGGATTCAAAAAACAGTTGACATTTGTTGTTTTAAAGATACAATATGATTATGGATAGCTCCAAAATAGAACTTCTCGAATATATAACCGAAGATGGTGACAATCCATTCCATAAATGGCTTAATTCACTGAAAGATCGACTTGCACGTGCGCGGATTCGAGTTCGGCTGAATCGTGTGAGGCTCGGAAATTTTGGTGATTGCAAACCTGTTGGAAAAGGTGTGAATGAGTTACGCGTGGATTTTGGCCCAGGATATCGGGTTTATTACGGAAAATCGGAGATGACCATTGTAATTTTGCTTTGCGGAGGGTCTAAAAAATCTCAGTCAAAAGATATTCAGTTGGCGCAAGCATATTGGGCTGACTTCCAAAAGAGGGCGAAATGAAAAAAGTAACAGAAAAATATGAAAAAAATCTCAAAGAAGATCTTCGTGATCCTGCTGAGGCCGCAGAATATTTAAAGGCCGCATTGGAGGATGGCTCTCAGGAATTGTTTTTAATGGCGTTAAAAGACATTGCAAATGCAAAGGGTATTTCTGAAATAGCACGAGAAACGAAACTCAACCGTGAGAATCTTTATCGAATTCTTTCAACACAAGGAAATCCAAAATTAAAAAGTTTGAGTTCTGTTCTTCATAGTGTTGGATTGAAACTGTCCGTTGAAGTGGCAAATCAAGTTAAGAACTATTCAGCGAACAAAACCCATCAGCCGATCTCGTAAATTAGACGGCTGAGCCTGGTTATTACTTATCCTGGTAGCAAATACGGATAATCTTTGCTACCGGTAAGCATTCCCTTTTCACCTAATCTCATATCATATTAAATTCCCATGAATCACATGTTCAGGTGAAACAAGGTTATTTTCTATGCCCTTCGCCCGCTCTGCCCGCTAACAACCGCAGATCCGATCAGATGTGCAATCCGCAAGGCTTCAGGAACATTACCTTGATTGGATATTCGCTTGAGAGCTTCGGCGGTAATGTCGGGTTGTTCCCCGATGACCTGAAAACAGAAGTTGTCGGTTTGATGAACAGGGCCTGCTTTTTCCAATAGCTCCAGACGATGCGGACAATCATCAAAATGCCTGAGCGCTTTTTGAATGGCAGGAATATCCGGCAGCTTTCTCATCACGGCAACACATGGACGATTAAGCTGACTGGCCAATTCGGGAAGATCAATAAGATTGAATCCCCCAAATGCCAGACCGTCCGTCAGCACCATATGAATCTGATCATGAAATTTGCTGTTAAGGACCATCCGGGACAGAACATCGGTTGCATCACTACCGTCTTTTTGAACTTTTCCCCACAGCATTCCTTCAAATACAGTCCCTGCGCAGACAACGCCTGTGATGTAGACCGCGCTGTTCCGGCGTTTCCGGAAAGGAGCGTCGTCAAAACCGATCACACGGATCAACAGGTTTCGTTCAATCAGCTTTTGTAATGATTTCATAAAATCAGAAAAACCTGTTTCATCAACCCAGGCAGAATGGTGATTGCCTGGATGATCACTCCATTTGGAAACGGCTTTCAAACAAGGTGACAATCGCATCCGCAGCAGCGTTGTCCTTGATAGAATCCATATTTATGACCAGGTCAAATTCCTGAGGCGGCGCACTCTCTTTTCCATGTACTTTTTTAAAAAAATCTTTTTGTTCCTGATCCGCCTGGGCGAGAATTTTTTTTGCCTTCTGTCTGCTTACCTTCAGGGATTGGACGATGTTTTCAATCCGGTGGTCGATGGAGCCGATGCACCGAACCACAAAGACCCGGTTGCGGGGTAGCATCAAATGGAGGCCGCGACCAACAAAAATGGTCTTATCCATGTGGGCGAGAAAAAAAGCCGAGACAAACAGTTGCCGGGTGTATTGATCCAGATCAAATGCACGATCTCCGAAAATCCGGCCTAGCAATTCGCGTAGTTTTCCGGGATAGCGTTCATCAAAGGTGGCAATGCTGGCCTGGTTCAGTGCCGTTGCTTTGGATATGGTTTCGATAACCTCTCTGTCAATTACCCGGTAGCCTATTTTTTTGGCTGTTTTTTCAGCCAATTCCAGTGCTCCGACTCCGATTTGACGAGAGAAACAGATGGCGGGGAAAATTTCAAAACGATATTTGCGAACTTTTTCGCGGAGTACTTCCTTATTGATTTGTTCAGCATAATCGTCCGCCAGTTGATTGACCCGGAGTTTACCTTTCCAATATCGGGTTAAGTCAGAATCCCACGGTTGTTTTATTTTTTTGTCCATGGTGCCTCCTTAGCAGTTTTTAGGTCACGGCTGTCAGATATAATATTCTATCGAGGAGCGATTATAGTTATTCTTTTACCACAGAAATACAGGGTCGTAAAAAGAAATCGGATAGGGTCAGGATATTCGATTGGAGCTTGATAAGCTTTCCCGTGAGACCGAAAGGGAGGCTGGAGCCGGACGGAAACGTGAAAAAGAAATATGGATATGCAGGATAAATTTTCTTATTCCCTTGACAGGGATTTCTCATCCTGCAATATTCTGTTCCAAACAACCGAATTCCCATAGAATAAATAAGTTTTATTCAGGAGAACCCTATGTCTAAACCTGTTCGACCGATTCTTCCCAGCCCAGGAAGACTTGTATCCAATGGGCGATTTAATCTTGGAACATTCAAAGAAGAGTTCACGGAAATCAATCCTCTTGATGTGGAAATCGGCAGTTTATTTCCGTATCCACGAGCTTTTAAGAATTTCCGCTTAAAAGAGTGGCAGCATTTTGCATTGGTCAATGAAGAATATTATATCAGCCTGGCGCTTTTTAATGCAAAAACCCTGGCGCTGGCCCAGGTGTGTCTTTATGACCGAAAATCCGGCAATATCCATTTTTATGAAAAAAAGACGCTTCCGGGCAATATCCGTCTGCCTCAGGCGCTCTGGAATGGTCATGCATCCATTCACCAGAAAGGATTTGCAATAGATATTCACAACGAACTGGCCGAGGGCCTGCATACAATATCTTTTAAAATCAATGCGACTAAAGGGTTGCCCGGTGTTGAAGGCCGGTTTACCTGTTTTGAGGATATGCGTGAATCAGAACCCATTGTGGTTTGTCTACCCCTGAAAGAGAATCGGGCCATGTATTCGCATAAATATGTATGCCCCATCGAGGGTGAGTTGACCTTGTCCGGGAAATCAATAGTATTTTCACGCAAGAACAGCTATGGTCTGGTGGATATCCATAAGGGTTATTATCCGTTTGTCATGAAATGGCATTGGGCGACTGCCGGCGGCTTTGATCCGGAACATGGCCTTGTAGGTTTGAACCTTACGGATAACCAGGTCAAAGATCAGAATGCCTATAATGAAAACTGTATCTGGTTGAATGGCCGGTTGCATCTTCTTCCTTCTGTCCGTTTTACCTTTCTAAAGGAGGACTTGTATAAACCCTGGCGCATTCAGGATCAGGATGGGATGGTTGATCTGACATTCACACCAGAGGTAATTCGCACGGTGGATATCAATGCACTTGTTGTAAAGACTCAATATCGTGGGCCTTTTGGATCATTTACAGGGCATTTAAAAACAGCAAGCAAAGATGTTATTCAGGTGAATCGTTTTTTTGGTATGTGTGAAGATTTTTTTCTGCAAACATAGATTCCGAATTTGTTTTCCATCTGCTAAAGGAAGAGAAAATGGAAAAGAACAATAGCCTTTCCTGTTGGAATTGTAAAAAAACAATCGAAAAGGTGGGCATGAACTGCCCTCATTGTAATGTTTTTATCGACAAGGAAATGATCGATCGCATTGCATCAGGCGGGATAACGAAGATGCCTTCCGGCGGTTTACATCCGGGGACCATTTTTGATGAACGGTATGAAATTATCAAACCCCTTGGCAGGGGTGGAATGGGGGTAGTCTATAAGGCTCATGATAAGTATATGGATCGGGATGTGGCGCTGAAACTGATCCCCAAAGAGCTTTCCATGGACCCGAAGGCAATCGCGGATCTAAAGCGTGAAGTTGCACTGGCGCTTGATCTGACACACGAGTATATTGTACGGCTTTATAACCTGGATACCTGGGATTCTTTTACATTTGTCACCATGGAATATGTTCAGTGCGGAACCCTTTCACACCTTATGGTTGAAAAAGGCGGAAGCCTTTCTCTGAATGAAGCGCTTCCGCTTTTAGTCCAAATCGGGCAGGCACTGGATTATGCTCATAGTAAAAACCCGCCGGTTGTGCATCTGGATTTAAAGCCGTTGAATATTTTGCTTACATTCGACGGGTATGCGAAAATCACAGACTTTGGCCTTGCCAGAGTGTTGCGGGATCTGGCTACCCGTGTCTCTGCATGGGAAGCGGCGGGATCGCTGGCATACATGGCACCGGAGCAGATTCGAGGGAAGGGGATCGGCACCTGGACGGACATATATGCGCTTGCGGCGGTTGCCTATGAACTGTTATCCGGTCAACCTCCTTTTTATACAGGGGATTTGAGATGGCAGATCATGCATGAAACAGTGGACCCGATTCCGAATATGCCGGATCATGTCAATAAGGCTCTTCTTGTTGGTCTTGCAAAGGACAGTTCCCTGCGTCCTAAAACTGCCGGGGAATTTGTAAAAATGGTTTCCGGGGAGCTTCCGGTTCCAGATATCAAAATATTAATAGGGCCCAGGAATGAAAAAGCTCGTAAGGGTGTTGATGCAGAAACGGAGGAATCGTCTGTTTGGAAAGAGGAATGGTTTGAGACTTTTGTGACAGACGAAGAGAAAACACCTCGAAAATCAGTAAAAAAGCCTGTTTTTGTATACAGCGTTATTGCGTTTTTATGCTTGCTTGTGCTGGCTGAACTGGGCTGGATACTCAGTTCGCAAAAGGATAAAAACGACAAAACAGTGGATCGGTTCATATCCTTTTTCATGCCGGATAAAAAAGAGCCGGTACCATCTGTCGGAGATTTGCCGTCTCCTGAGAAAAAAATCATCATTCCAGCCGAAGATGAATCCAAAAAAAAGAGTGAGACCTTCAGGATTCCATTGCAGGAGGAAAAGGAACCAGCCTCGCAAGCGATCGGTCAATTATCGCTGGCAACTTCTCCAAGTGAAGCCGATATATGGATTGATGATCATCAGAAAGGAATTTCGCCGCTTATTGTAAGCGCTCTGCCGGAGGGCGCACATACTGTAAAGGCCGTAAAAAAAGGCTTTCAACCCTGGCTGGGTGAAGTGCTGATTCAACCATCACAGGTTTTTGAATTACAGATAGACCTGAAGCCCCTGCTCGGATCCATATCGATAGACAGCAAGCCAGGCGGAGCGTCGGTTTTTATTGAAAGAACCCAGGTGGGCACAACCCCGGTTACACTGAAAAAAACAATATCCGGAAAACAGTCGATTGAAATACAAAAAAAGGGGTATGAAAAGTGGCAAAGTGTAGTTGATATCTTACCGGATACAGACAATGATCTTACCGCGACATTGATACCTCTTCCAGGAAAACTCAGCATTACAAGTATCCCGGCAAAGGCGGATGTCTATATATCCGGTGAGCGGATCGGTAAAACTCCTGTAAAAATGTATGAGGTCAAAGAGGAGAATGTGTGGGTGGAAATCCAGATGCCTTGCTATGATTCAATAAAGAAGAATGTTTCTGTTTTGCCGGGCATGGAAGAAGAGACCAAATTTGTTTTAAAGCCTTCGTGCGGAGATATTGTTGTCAAGAGTCAGCCGACGGGCGCAGATTGGTTTTTAAACGGTGAATTGATGGGGAAAACACCTGGAAAAACAAAGACCCTGGAAAAAGGGACATATTCAATTAAAATTAAAAAAGAGAAATATGCAGATTGGGAAACAGACGTTGTGATTCATCCTCAAAAAAATGATCCGATCGTCGCTAGACTTGATCCGATCGTCGCCAGAATAGACCCGATTGCTGAACCGGCCGGAAATATTAATATCGATCCGATTACAAAAATGGAATTTATCTGGGTTAAAAAGGGTTGTTTTCAGATGGGGAGCGCTTTTGATGACAAGGATAAAAGTTCAGATGAAAATCCGGTTCATGCAGTTTGTCTGGATGGATTCTGGATTGGGAAATATGAGGTGACACAGAAACAATGGGTAACAATTTCCGGAGATAAACCTTCGTCGTTTCAAAAAGGTGGAGATTATCCTGTGGAAAATGTATCCTGGAACGATGTGCAAAAATTTATTTCCAGGCTCAATGAGATGAATCAGGGCAAAGCGACCTATCGCCTTCCAACGGAAGCGGAATGGGAATATGCCTGCCGGAGCGGGGGCAAGCCTGAGAAATATTCAGGAGGCGACACACCGGATCTTGTATCCTGGTACAAGGATAACAGCAAAGGCACAACCCAATCTGTTGGAAAGAAAAAACCCAATGGTTTTGGTCTGTATGATATGAGCGGAAATGTATTTGAATGGGTTGAGGATGTTTATCTGGCAGATTCCTATCTGCGACATAAAGCATCCAACCCGGTTTACAGAGGAGAGGGTTCTTACAGGGTTTGCAGAGGTGGAAGCTGGCTTTTAGGCGGCAAAGAAAGCAGATCCACAAATCGGAGTTATTATTACGCGACGAGTCGAAACTACAATCTTGGATTTCGTGTTGTTAAAAATCCATAAGATGAAACAGCTTCAATAATTGGATATATTGAGGCATTTTCAATGAAAAAGTGTCGTTGAACAAAATTAGTTACCATCAAAATAAAATTCTTTGGGCTGTGGAGACAAATTCCGGGCTCATCCGATCCCACAACGAGGATTATTATATTGCCCGTCCTGCTTTTGGATTGTGGATTCTGTGTGACGGCATGGGCGGTCATGCAGAAGGAGCTATGGCAAGCCGGGTTTGTGCTGAGACCATCGCGCATTCTATTATTCAGGGAAAAGATCTGGAGCAGGCGATTCAGCTTTCTCATGAAGCAGTGCATAATCTGGGAAAACAAGCGACCGATCATTCCGGGCAGCCGTGCAGCACGGTTGCTGTGTTATTGATTTCAAAAAGAAAGTGGACAGTTGCATGGGTGGGTGATACACGGGTTTGGTTGTTTGAGAAGAAGAAATTACAGCAGATTACCAGAGATCATACCGTGGTCCGGAAGCTATTGGACTGGGGTGTTATCACAGAAGAGGAAGCGAAAATCCATCCGGACCGGCATAAAGTAACCAGAGCGATCGGAATCGGAAATGAACACCCTGAGATCAGTATCAAGACAGGGGTATGGAATTCGGATCAGGTTTTTCTTCTCGGTACGGACGGAATGGCCTATCGTGATGAACCGGAAATCCTGTTTAACATACTTATCGATACGGTCAATCCGGATCAGATCGTCGATGAGCTTGCCTATGCTAGCCTTCAAATCTGTGGCAGTGATAACTTTACAATTGCTGTAATTGGACGATCCCTGGAAAATCGTTTTATCCAAAATGCTGTGGAAAAAAGCCGGGAGATATGGAACCGACGTTTTAAAATGGGAGGCCTGCTTCAACCGGTTCATTTTTGATCGTTTTGAAATTAGCTCTGGTGAGTAAATTTGAGATGTGTATTTACAGAGAAAAAGAAGAAATTTTACGTTTTTTTCAGAACCAGAATGTCAAATATCTGGAGCGGACAAGAATCGGGTGGGTACCCCTTCTGGGAATGAACCTGGAGGACACGCCGTATTATATTGAAAATAAAATATTGTTTCAGGAGCTTTCTCTCCGTTATCAAGAGGATCTCGAAAAAAACAACATGGCACCCATTTATATCAAGCAGGTTAATCGAAAACTTGGCGTAGGCGTTTTTGCTGCTGAAAAAATCCCAAAAGATTCGTTTATCGGGGAATATACCGGTGTTGTTCAGGTTCCAACCTCCAACGCAGGAAGAGAAATGGGGCACGGGGGGTATGAATCCGATTTTTCATGGTATTACCTTGACCAGATTGAGGGCGCGCCTGAGCTTGAGATCAATGGGAGGCTGGAAGGCAATGAAATGCGGTTTGTCAATCACAGTGAAAACTTCAATGTGGATGTCGAACACACGCTCTTTTGCGGGCACTGGGTTATTTTTTTCAAGGCTGCAAGGACAATTCAGAAAGATGAGCAGCTGTTAATCAGCTACGGAGAAAAGTATTGGGACAATGATCTTCGAGAGATTTTGGAAATCTAATTCAATTTTACGATCAAGGTGGTATGATTCGTATGCCACTGTGTCTGCCCTTTGTAAGACCATATATCGTGTCAACATGAAAGCAAATCGGAATCATACCTGAAGATTGCACGAATTTTCATTTTAAGGGAATTCGGCCTTGTTTCACTCCGGGAAAATGAGGACAGGCCTTGAGACAAGCCATACATTCGATCCCGTAATGAGCAAAGAAATTCAGGGTTACTATTTCCATAAAATGGGTCATCCGGGCACTCCTGGCGATAAGCCATTTCATTGGACGAAGAAGCTTTTTAGGTGGCATGAGCACATGTTCCAGACAATGAGCCATGCACCGTAGCTTATTGATGCTGCCGGCGTCCAAGGCCTTAACGGGGCAGTTTCTTGCGCACTTGTCGCATCCGTCCGGACAAATTTTCGAAAAATCCGGTTTATCGGTTTCAGGCAATTCCAGTGTCGTGATAATCCCTCCTAGTCGCAATACATTGCCGTATATGGGGTGAATCAGCAATGTGTTCTTGCCGAGTTTGCCCAACCCGGCCTCCGCTGCCGCGTGTTTTAAACTGATCAGGCCTTTGGGTTCTCCTTCATGAAATCGTATGGGACTGTAAGAAGGAATCGGAAGGGAAGGATATCCCGCTGTTTCCAGAAGAAGGCAGATTTGAATGGCCGCCTCATCCATGGCATGGTAGTAGGTACTGAATGCATTGATATAAAACATGTTGTGTGTCTCCGGTGGGGCTGAAAAGACGGAAACAGGCAGGGGTTTTGCAAATATCAATACACTCTTCGCATCCCCAAGATAATCAGCCGGCCTGAATCCCATCGGGGCTTTGTGATTCAAGCTCTCTGCCGAGGCTGCGCCCATCAAAGGAATATGCTTTTGATTCAAAAAAATTTTTATTTGATCCATCAGATTTTGGTGCATGTTGCTTCCTTTCCGGATTCGCGGATCCGCTTGACATTTCGATTCATGATGTGTCGAGCCACATGTTTGAACATGGATCTGCGTATTCCCCTCAGATTGGTGCCATGTTGCCGATAAAAAACATCCGGTGAATCATATAGACCAAGATCCAATACAATGCTTTGGTCTTGAATATAAGTGTGATCGCCTTGCCAGTCTATAGGCGGATTTTGCAGGTTTTCAGCAGCCACCCCAAATCCGCAGAACGGCCCCTTGAAACTTTGAAATCGGTGCTGGAGGTTTTGAAGATAAGACTTATCCAGGATCAACCCCTCCAGATTGATCCAGCGGTTTTGAAAATAAATTTCCGTCCAACTGTGGATAATATGCTTTGGAGCCAGTATATACAACAGACCGTTGATTACCCCTCGTTGAACGGATTTATCCACCTTGAAGCCATGAAACCGACAGGGGATTTCAAGTTTTCGGAAAAGCGCCATGGACAGGGATGTTTTGGTATTGCATTGCCCGTATCCGTCCCCCAGTATACTGCTAGCTTGAATATCGTCTGATTCGTTATATCCAAAAGCAATTTCGTTTTGAACGAAATCATATACCGCCTGAATTTTATTGAAAGGGTCCAGTCCCTTCCAGCCACGGCTGTCCGAAAGCCGGTTGAATACGGGTTGACTGAAATCCAGAATTCCCGTTTCCTGTAAATATGTCATCATTTCCATATTCCCTCCTGATTGTTTTTGCTAATTTTAACAGGACGGACAGGAAATGGCTTGAATAAACCGGTCATTTTTTAAAATATCGGAGGGTGAAAAACCGAACATCAGGCGGAAGGTGCGGCTGAGATGAGCAGAATCGGCAAATCCGGAAGCATGGGCTGCCTCGGTCAAAGAAATTCCAGATAGTATATATTTCACTGCTTCGATCAATCTCAACCAACGTAAATATGGTCGAATGGGGATGCCGATATTTTTTTTAAAAAGGTGAATCAGGCGTGTTTCAGAAATGGCGAGTTCCGTTGCCAGCGCCTTGGTGGAAATTTTTTTGATTTCCATTTCCCGCATCAACATCAAGGCGTTCTGAATCCGCGAATCCATAACAACGGGCTCATTTTTTACAAACCCTAAGGTCGACAGGATATATGTACAGATTTTTTTTGCCATGTCGCAGGTCAACTGTCCGTCACCAGCCAGGCGTGTTAATTGATCCACCTTGCGAGGATCAAAAAGTGATTCAAGGAAGGTTAAGGGTGATTTCACACTATATGTGCTGCTCAGATGGCGGCCTTCAGTTGATTCGGGTTCAATTAATAGCAGAATATGCCGGTCTTCATCGCCTTGGAACTGGTGAAATATGTCCGAAGCGATGATGGACGCATGATATAAGCCGGACTTGGATTCATGAATCAATAGAAACGGTTTATCCAGGGCGATGCATAGTTGGATGGCATGATGCCGGTGAGTGCTGTTATCCCTCAGGTTTCCGATGAATAAAGCAATCCCGTTCCATAAAAATAGTTGCGAACAGTCGATCATTGAGGAATAAAGTCAATTGCTCTTGCTTCTACCATAGTAATGGCTTCTTCCGGACAGGTAATCTTGCATAGCCCGCAGCCAAGGCATTTATCAGCGATGACCTGCATGACCGATCCATTGGTCGGAGTGCCTTTTGTTTCAATGGCACTGAAATAACATCGTTCCTGGCAGGTTCCGCAGGCTGAACACAGATCCGGATCAATGCTTGCCTGAAATCGGCTCGGGTCACAGATTTTCAGCCCTTCCGTGATAATCAAAGGGAGTGCCTGGCAACAATCGTTGCAGCAATTGCAGATAAAGTGGCCTACATGTGCCTTGTTCATGGTCACGTGAACAAGTCCTTTTTCTTCACATTCTCGAAGAATTTTTAATGCCTCTTCCTTGGTGACCTCACGGCCGGACCCCCGGTCAATGGAGTATTTTGCGGCATTGTTTACCTGGAGGCATACTTCAAGAGGCATATCGCATTTATGGGCAATAACGCGACAGGTGCATTTGGTTAAAGCCACGGTATCCGCAGATTCAATGATTTTGTTTACGCTGTCGGCATCCAGTACCTGCTGTTTTCCGGAATCAATGGACTCCTGCACCGGTATAACCCTTGTAAACGGTTTGGGGAAAAATTGCTCGGCAAGCCGGGCAAAGCCAGGCCACTCTTCTTCCATAAAGCGCTGCCATAAATCATGATATTCCCGGGATGCTTCCGCCCAAAGGATTGTGGCATCATGAAACTGAATCATGTCCCGGCACATTTTATATCCGACTACACCCCCTTTGAATGATTTAAAGGCAAGTCCTTTGTGATAGAGGGTTTTACAAAGGGACTCGACCTTGTCAAGCGGATGATTGGTTTTTTCTGCCAATTGCTCCGGTGTACCGGGCATGGCCATAAGAAGCTCAGCCTCTTCCGTATTGGTGATCATTTCAAAAAGTCTGGGGATGATTTTTGATCCGGTCAGCATGATTTTATCCGTCATTTTTTCGTAAATGGTCTTACTCATTTCACCCTCCTTGCGCCATTGGATTCCGTGGATCTGACTACACGCTTATCTTCTTGATATTGTTGAGCAAGGACTATACATCATCTTTGATTAATACACAAGAGTTTTGACAAAATATTCAGCACAAACTCATTCGTTGACTTTATTAAAATTGCATAATAGAAGAGGATGCGAGGAGAATTTAAATGAAACACAATAAAATGACGATTCGTATGGCTGAATTTTGTAAAAAGTCATGCCCGGTCTGTACCAGGGGTAGAGAAAAAGGGAAGGGTATTTTATATCAGATGGTGAGACTGGAAGAAGATCTTTGTCCTGCGTGCAGGTCCTATCGGAAAGTGTATGGAAAATATGCGCATGAAAAATAGTCATCGTTGTTTTTGGCGTCCGACATCGCTTTATCGGCATTAACCTTTTATTCATTACCGGAGTATTTTGTCATGTCTTGCATGTATCCCATAGGAGGGGGCAAGGGGGGCATTGGAAAAAGCTTTATTGCAGCTAATTTAGGCGTTTTACTTGCCAAACAGGGGAATCAGGTCGTACTGGTTGATCTAGATCTTGGAGGAGCAAATCTTCATACCTTTACAGGGATGACCCATGTTAAAATCGGGATGGAAGCTTTTTTAAATAAATCCGTCAAAAATTTGAACGAAGTGGTTGTTCCTACAAACATTCATAATCTTTCCATTATCAGTTCAGTGAACTGCTCCATGGAGATTGCAAATTTATCTGCCGCTCAAAAGAATAAGGTTATCAATGCTCTGGTGAAACTTCCCTATGAATATATATTGTTGGACCTGGGAGCTGGGACGAATTATAACACGCTTGACTTTTTTCTGTCTTCTTATGAAGGGATCATCACCTTGACGCCAGAGCCTACCTCTGTTGAAAATGCATTTAAATTCATTAAGGCGCTTTATTTCAGAAAGGTGAAGCAGGTTCTTGGCCAGAATGATTTCAAATTGTATTCTCAGCATATTGAAATGAATTCGAATGCTCTTGAGGTTACATCACAGGTGATCGATTCCTTAATGGAAAAAGATCCGGAGAAGGGGAAAATACTTCTTGAGGAACTTCAGAAGTTCAAGTTTAAATTTGTCATCAATCAATTTCGAAAGACTGTTGGAATTAAGCTGGATAAAAAAATTGAGAATGTGTGCAATAAACATTTTTATTCTGAATTTCAGTTTTTGGGAAATAGAGAAGCTTCTTCGCTGCAGACCTTAGGCAGTTATGAACGATTATAAGAAAATGAATTATTACGAAGTTCTTGAGGTTCCGGTCAATGCCTCTTTTTTCGAGATTAGGCATGCATACAAGGAAGCGCTTTCCGTATATGGGGAAGATTCCTTGAGTACATATTCCTTGTTTTCCGAAGCAGAGAGAGAAACGCTGCTCAAAAAGATTGAGGAAGCATTTCAAACGTTAATGGATGAGAAAAAACGGTCGGATTACAACAATCAGCTTGTTAAGAATGGAGAAGCTGATCCTGATGATCTGTTTCGGGATTCTAATAAAAACTCCATACCGATTTTTCTGGCGCACAATGCAGTAGATAAAAATTCTTTTTTTAAAAAAGTGAAAAAAAAAGTCGGGGAGAGCAGTATTCAGAAGCTTTCCAGGGAAATTCTGGAAACAGAACTGATTGCGGGCCAGGACTTGAAAAAGCTGAGACAAGCAATCGGAATTAAACTGGAGGATATCTTTGAGGTTGCTCGAATCAGCATATCGATTTTGAAAGCGATCGAGAATGATGACTTTCAAAACCTGCCATCCCTGATTTATCTTCGAAATTTTTTAAAGTCATATGCTGAAATTCTTCATCTTGATCCGGAAAAAGTGGCTGACAACTATATCATAAACATTTCTCTTCTGCAAAAATAGAAATGGGCCATGATGAAAACAAAGGGAAACATTATTTTTTTTTGCTTTATACTGGGATTCGTTTCTTTGTGTACAGGGTGCGCCCATGGCCCGGCAAGACACCACACTCTTGGGTATTACAAATATGCCGGATCTGAGTTTACAAAACGATCCTCTTTGCCTGTTATACCCCTTGCTTTGATAACAGGTCTTGCAACAGACGCTGTATTGATTGTTGCAGATACAGCCATAACTCCAGTCGCAGCGTGGATCGTTCCCGGGGTGATCGTGAAGGTCAGTCCAGATGAAGAAACCAACAATATGGCAAACCTGCTGATTCCGACTTATCCTTTAACTCTTGCCAATATTGGTGCAATGGGATTAGGATCAGGTACAAAAGAAGAGTATGAAGAGATTTTTGGCTATGAATCTTCTCTGTTTCAGGCCGGGCTATCAGATCGTGCTGCCGGAAAGCAGGAATCCCCTTGAGAGGTTTTTTTAATTGATAATATAAAGGTAACAGGGTAAAGTTTAGACATATCTGCCTCTGCCTTCTTTCAAGGCTCGTACGTTATCAACAAAAAGGGTTGTTATTGTTTTTAGAGTCTTTACAGGATGTAAACAATTTTAACAGTTTAATTTGTTGCAGTCTGGCTATAATATTATTATCGTATTGATATAACGATTGATTTAAGTCATGCCCTGATTGGCATCGGTATTGCTGTTTCTGAATTCGTATTTATATCGTAAAAATACAGATGCCATCGGGAAACTGGAATGGAAAACAAATCATTTAACAGGAGGTATTATGTCCAAGAGTGGCAGTAAACAAAGCATGAAACAGAAAAAAGTAACTTTTAAATTTGTAGCACCTGATGCTGAAAATGTATCCCTGGTCGGTAATTTTAATGATTGGGACAAATCCAAACATCCAATGAAAAATGAGGGTAATGGAGTCTGGTCAAAAACAGTAACCCTTGGCTATGGAGTCCACCAGTACAAATTTCTGGCAGATGACAAATGGGTTGAAGATCCGAACAATGAAAAATTGGCTCCTAATGAGTTTGGAACCCTGAATAATATCCTTGATGTGAAATGATTGGGCTTTATGAATTCAATTTTCTTTCTATCCTGAAGTGAATTTCTTTCAAATAAGGGTTAGAAAAACTTGAAAATCTATTCTGGAAGGAGAGTATTGTCAAAAAATTAAATCCGCATTTTTTATTTACAGGAAAAGCCGGAATCAGAATGGATTTGATAAAAAGTCGATATATTTCATAATGTTAGATGTTGATTCTTGAAAACAGAAATTCGTCATTTTTTTACGAATCGAATAAGTTTCAGGGCTTTGTTATGAGTCATAATTCAAAAAATCCACGTGTGCTTATTGTTACCCCTGAGGTGAGTTATCTCCCGGATGAAATGGGTACTCGTTCAAATTGCCGAAGGGCAAGGGCCGGTGGGTTGGGTGATATGTCGGCAGCGTTAATTCATACCCTCTATTACAAGGGTGTAGATATCCATTTGGCCCTTCCGGATTATCGCACAATATTTAACATTCAGGAGTCACAGCATACCCCAAAAAAATTGAATTTTATTCGTCCAAAAGACCCCCTTGAGAGAATACACCTGGCCAAGGATAGTGCCTTTTTTCATGTTAATCGTGTATATTCGGGATCTGACCATGAAATTATCAGCATGTCCCTTGCTTTTCAAAGAGAGGTTATTCATCATATTGTTCCTGAAATAAGGCCGGATCTGATTCATTGCAATGACTGGATGACGAGTCTCATACCGGCAATGGCCCGTGAACTGAAAATTCCATGTTTGTTTTCAATCCATAATATTCATACCGTACACACCCTTCTTTCTCGTCTTGAGGATAGCGGTCTGAATAGTGAGGTTTTTTGGCGCAATCTGTATTACAGCAGTTATCCGGGGGATTATAAGGAAACCAGAGACAAAATACCTCTGGACTATCTCGTAAGCGGAATCTTTGCATCCCATTTTGTGAATACGGTTAGTCCCACATTTTTAGAGGAAATCATAACACGACAGCATGATGTTGTCAGCGAAGCATTGATGCGTGAACTATCCAATAAAAAGGCAGAGGGTTGTGCAGAAGGGATTCTGAACGCACCGGACCCTTCATATGGCACGGAAAAGGATAGATCTCTTATTTGTGGATATTCTCCGGAAAGCCATTTGGATGGCAAGAAAAACAACAAGCTGTATCTTCAGAAAGAATTGGGACTGATAATCGATCCAGGTGCTTCGTTATTCTTCTGGCCGTCAAGGCTGGATCCAATCCAGAAGGGGTGTGAGCTTTTATCAGGAATCCTTTACAATATTGTCTCCCGTTATTGGGATCAGAATCTGGAAATCGTTTTTGTAGCCGATGGCCCATATCAGAAACATTTCCATAAGATTGTCCGGTTTCATGACCTCTCGAGCAGGGTGGCGGTCTGCGATTTTAATGAACAATTGTCTCGTATTGCTTATGCAGCGTCTGATTTCATATTGATGCCTTCCCGGTATGAGCCCTGCGGTTTATCGCAGATGATCGGATCAATATATGGTTCATTGCCGATTGCACGGGAAACAGGTGGGATACGTGATACAGTTTCTCAACTGGATGTTGCAAACAGCAGGGGAAATGGTTTTTTGTTTAAACCATATGATCCGGATGGTTTATCATGGGCAATTGATCAGGGCATGAATTTTTTTCAGTTGCCTATTGCCGTAAAAGACCGTCAGATTAGCCGAATCATGAGGGAAAGCAAAAAGCGGTTTTGCTATGAAAAGACAGCCAGTCAATATATGTCCTTATATGAAAAGATGTTGAACCGGCCCCTTGTTTGCCGGGAAAAGGAAAACAATCCAATGGTTGCAGATTTATGGCCACCATCCGGAAATCAATCACAGCGGTTAAGCTATCAGTAAAGCATACTGTTGGAAGCAAAGGAAAGCATTCCGTCATTGAAAAACAACAAAAGCCTGGCTAAGACCTGGCTTTTGTTGTCTGTTTGAGCTTAATGTGTGAAAAGAATTCAGCTAACGTGCAGTTACCATTTCATCACACCGGTGTCATATTTTATTGAAAGGGTAATTCTGGCACGATATGCGACAACTTTCCCGTTTTCAATTTTCATATCAAGTTTGGTTACCTCAGCAACCCTCATATTGATCAATGTATTGCTAGCTGTTTCAACTGCATTGGCAGCGGCTTCTTCCCATGAGTTTTTACTTGTTCCAACAAGTTCGATGATTTTATAAACGCTATCGTTCATACTTCCCCCTTATGACAATAATTTTTCTGGCTGCATGTTTCAAAAGTATTGAGTGATTCGTGTGCAACTGATTGTATTAGAAAAAGTAGCGGATATGCATAATTTTGTAAATGAAAAAATCGATTCCAGATTCAGTAATCATTCTGTTTGCTCTCATTGGATCATGGAATAAGGAAAAAAAGGCCCGCTCCTTGTAGTAAAGGAGCGGGCTTTGTTCAATTCTATCAGATTGGCTTAGAGCCGAAAACCATAATTAATTACTCTACTGTTGACTCATAGTATTTGATCAGAATTTCTGCAACTTCTGGTCGAGAGAACTCTTTTGGTGGTTTGATACCCTTGCCAAGCATTTCACGAACCTTGGTTCCGGAAAGAAGAACAAAGTCTTCTTTGGTGTGGTTTTGCACCCGGTTCATCATAACGACTTTGTTCAGCTTTTTGGAATATGCTGTGTGATCCGCTCTGTAGATATCAATCAGAAGGTCTTTTTTGGAGATATTGTCGAAAATAGTCTGAGCATCAAAAGGACCATAGTAGTCACCAACGCCGGCATGGTCACGGCCCACGATCAAGTTGGTACAACCGCTGTTTTGACGGAA
>CAYTGW010000001.1:69629-86060 GCA_964437395.1 uncultured Desulfocicer sp.
AATAAACCTCAACCATCTTACGGATACAGGCATCACGGACGTCAGCAGGAATATCACCTTTTTTCAGCTTGCCGAGCAGCATGTGGATCAGGATACCATCGGCTTTTTCATCAATATAGGCCATGCGGCAAAGCTCTTCATGTGCCAGATGCATTGGGTTGCGGGTCTGGAAGGCAACTACTTTTTCCCAACCCAGTTTGCCCATCTCTTCACGGATCTGTACAGCAGTTCTGAAGGTGTCGGCAAACTCTTTGTCAAAATAGGAATAGTTCAGGACCAGGATAGGACCGGAAATAACGGTTCTGCCAACGGTATTGAAGGTTTTTACACCTACATGTTCCATATCATCTGTTCCATATACCGCTTTGGTGATGGTTTTCATCTGTTCGTCAGTAAAGGTTTCGATGGCTTTAACATCCTGAATCGCGATCACAGGATTTCCCGCAACATTGGGATCCTTAAGTGCAATTCTTTTGGCGCCTTTTATAGCGGACGCGTCTTCGACCATGTTCAGTACCGGGGTGGGCCAGAACAGGCCGCTGGTGGTCCTCATGTCTTTTGCAACGCTCATAGCATCGGCAACATTCATGTAGCCAGTAAGGGGGTTAAAGTAACCACCGCCCAGCATTACAGCGTTTCCTGCTGCTGCTGAACTGATAAGGATTGATGGAAGGCTCTTTGCCTCTTGGATCAGCTTGTCACGTTTGGCGGCATCGGCAACATACAGTGGGTTGAGTTTGTCAGAACCATGCGGTTTAATCATAATTTTCTCCTTTTGTGCATTTCTATTGTAACTTTTTTCTCTTTAGTCTTATAAAGGGAACTCCCTTTCCAATGATCATCAACATAAAAAAAGGCTTACCAGTGTAACTTCAGAGCAATGATTTCTGTTGGGGACGTTTTGATGTCACAACGCAATCAGAACATGATACGCCTTATTATAAAAAAGTGATAATTATCAATTGTTTTTTTCTATGTCAAGATGATAATATTGATTATTGAGGACGCTGCCTGAATGCTTTATAATATGCACTGTGTAAAAAATGAAAACAGGAATTCAACAAGGAGATCAATTTCATGGAACAGCCGGAAAGAAAGTTTTATTTGCAGGAATTTAAAGCCATCAGCCATGCAATTTCAACTTATGAGGATCTGAATCTGTTGATTAAACATCTTGCAGAAGGAACAACAAAAACGTTTAATGCCAAGGGATGCTGCATCATGCTCCTGGATGAAAAGGAGAAACAGCTTTTCACGGTAAGCAGTTTTGGCATCAGTGATGAATATCTTCAAAAAGGCCCTTTATTTGTGGATGATAAATATTCTGCAATCGTTACTGGAAAACCGGTTTTTATCAAGGATATGCAGAAAGAGAAGAGCATTCAGTACCCGGAAGCGGCCAAGGCAGAAGGGATTGTTTCCATGTTGTCCGTACCTATAAAATTTCGGAAAGCAATATTGGGTGTCATTCGGATTTATATGGGAGAATCAAGAGCTATCCATGAGGAAGATATTGATTCTCTGCGTGTTATCGGTGTGAACCTGGGGCTTGTTATTGAGATTAATGGCCTAAAAAATTTTCTTGAAAGGGTAAAGTTGGCAATGGATTCCCTTCCTCTGCGGGTGATTCAGGAGTAATGGATGGCCAATCGGATTTTTACAGATACTACAGATATTTTTGCCATTGATTATGGGGATATTATCGAGGTCGGCGGTAAAAATTTCCTTGTAAAGGGACACGAACGGGAGGAGCGGTTTGGGCTTGATGAACCCAAATTCTGGGTTAAGAAGGTGGTTGACCTGGATACGGAAGAGCGGAAGATTATCAAATTATCCTTCTTTGAAACCTTTGAAACAAATATAGGAGAGATCAGAATACAGTGTTTCCGGCATCCTGAAAAAGAGGCGGCAGTATTGAATCTTGTAAAAGATCATCCTCATTTTATGCATGGAACGTCCTATCATGATGAAAAGGGAAATAATGTAAGGGTACTGGACATTGTCCAGGGAAAAAATTTGTTTGTATATATCGAGTCACTTGAAATGGAGCATGAGCGCTATTTTTACGAACTACTGCCAGGAATACTGAAAAGGCTGATTCCTGCACTTCATGCTTTGCATTTGCTACATATGAACGGATTTACTCACGGAGATGTAAGAAACGATCATATCATCATAGAACAGGGAACAGGCAACTACGTTTGGATCGATTTTGATTATGACCATAAGCTGGTGGAAAATCCGTTCAGTCTGGATATCATGGGTGTGGGGAATCTTCTGCTGTATACGATTGGAAAAGGTTTCTATAACATGAAACAGAAAGACAAGGGTGAGCTGATATATAAAGAGTTGCACGGGATTGCAAAGCCAGAGGACTTTTCGATTCTTCACAAATGGCGATTTATGAACCTGAAAAAATTATATCCATATATACCAAATGATTTAAACAATATTCTATCGCACTTTACCTCTGGTGCGGAGATTTTTTATGAGTCTGTGGATGAAATTATTGAAGATTTGAATGCATGCACTTAAAAAAACATTCTAACATGGGGGCCATTTTGGAAACGAAAGAAAAAAAAGTACTTGTGGCACTTAATGATTCGATGAGTTCAAAGGCTGTGATCGAGTTTATCATTCGGATGCCGTTAAGCCCTGAAACGTGGCGTATTTATTTATTGCATATTCTGCGAAAATCATCTGCCAGTGAAGAGTTGATGGGTCGTAAATTTGCTGCAGAACAACCGGACAGGATGTATGAAATGCTTAAAAAGGCAAAAACAATCCTGATTCAAAACGGTTTTCGCGAAGACAAGATTGATATTCAGATTGCAGAGCATGAATATCCAACGATTACAGATGGCATTCTCGATCAACACCAAAAACAGAAGTATGACATGGTGGTGATTGGTCGGAAAAGCATGTCCAAGGCAGAGGAATTCGTTTTGGGAGACATCAGTATTAAACTGATCCGGCTACTAAAAGGGGCGGCTGTTCTGGTTGTAACATCCTGAGCTTGAAATGGAGCTCATTCTTCCCAGATGATCAATATATTCAGGTGAGGATTTGGAACGATGGACTTTTCTTGGGTTGCGCTTTTCAGTGCTGTTGTAATGATCCTTTATAGTATTGCTGCAAAAAAGGCAGAGAAGCTTCCGAAAATCCCCTTTACACTTTTTATCACCTATTTTTCATTGCGGTTTTCCATTCAAATTCTGGAAGGATATGAATGGAGTAATGGATGGATCCGGTATGCAGGTATTACAGCCGATATTATTTTATCATGGGCTGTGGCACGTTTTGTTTTTTGGTTTTTAGTCGAGGTTCTTGCCAAATTTCGAACGAAGCAGGATGTAATTCCGAAAATTACCCGGGATTTTATCTTGTTTTTAACATTTGCAATTTTATTTTTCGTAGTTCTTCGTGCTCGAAGCGATATTGATCTGGCCAGTTTGTTGACGACATCAGCGCTTCTTACGGTTGTTATCGGTCTTGCTGCTCAGGCAACGCTCAGCAACCTGTTTTCCGGCCTGATTATCCAGGCGGAGAGACCGTTTTCCATTGGTGACTGGATTCGGTTTAAAGGGTATGAAGGTACTGTAATCGGAATTTCATGGAAATCCACTCAGATCCTAACCCGCGAAAGAATACTGGTTTATATTCCCAACTCTGTGCTTGCATCCAGCACGTTCAGTAATTATTCCAGACCCAATCGGAAGAAGATTGCTAGCCTGGTGATTGGCCTTGACTACAGTGTTCCTCCAAACAAGGTGAAGAAGGTTATTACCCAAGTCTTGGAACAGAATTCCAAAGTATTAAGACAGCCGAAAGTCAACATCCGGTTGATTGATTTTTCCGATTTTTCCATTCGATATGAAATTCGTTTCTGGCATAACAACTATTCCTTTGAACCACAGCTTAAATCGGAAATTAACAATCAGCTCTGGTATGCCCTGAGAAGAAATCATATTCGCATTCCATATCCGGTTCGTGATATTCAACATGCTCACATTGAACGGGAATTTAATAAAACGAATCAAAATGCAATGAAAGAGGAAATACAAAAAATGTTTGAAAGTATTCCGATCTTATCTCCTCTTTCCGATGCAGACCGGGCAGATCTGGCCCAAAAAGTACATATTGAAACCTATGGCGAGGGTGAGTTTGTTGTTCAGGAAGGGGAAGAAGGGGATTCCATGTATATCGTTCTTTCTGGTTCGTGTGAGGCCACTCGAAGCGGACGCCGGCAGCAGGCAATGATATTGTCCAAGTTTAACAAAGGAGGTTTTTTTGGTGAAATCAGTCTTTTGACCGGTGAAAAACGCAGTGCAACCATTCAGGCTACTGAAGATACATCCTTGATTGTTGTGGATAAAAACGCATTTTCTACCGTGATGAATTCCAATGCGGTGATTTCTGAACAGATCGGGAAAGCAGTTATTGAGCGACAGAAGAAGGATGCAATGAATTTTGAAGAGTCGGTTGAGATGGGGACGGATTCCCAGAAATTGATCCAAAAGATCAAACTGTTCTTTGGCATTTAGTTGAATGCTGAATGAAACAGAAAACGGGAAGACTTTTCAGCCTTCCCGTTTTTCGTAATCATGATAATATAGTGCTTTATGCGTTTCTATGCGGTTGCTGTCTTTTTATCTCTTTCCGCCCATTCGTCATAAGCCAGAGCAACCGTTCTGTAAACCAGATGAGCCAGTTTGGAGAACGGCAGGAATGCAAACAAGTTGAATACAAAAATCAGGTGAATGAAGTACAGTGCGTAAGATAGAAATGCTGCATCCGCAAGGCGGGTCATTTCTGTCAACATTCCGGTTACACCCAGTCCAAGAACCAGACCTAACAGATACCAGTCTTTGTAACTACTGACCTGATTGGTTTTGGCCATTCTTTCCTTGATCATTAAAAGTGCACCAATCACAAGCGCTACACCACCGATATTAGCAAGCCATTTTACCGGATTAAATTGAGAATACGGTCCATGGATTTGGAAAACATAGAGCACAACAAAGAATATGTTGGTTACAATAAAAAGTGCGATAAATGAAAACAGTACCATCATATGGGATGTTGAGCGCTCTCGGTTTTCAGTACAGTCTGAAAATTTTTTATGCTTCAGAATGTTCGGAACGATGGCAATCAGAGCTTGAATAAATTCTTTCGGATCAATGGTTTCTTTTTTGGTTTTACCGGAAAGAAGTGCATTTTGATGGATGTCTGCGATAAATCGTTTTAATCCAAGAGCGAAAACAGCAACGACAAAACCGGCCAGAGGAACGAAAATCATGTCCACCAGCCATGTGGAAAAGAAATGACTGTGGACAACTTGATCACCGTCCGGAGAAAAATCAAGCAGACCGGTTACAAGGCCCAGAGCAATAAAAATCATCGTGGGGATTGCAAACAGGATCGGCAGTTTTTTTGGATCGTTTATCAGATTTCCCATGAATTTTGGTGATGCATACTCTTTAATGGCATACGAACGGATCGCTGCAATCACATCACCGGGTTTTGCATCACGCGGGCAAAGTGCGGAACAATCACCGCATTGATGGCATAGCCAGATATCATGATTTGACACCAGCCTGTCTTTCAGGCCCCAGGAGGCTGCAATCATCTCTTTTCTTGGAAACGGTTTGTTATCCGGGGAGATAGTACAGGCCACCGAGCAGGTTGCACATTGGTAACATTTTTTGAGGCTCTCACCTCCCTGACTCATCACTTCTTTAATAAAATTTGAATCAGGCTCAATTAAATATTTTTCAGCCATAATAATACCTCCTATTCATGGCAGTAAAAGCGTAAAAGCAAACCAAGTCTGTAATACAGACGCGGCAGGGCTAGAATCCTTTAAAAGGATTCGGGCCAAGAGCTTCAACCTCTTCCACAAATTTGTTGATGATTTGCGGAATTTTGTCATATTCGTCAATGGCCACCTGGAACTGAGCAACCCTTTCCTGTTCAAGTGCGAGACTGGAGAGAGCATCACCGATTTTCTTCATTCGGATATCAGCCAGTTCACTGCCCTTGACAAAGTGACACTGATAGTCATCCCCGTGTTTGCATCCAAGGAGGAATACTCCGTCCATACCTTGCGCCAGAGCATCCTTGATCCAGATCACATTTACGGATCCAAGGCATCGTACCGGAATCAGCCGGACATCAGCAGAAAAATGAAGCTTGTTCATGCCGGCAATATCAATGGCAGGATAAGCATCATTTTCGCACACCAGTCCGAGAATACGGAAAGGCGGTTCATCAAAGTCATCTTCAGAGGGTACACCAATGGCTTTCACCTGGGAACCGATACTGTCGATGTTGTAATCCGCAAAACCGATAATTCTTTCCGGACAGGCACCCATACAGGTACCGCATCGGCGGCAACGACTCGAATTGGGCTTGGGTGTTCCTTTTTCATCATCATCCAGAGCACCAAACGGGCATTCTTCTGTGCAGCGTTTACATTGAGTACATCTCTGGAAGAAGAAATCCGGGAAGGTCAAATCTCCGGATCTTGGATGCACGGCAACACCGCGGTTTGAAGATTCAATACACTGAATCGCTTTCAAGGCCGCACCGGCTGCATCTTCCATGGATTCTTCCATGGTCATGCTGCGGCGGATACAGCCGGCAGCATAAACACCGGTACGCTGCGTTTCATAAGGAAAACAGATAAAATTGGAATCTGCGTATTGATCAAACAAGGCATTATCACGGAAACCAGGACCCTGACGATAGGCAAGGTTGATAACCGGGTCGTCTTTGGTTACCGGAACCATACCCGCAGCCAGAACCACCATATCCGCCTTGATCTGGATTTTTTCTCCAAGAAGAGTGTTGTCGGCTTCTACGATCAGTCTGCCGCCATTTTTGGAAACACTTGCAATGGTTCCCTTGGTCAGAAAAATTCCTTCATCCTGTTGAATAGCTTTATAAAAATTTTCCTGGAGTCCGGGGGTTCGCATATGTTGATAAATCACATAGACTTTCCCATCAGCATAATCTTCCCGGACATATTTGGCCTGTTTCAACGAAACCATACTGGTTACTGCACCGCAGTAATTAAAATCGGAATCATCATTTTCACCAGGGCTCTGGATGAAGACAACATTTTTGGCTTCTTTACCGTCAGACGGGCGTTTGATTTTTCCTTTTGCTGCGATTTCTTCAAACTGGGCATTGGTCACAACATCCGGGGTTTTACCGAGACCCAAGTGTGCAAAGGCGTCGCCTTCAATATTGTCCGGTCGCCAGCCGGCAGCCAGGATCACGGCACCGAATTTTTCGCCATTTGGATCAAATTGAAGGATGTCTGTTTTCCCCTGATTGTATTCCTTATAAAGTTCAGCGAGCTTCTCGACATCATATTCCTTTCCATTTGCATCTACTTTCATTTCTTTCGGCAATGGGAAAGGAACGTCAAATTCAATTTTTTCACCTGGTTTTTTCAAAGTGACCGTAAAGTTACCAGGCTCACCTGCAATACGGGCAACGATTGTACCGGTTTTTACCGTTATCTTGGGATTGGCTTGAACGGATCTGATTTTATCTCCGACAATTGGAGAAATCAGGTTTTGAAATGGCCATTCAATCGGAAGCTGTTTGCGTACCTTTGCCGCATATCCGCCAAGAACAGCTTCTTTTTCAACAATGGTAACTTCATAACCGGCTGCTGCTGCATCCAGAGCCGAAGACATTCCGGTGATGCCACCACCGATAACCAGAATTTTACGGGTAAATGCTTCCAACTTATAAGCTTCCGGAAGCATGACCTTTTCCACCCTGGCCATACCCATTTTCAGGTAATCTGCAGCCAGCATCTGAACACGATCACAATGTGCTGAACTGCCTTTTTGTTCTTCCGTAAGGGCTGGATACACGGAACGCGGATGAGACCAGACAACCTGCTCTCTCAAATTAACCCGTTCTACAATGCAGCCGTCAAATTTAAAAACATCAAAGTTGACCCGGCGGGAACAAGCTCCAATAACCATCGTATTGGTACCTTTTTCTGCAATATCCTTCTTGATCAGGCCAATTCCTTCTTTACCGCACAGGAATGGATGAGTCTGGACCGGTAGACCTTTTTCTTCCGGTACACCGCACAAGTCCTTTATATCGAGTGCATCACCGATTCCACAGCCTGTGCAGATATACACACCATATTTTTTATCCATGGTTAACCTCCTACCTCTTCACCAGGGTTTGAATCGCTTTAAGAGCCATACCGGTTGCATTCTGGTTGGATGAGACTACATCTGCCGGCTTATTGGCACAACCTGCTGCAAACATGCCGCCTTTTGAAAAGTCATTCAGAATAAAACCATCTTCCGTGCATTTCAGATCAGCAGGAAGTTTGGTATTTGCTGCAGTGGGTTGCATACCGGTTGCCAGAACCACCATATTAACGGTTTGTTTGACTTTTTCCCCGGTAACTGCATTTTCAGCAATAACGGTAATATTTCCAGTTCCTTCTTCTTCATTAACCTCAGCAACCTTGCCTTTGATCAAAAAAATATTTTTATCTTCTTTGATTTTTTTATAAAATTTTTCATATCGGTTACCTTGAGTTCTCAGATCAATGTAGAAGATATAAATTTTTGCCTCTGGATATCGTTCCCGTATATAGGTAGCCTGTTTGAGGGAGGCCATGCAGCAAATATAGGAGCAATATGGCAAGTGATTTTCATCTCTTGATCCAGCACATTGTACAAAGGCGATGGTTTCCGGTTCCTTGTTATCAGAAGGACGCAGAATTTTGCCTTTTGTCGGTCCGTTTGGAGCTGCAAGGCGCTCCATCATCATGTTGGTAATAATGTTTTGGTATTGGCCGAATCCCAGATTGTCGATGCGGGTTGCATCATAGGGTTCCCAGCCGGTAGCCCAGATTACAGAGCCGACCTTCAAAGTCAATGCTTTCGGTTCCATATCCAAATCTATGGCGTCGTACTTGCAAGCTTCCTGGCATTTTTTAGCATCATCTGTTCCCTTGATTTGGGGAGAAATGGTATACCGTGTCGGAAAAGCCATGTTATGCGGCAGATAAGCCGCTTTGGTTTTGTCCATTCCGAAATTGAATTCATTTGCAATTTCGGTCTGACAAGCTTCGGCACATGCACCGCAAGCGGTACAATTTTCATTTACGTAGCGCGGATTCAATTTAATGGTAACATCATAATTACCAGGTACCCCGGATACTTTTTCCACGTCGGCGAGTGTAAAAATTTTTACTCTTGGATTGTCTTTGATCCGTTTGAAATTGATTTCAAGACCGCAGGAAGGTGGACACAGCTTTGGAAAATATTGATTAAGTTGTGAAACCCTTCCGCCAAGGTATGGATTTTTTTCGACCAGGAACACTTCGTATCCGACTTCGGCAGCTTCGAGGGTTGCTGTCAGTCCACTGATCCCTCCTCCGACTACCAATATGCTTCCGCTAGCAGGGGCTGCGTTGTCTGTTGTCATGCTATCCCTCCGTGCATAAAATTATCAATTAGTCAAAAAATTATATAAGTGTGTGGTTATTTCAGGACGTCTTCCATTGGGGCGATATCCCTCTGGCAGATGTGTCAAAATCCGTAAGAATTTTATTAATCCAAAAACCAGATAAAACCCTTAGGCATTCTGCCACGATTGAATTTGCCTTGGATATCGCCGAACATTGGAGTCAATCCGGAAATCTTCGGTAGTTAATAAAAACCTCCAGGAACCCGAAGGTGCCTGGAGGTAGATGCTATTGACGATTCATGTTCCCAACAGGTTCTGTGTATCAGGGAATAATCTTATGGTAATCAACCTTTTTCAAACTCCACTTGTTGGTGGCTTTGTCGTATGTAGAGTTCGTGAAGCAGAACCAGTTAGTATCATCCTGTCCAGGATAATCTGCTTGATAGTAGAATCCCGGATAACGGGTTTCTTTCCTGAACTGAATGTGACGGAGATGAGCCTCTACAGTGTAGAGACGATGGTAGATTTCCCATGCTCTCATCAGTTCATGCAGGTCACCGGCAGCCAGTTTTTCACTGTCTTCGCGCATGGTTTCCAGGAGCTCGATAACGATCTCAAGGGATTTGCTTGAAGTCTGATAGTAGGTAGCGGTACCAGCACCATACTCATGGGTGGCTTTCATCAGACGCAGCGCCATTCCGGAAGGTTTGATGTAAGCCGGGTTGATGTCATGAGCAGTTGTGTAATTACAATTGTCAAGATATGTGCGAACCGGTTTGTAAACCAGGTTGACCAGTTCTTCTTTGGTCTCTTTAATGGTCGGTTTGAAACCAGCATGGTCGCGTACAAACTTAACCATTTCTTTTGCAACAATGCGGCCTTCAGCATGAGAACCAGAAGAGAATTTATGGCCGGAGCAGGCAACACCATCACCAGAAGTGAACAGACCGACAACGGTGGTCATACGGTTGTATACCTTGCCGGCATCGCCCCATTTGTAGCTGGCCGGAACCCAGTCTTCGTCCGGACCGGATGTCCAGATACCGCAGCAGCCGGAGTGAGATCCAAGCAGGTACGGTTCGGTCGGCATGACTTCTGAGTTTTTCTTTTCCGGCTCACAGTTTTGAGCGCACCACAAATTAGCCTGACCACAGGTCATGTCAAGGAAGTCTTCCCATGCTTCGGACTCAAGATGTTTCAGCTCTTTTTTGTCCATGGTTTTGCCAAGTGCTGCCAGAGCGGATACGGTGTCCATGATGATCGGACCTCGGCCTTCTTTCATTTCAAACAGCATCAAGTGGTTACGGAGACAGGTTGGTGTGATGGCGGCTGTTCCGTATGGAGCATATTTTTGAAGCTCTGCTTTAGCGGCATCACTGCCAGCAAAGGCTTCACCCAGACCATTCAGGGTTTTGGCCTTGAACAGCAGGAACCATGCACCAACAGGGCCGTATCCATCTTTAAAACGAGCTGGGGTGAAACGGTTTTCCATCATGGAGAGTTCTGCGCCGGCACGAAGAGCCATGGTATAGGTAGAACCTGCATTCCATACCGGATACCATGCACGTCCTTTTCCTTCACCAACGGAACGGGGCTGATAAATATTTACAGCACCACCACATGCAATCATCATGGTTTTGCATTTGATAATATATACTTTGTTTTCACGTACGGAAAAACCAACAGCACCAGCAATCTGTTTCGGATTTTTGGCATCGGTCAGCAGTTCAACGATGAAACAACGCTCAAGAATGTTTTTTTCACCAAGAGCCAGTTTGGCAGCTTCGGCTACGATTCTTTTGTAAGACTCACCATTGATCATGATCTGCCATTTACCAGTACGAACCGGTTTGGCTCCGGATTTCAGGGTTCCCATTTTCTGGCCTTTTTTGCCATCCTGGTTATGCCCATCTTCGCCTTTTTTCCATATCGGGAGTCCCCATTCTTCGAACAGATGAACAGAGTCATCAACGTGACGGCCGAGGTCGAAAATCAGGTCTTCACGAACAATACCCATAAGGTCGTTACGTACCATGCGTACGTAATCATCAGGACTATTCTCGCCAACATAGGTATTGATAGCGGACAGGCCTTGCGCAACAGCACCGCTTCTTTCCATGGCAGCTTTGTCGCAAAGCAAAATTTTAGTATCGTCCGAAGCCCATTTTTTGACTTCAAATGCAGTACCGCAAGCAGCCATACCGCCACCCACGATAAGAATATCAACCTCGCGCTCTTCAACTTGCGGATCTCTTACGGCTTTAGTTTCACCCAAAGGTCTATTTGGTAATGCCATGTTATATCCTCCTTCTATATAGATGTAATTTCATCATTCAATCAGTTTTCGAATCCAGTTGTAAAGACATCTTCCAGCTTAAACAGTTGCAAGCGGTTTGACCAGCTTATAACCGTCGGCTTCTTCTGTTGAAAGCAGTCCGGAATTAAGGTCTTTGCCTTTCAGATTCGGATACGCATTTGCAGCGCCTTCAGGAGTGGTTCGAATGGGGAACTTAAATCGTTTCACGAGTCCGTTTCTGAATTTACAGGTCCACATAACATCCTCGGTACCCATCATCGGCATAATGCTGCTTCCCATCGGCACAAAGTCTGAGTATCCTCTGACTTCAATTGCCTGGGTGGGGCAGATTTTTACACAAGAAAAGCATTCCCAGCACTGATCCGGCTCTTGATTATACGCCTTCATCGCATTGGGATCTAACACCATGAGATCATTGGGGCAAATGTACATACATGCTGTTTTGTCCCCGCCTTTGCATCCGTCACATTTTTCAGTAATTACAAAGCTTGGCATTGATATACCTCCTAAGTATTGCGTTGTAATGAGTATAACTTCAACTTTAATCGATTAGTTTCGGTGGAACTTGACGTTTCTTTGCACCCCCCTTCGCAACAGTGACCCGAAAAAATTCTTTTCAGGGTTTGAATATGATTATTTTCTAAAGATATTTATGCATATGATTTATAAAAAACGTAGTGAATCCGTTTAAATCTGCGTATATGAAAGAATATTATAACCTATTGATTGATTAAACTATTCCTTAATGCATGAACCCAATAACAATCTAAAACAAAGCGCTAAACTACCATCCGAAAAAATGCTTGTCAAGAACTTTTGCGCAACTAAAATCCACAGATTATAAGCAATTGCAAGGGATCCAGTTTTATTCCAATATGTAGTATAAATTTTTTTTTAATAACAATATATAGTGGAATTCGGAAACGGTTGTCGTTTTTTTTGGGTTCCACTATCGAGGGCCATGCATCAAATCCATAACGAAACTTAATCAGCAGCAGTTTTATAATAATGGATTTTTTTTGATGTCAGTGGTAACAAATAATGAACAGAGACCTTAGAGCTTTTCAAATTGAAAGGATATGTATCAAAAGATTATTGAATATGCAATAGAGAAGGAATAAAATGAACGATGAAATGACTCCAGTATGTCTTGATGATACCTTTCAGTTTTCCTGTAACAAAGAAGTGCCCTGCTTCAATGAGTGCTGCCGGGATTTGAATCAATTTTTAACGCCATACGATATATTGCGTCTGAAAACCGCCCTTGGAATGACATCAACTCAATTCTTAAAAGAATATACCATGAATCATACCGGGCCGGAATCCGGACTTCCGGTTGTGACGCTAAAACCGGCAGATCAGAAAGATCTTATCTGCCCTTTTGTTACAGCAGATGGTTGTCGTGTGTACAAAGACAGGCCTGGATCTTGCCGGACGTATCCTCTTGCAAGGCTAATATCCCGTTCGCGAGAAACAGGGCAGATTACACAGCACTGGGCATTGATTAAGGAATCCCATTGTCAGGGATTCCGGCAAAACAAAAAAATGGTCATCAGGGATTGGATACAGACACAAGAGTTGCTTATTTATAATGAGATAAACGATCTTCTTATGGAGATTATCAGCTTAAAAAATCAACGGAAACCAGGGTCATTGGATATAAAGTCGAGACATCTTTTTCATATGGTATGTTATGATCTTGATAATTTTAAGAGCCATATTTTTGAAAAAGGACTTCTTGATGGATTGGATCTGAATGCAGATCAACTGGAATCTTTACACGGTGACACCACTTTACTCAGATTTGGTTTGGAGTGGCTGAAGGAGAAGCTTTTTAGTTGAAGGATGCTTAACATGCAAGAAAAAAGGGTGGCCTTGGTATTGGGAGCGATCAGAGGAATTGGCAAGGGTATCGGGCTTGCCCTTGCAAAGCAAGGGATACGAGTTGCCCTGACTTATTATGATTGGGAAGACAGTCTTGAAGAAATGAAAGCGGATTTCCAATCTGTTGGTGAGGGGCACCTTATTTTAAAGGTGAATCTTTTGGACCTGGACAGTATTCCAAAATTATTGGAGAAGGTTATCGGTTATTTTGGCAGACTGGATATTTTAATAAACAACATTGAGAGAGGTGGTTGGCCGGTTGTCCATGGTCCGTATCGTCAAGATCAATGGGATCTTGAGCTTTCCACAACACTTCGGGCAAAACAGTGGGTATTTGAGTCAGCCTTTCCTCATCTAAAAAATTCCGGTAATGGGCTGATCATCAATTTTTCCTCCATTGCAGGGATTGTTGGAAGATCCGGGCCGGCCAGTCTTATTTTTAATGAAGGATATTCTGCTGCCAACCGGGGTATTTCCCTGTTAACCGAAACCTGGGCCAGGCTTGGATCTCCAGAGATCAGAGTAAATGAAATTATGCTTGGAATGATAGAAACACGGCATGGGGAAAACACCAGGGGATGGGGGCTTCTGACAGATAATCAGAAAAAAGCGATTCTTGATCATACCCTTTGTGGCCGGATTGGAAAAATTGAGGATGTTGTTAAGGCTGTTTTATTTATGATCAACGATGCACCTTTTCTGACGGGCGCGGTTCTTCGTCTTGATGGAGGCTATGTGCTTGGAGGAGAAAGGGTTTTTCCGATGCCGGAAGGGGTTGTTTGAGACTTTTTAATGAGTGCAATACTCATTGATTCAGATAGATCAATTAAAGTCAGAAGCATGAAGCATCAGGAAAGAAACAATTCAAGGATATCCTTTTCCTGTTCTTTTTGGACCGTAATATCTTCTATATACTGATTCAGTTTTTTTTTGTTCAGATCCAGGCCGTTCAATTTACCGGTATGAATGATTTTGGAAAATTCAACCTCCTTGCTTCTGTCTTTATATTCAAGGTTCTGTACAATATGTGAGAGGAAATTGGCTACATGAACAATGACAGGGAATAGTCGATTTTCATCAGCCTTTTCCGGCTGATGATGAAAACCAACCGCCTTAATCAGATTTTCAGGAAACATCCATCGAATCAGCAGACTCATACCGATTTGATCATGGGTAATTCCGATTATTTTTTTCTCAGCGGTTGCAGTATTCATCGGAAATGGATCGGATTCATGAACGATCATCTCAAAATCATGGGGCATTGCCATTAAAAGGACAAGCTTTCCAATATCATGAATCAGTCCGGCAACGAAAAAATCATTGCTGTCTTCGGAAAGGTCATTTGAAACAATTTTCGAGGCAAGACCACATAAAAAAGAGTGTTCCCAGAATTCATTAATCCGAAAGGCACTGTTTGATTGAATTTTTTTAAAACTGTTGAATACAGCCTTGGATAATACAATATTTTGGATTTCAGCAAATCCGATAACCATAAGCGCCTGTTTCAGTGAACTTACCTTTCTCATCTGGCCGAAAAAAGCAGAGTTCGAAATTTTCAGAATTGCAGTGTGGAGTGCCAGATCTGGTCGGATTGCATCGATCAGGTCTTCAACTGTGCTTTTTGGATCAGCCTTGATTTTCAGGACATGACTCACAACAGAAGGAAGGGACGGGAAGGACTTTATTTTTGCGGAAAGCTCAGCAATTTTTTGATTTTCTGGTTCATTCATGGATTTTATCAATGGTTTTATGGAAAAATAATGGTAAGGAGATGCTTTATTCGGTATCAATTATAGGCCAATGGTTGCTGGGTGTCAATCATTTGATTCATCGTTTGATTCTTGCAACGCCATGGACAACGGATACGATCTGCAAAGAATTCTCAATTCCATTGGTTATCGTATTTGGATCTGCTTTGATTTTATTCCAAACAAGTAAAACTTTACCCATGAAAATCCAAATTTCATCAAACAGACTTCATCTTCTTGAATCTGCTTTAGTAGTTGGGTTTTTACCTTATACCGCCTTAGAAAGCTGCTTTGGAAAACGAAATTTCGAAATTCATCCATATTGTAAGTGGACATGAAAGCCATTTTCCCCTGCTTTCCGTCAGGGCCTTCTTGCCCCCAGGGGTTATTCTGGAACAATTTTTTTATCTGGGCCCACTCAGCCGTCATTTTATTATATTCGACTGCATCCTGATCAATAGCCCATTCATACGGTGTTAGCTGTTGATGTTCATGCCGGCCAAGGCAGAAATCCGGAGGACGGAAAAAGTGAATGAGTTTTTGGGGTTTCGAATTTCCAACAGAAGATAGAATCCCCTGCTCCAAAGGGAAGGTGCGGCATGAGTCCGGTCGATCCGGATATACGGAACACCCTTTGGCTTTTAAATAAGGACATGTCCGTTCTTCAGTTTCGGACATTTTTAACAAAACAGATGGAAAATGATTCCCCGGCCGTAAAACAATATCAACAAAACGGTCTAGAAACTGATCCGAGGTTATATGAAGATGATTTTTCAAACGAATGACATCGTATGGGTATAGATACAGATTCAGGTTCCTGCAACATTGATTAAAACAGGTGAGATCCGGATGGCAACGGAAGGAAAATTTATCATTTTCTGAAAGTTGAGAACCGGAACGTTCATCCAGGTTTTTAATGTCTATAAATTTCATGTCAATCAACCAGCATTTGCGCAATGGTTTTTTTGAATTTATCTCTAATTCCGAGTTGTTGTTTCATATCTTTTTCCAGATTCGCCATGG
>CAYTGW010000002.1:0-51443 GCA_964437395.1 uncultured Desulfocicer sp.
CACGCTTGCCGGCAAGTTCAAGATCCTCAACAGTCAATTTTTTCATGTTACCTCTCCTAATTTAAGCTTATTTTTTAACAATATTTAAATGCCTACCGGCCTTCTTTTATCTTGATCTGGATTTTTCGGTTAATGTCTTTTTTTCTGGACCATCTCTCGAAAAACCCGATCAGTCCGGATTCGTATGCTCTGTCCGCTTGCTCTTCTTTTACCTTTAGGCCATCCAATTCGTCCATTGCAGATTGAATACACTTTATTTTTAAAAAACATGGCATACATGATTCTGGACTATGCCGTAACCCATCTTCACCTTTTGGAAATACAATTGCGAGTTTTCCAAAACATGCTGGAATTTCTTTGTTTGAATTATCTTTCATTTCAATTGCTTTTTACAGCGAAACTACAGTTTGCTTTCATACTCATCATTCATGCGGTGAATATGGCCCTGATCTGCAAAGCTGAAATACCGGTTATCACCAATAATGATATGTTCATGCACCGTTATCCCCACTACCTTACACGCAAACAGCAACCTTTTGGTGATATGAACATCGACCTTCGAAGGTTCCGGATCACCGGATGGATGATTGTGAGCAAAAATAAGTGCAGCAGCCCTTTGTTCAAGGGCAACCCTCACCACTTCACGAGAGTAGACAGCGCTCTCGGTCAATGTGCCTTTGAAAAGAATCTTTGAACCAATCACCTTGTTTTTGGCATCCAAAAAAATAATAGAAAAGCACTCCTGTGATTTATCTCGTAATGTTTGATACAGATAATTAAAAAGATCTTGTGAGTTTTGAATCAATTCCTTTCCCAGTAATTTTTTTTCAAAAAATCTATCTGAGATCGCCTTTATCAGTTTGATACCGAACATGTTTTTCGGTCCAATTCCCTCTACGGATAAAAGCTCATCTCTTGAAGCTTCTAAAACACCTGGCAATGTTTTAAATTTTTCTAATGCTTTTTTGGCTGCGTCCTTGCAGTCTTTTCGGGGTGTGGCAAGGGTGAGAAGCAATTCTATAATTTCATAATCGTGAAAACCGGACAAACCGGATTCAATAAATTTCTCTCTGAGTCGATTCCGGTGACCATCCCCTTTATGCGTTTGGTTTTTTCCCATGTTTAGTAAACATATTCAGACTTCATCAAATTCATTTTTCAGACTTCTTGTCATTAAACGATACACTGCATCTGCTGGAGATCGATCCTCATACAGAACCCGGTACACTTCATGGGATATCGGCATTTCAACCGCCAGCTTTCTGGATAGATTGTAAACAGATTTTGCTGTCTTAATGCCTTCGGCTATCATCTGCATTTCAGCTAAAATTTCCTTCAATTGTTTTCCCTGTCCGATCTGTTTTCCCACGAAATGATTGCGGCTTAAATCTCCTGTACAAGTAAGCATCAAATCTCCAACCCCGGCAAGGCCCGAAAATGTCTCAGCTCTGGCACCAAGCCGCAAACCCAGTCGCCGTATTTCCGTCAATCCTCTGGTAATCAAAGCAGCACGGGTATTCAGTCCCAGTCCCAATCCATCCACAATACCAGATGCGATTGCAATCACATTTTTTACGGCTCCACCCAGTTCAACACCAATCATATCATCAATGGTATACACACGAAAGGTTGGTGTTGCAAAAACATGCTGAACAAACTCAGCAACCGTCTGATCCTTTGCCGCTACGGTTACAAGAGTTGGAACACCACAGGCAACTTCCCGTGCAAAGCTGGGACCAGACAGCACGGCAAACTTTTCTTCAGATCGGTCTGAAAAAACCTCTTTTAACACACCGGACATCGTCAGGTGTGTCTTGTTTTCAATGCCCTTTGAAGCAGATACAAAAATAGTTTTGTCCGGTACCCGTTCCACCAGTTTTTTCATCGTCTCTCTCATGAGATGGGAAGGCACAACAACCAAAAGGAGATCCTTCCCGTATGCAACCGAATCGAAATCATTCGATACGGATATGTTTTTTGAAAGTGTAATATTGGGAAGAAAAACCTTGTTCTCGCGATGTTCCTGAATCTGATCTTTCACCTGGATCTCATAAACCCAGAGGTCAATAATATATCCTTTTCCAGCCAGATGATTGGCAAGGGCTGTTCCCCATGACCCTCCACCGACAACACCGATTTTTATATTTTGAAAATCAACATCCATATGATCCATTATTCATCTTCTTCCTTCTCAGCAAGCCTTGCTGCGCCGGCAACCTTTTCATGAGTTTCCATTCCGATCAACTTTACACCTTGTGTGTTGCGACTGATCACCGAAATCCCTTTTACAGCCATCCGGATCAATTTACCGCTATCTGCCATCAGCATAATATCATCATCTTCATCAACCAGAAGAATTGCGACGACCTCTCCATTACGAACACTTGTTTTGATCGTTATAACACCTTGACCACCTCTTTTCTGAACCGGATACTCATCAATGGATGTTCGTTTTCCAAATCCGTTTTCTGTTACCGCGAAAAGGGTCTGGCCATGACTCAACACTTCCATACCAATGAGCCGATCATTCTGGGCCAGCCGAATCCCTCTGACCCCCCTGGCATTCCTTCCGGAAGGCCGGATATCTGATTCCAGAAACCGAATCGATTTCCCATTGGCCGTACAGAGGAAAACATTCATGGTTCCATCCGTGACCCTGGCTGAAATCAACTCATCTCCTTCAGCAAGGTTCAAGGCAATGATTCCACCAGCTCGTGGTCTGCTGTATGACATGAGATCGGTTTTTTTCACCGTACCATTTCTTGTCGCCATCATGATATGATATCCGGGCTCAAATTTGGATACAGCCAAAACCGTTGTCAGTTTTTCATTTTGATCAAAATCAAGCAGATTGACAATTGCCTTCCCTCTGGTGGAACGACCGGCTTGCGGAATATCATAAACCTTACACCAATAGACTTTGCCGTTATTGGTAAAAAACAGGAAATTATGATGTGTCGAAGCAACAAACAAATGCTCGACAAAATCCTCATCTTTTGTGCTCATTGCGGTTTTTCCTTTGCCACCGCGATTTTGCTGCTGATAAAGAGTAATGGGATTTCTTTTGATATAGCCGCTCTTTGTAATGGTAACAACCATATCTTCTTCAGCAATCATATCTGCCAAAGTAATCTCTTTTGTAGACTCTGCAATCTCCGTCCTTCTGGCATCCCCAAAATCATCTTTAATTTGAGAAAGTTCAGATTTATAAATATCCACTACCAACTGATCGCTGGCAAGTATCTCTTTGTAGCGTTGAATATCCTTAAGCACGGCCTTGTATTCTTCTAAAATTTTCTCCTGCTCAAGACCGGTTAACCGTTGGAGACGCATCTCCAGTATCGCCTGGGCCTGAATTTCAGAAAGGGCAAACCGTTGCATTAGACCGGTTTTGGCTTCCTGAGGCGATTTTGATCCCCGGATTAATGCAACCACATCATCCAGATTATCAAGCGCAATCTTCAGGCCTTCCAATATATGTGCTCTTGCTTCTGCTTTAGCTAGTTCAAACTGGGTTCTTTTTATGATGATTTCCTTGCGATGCAGAATAAAATGCTGGAGGACCTCTTTCAATGAAAGAATCTCGGGACGATTGTTCACTACAGCAAGAAAAATAATTCCAAAACTAGTTTCCAACCGCGTATGCTTATAGAGCTTATTGATGATTACTTCTGCAAATTGATCTTTCTTCAGACCGATTGCGATTCGCATCCCATGACGGTCTGACTCATCCCGTACATATCTTACCCCCTCAATCTGCTTGTCTCGTATCAATAGTGCTATTGTTTCTATAAGCTTGGCTTTGTTTACCTGGTAAGGCAACTCTGTTATCACGATCGTCTCTGATTCGGTCTGCCGTTCCTTCTCAACCTCCACCTTGGCACGGATACGGATAATTCCACGTCCGGTTTTATATGCTTCATGAATGCCCCTGGTGCCATATATGATTCCTGCTGTTGGAAAATCCGGACCAGGGATGTATTCAAGCAACTCCTGCCATGTGATATCCGGTCTATCGATAAGAACGGTTATGGCATTGATGACTTCGGTCAGATTATGAGGTGGAATGTTGGTTGCCATACCAACAGCAATTCCAGATGAGCCATTTACCAAAAGAGCTGGAATCTTGGCTGGAAGAACGGCTGGTTCTGTCAGGGATTCATCATAGTTTGAAATAAAGGGTACTGTTTCCTTGTCCAGATCCTCAAGCATTTCATGGGCTAGCCGCATCATTCGAATTTCTGTATATCGCATTGCAGCCGCCGAATCCCCGTCAACAGAACCAAAATTACCCTGTCCATCGACAAACGGATATCGAAGAGAAAAGTCCTGTGCCATGCGAACGATGGTATCGTATACTGCTGTATCTCCATGTGGATGATATTTACCGATAACATCACCAACAATACGAGCCGACTTTTTATATGGTTTGTTCCAATCGTTTTTCAGTTCCCGCATGGCATAGAGAACCCTTCGGTGAACCGGTTTCAGACCATCGCGTACATCCGGCAGTGCCCGACCGATAATAACACTCATCGCATATTCGAGATAGGACTTCTTCATCTCGCTTTCAATACTGACTTTTGTTTCCATCTCTATCACTGGTATGTCTTGCATATTCATTCTCTTTCAACCATAAAAAAGTAATTTTAAAAATCGATAGGTAACACCCCCGTATTTTACACCGAAGTAAAAACCTCGAACACTCTTTATCTAACCTGAAAAAACACTACCAACCGGCTCCACCATCTTTTGATAGTTTTCATGATATATATCAACCAGGGTTAAAAAACAGGTGACAATCAAAGGCCCATAAATGATCCCTAAGATACCGAATAATTGCATCCCACCAATAATAGCCAGAAAAACCAGCAATGTATGCATTTTTACACGGTTCCCTACAATTTTTGGTTTTAAAATGTTCTCCACTCCAAAAGATACTACCAGATAAAAAACAATAAAAAAGCATCCGGCGAACAGACGATCCTGTATAAACATAAAAACAGCCGCAGGAATAATTACCACACCGATTCCGATAATGGGGAGAAAAGCCAGAAGTGCCATCAAAATACCCCATAAAAAGGGTGCATTTAACCCAAAAGCTGCAAACACAAACCCACCGATGGTTCCCTGTACAATGCCGGCAAAACCATAACCAATCAGAATTGCTCCAGCCATGTCCTTGAACTTCTGAATCAGCTTCTCATCCTGATCCTTGGGAAGAGGAGACAGATCGATTATAAAATCAACCAATTTTCCGCTATCCATAAAAAGAAAGAATACAATCATTAACATAAAAAAGAAATTTATAACAAAACTGAATATGTTTGAAGTGATCAATTTGGCCTGATCAAACAGAAACAGGCCCAATGCCTTTCCCACTTCAGATAGGGAACGGTTCATATCTTCTATGGATACGTTCATGTTGATATTTGAAAGCATTATGTTGATTTTGTCAATTACATGATAGCTTTCTAAAAATTTTTTAACCTGACCATCCAAAACAGCCGTTTTACCCATCAGATACAAATCATACGCCTCTTTTGATAAAATGCCTGTGAAAAAAAGTATCGGTACAAACAGAATAAAAAAGATAAGCACACAGGTAATCAGCGCTGAAACTGTTTGACGGATCCCAAGTTTTTTATATATACAGAGATACACTGGGTTGAATACTCCCGTGACAACCGCAGCAAGTACGATCGTCGATAAAAACGGAAGCATTAACCATCCGATCAAAAAAAAAGAGATCAAGAACAACCCCAAAAAAAACCAAAAAATAAGATCGATCATTGTTCGATCCTGCATATTTTTCCCCGATAAATTCATCTCGATTTTAATAAAAATCAAAAACAATCATATGCTGTGAATTACAAATGGCTTGACGAAGGGCCTGAAAACCATTTCAATCTTTACGATCATAGATATCATAACGGGCAGGGTAATGGTTGGCAGGAAACAAGATAATGTACCTGAACAGGCGAATTGTCATTAACCGGCCACCTTAAGGGTTGTTGTGGATTATGATATTCCACCCTGTTCACCTAGCTCTCTCCTAAAACGCTTCCCAATAAGACCGGTCTGTTTTTAATCGAAAAGAATGAGATCCTATCTGCTGAGAAATCCACCTGCGATCAAATAAAGAACCAGTTCATATACAACAACCGGTGTATAAACGTGAAAAGCGTGGTAGACAATACCTCCGCCGATTATGGCTGGTACCATAAAAAAAACCAAAATTCCAAATTTTCTGGCAATGCTCATTTTTTTATTTATCTCTTTTCGTCCTTTTCTTCATGATGGCAATCCATTTGACAAATTGTTTTTTCCAAAAAAACTGCATTGGTTTTAGCAATTCGATCTGGTTTAGTAAAGAAAAAAATTCCAAGATTGATTTCTTTTTTCAGACTGTTTTTATTCGATTTTTTTTCAAAAAACAAAGGATAATTGGTATCAACAATAGGCAATCATCCGATTTCAACGGTAGCATAGCTCATCATCATTTTCTGATTCAATGGGAATTACGCTGAATATACTCTTCCGAACTTATAAAAACGGCCTGGTCTGCAACCAGGCCGTTTTTATTTCATCTTTCGAATCAGAGATGTTGATCTACGCTTGTTCAACAATCATGGCAAGACCCATACCGCCACCAATACACATGGTAATCAAACCGGTCTGATAACCCTTACGTTTCATCTGATAAATCCCTGACACCATTTGACGCGCTCCAGTAGCACCAATTGGATGCCCCAGAGAAATACCACTGCCAAGTTCATTTGGTTTTTCAACATCTATTTTGAGCTCACGCATACATCCGATTGCCTGTGCAGCAAAAGCTTCATTCAACTCAATCATCTCCATATCATGAATTGCCATTCCACAAGAATGTAATACTTTTCGCACAGCAGGAACCGGACCAAGCCCCATGTAAGCAGGATCCAGTCCTCCGGCAGCAAACCCCTTGATCCGAACAATTGGATTCAATCCAAGCTCCCTTGCTTCTTCCGCACTCATCATTAAAACCGCTGCTGCTGCATCATTTATTCCTGAAGCATTTCCTGCGGTTACACTGCCATCTTTTTTAAATGCAGGCTTCAATCTTGCCATCTTTTCAAGGGTGGTTTCCATTGGCCGCTCATCCGTATCAAAAACGGTTTCCCCTTTTTGAGACTTGATGATCACCGGAACGATCTCTTGGGCAAAAAAACCATTATGGATCGCACTCAAAGCCCGCTGGTGACTCATGACAGAAAGCTCATCCTGTTCCTGCCGGCTGATTCCATAAAGAGCGACGATGTTTTCAGCCGTTAATCCCATATGATATCCATAAAAAATTTCATATAGTCCATCAAATACCATCAAATCATAAATATCCCCTGTGCCGGTTAATTCCATTCGATGTCCCCAGCGAGCCTTGGGCAAGGCCATCGGGGCCAAACTCATGTTTTCCTGACCACCTGCAAGCACCACATCTGCTTGACCGGCCATAATTTGGGTTGCTCCAAGAGCAATCGCCTTTAATCCGGAACCACAGATTTTATTCACTGTAAAAGCTGGGGTCTCCTTTGGTATACCGGCTCGAACCATTGCCTGCCTTGCTGTATTCTGTCCTTGAGCTGCCTGGAGAACGTTTCCCATAATCACTTCGTCAATCACAACCGGAGCCAAATTGTCATCCCATTGATATGCATTTTTCTCCAGATCAATCATCCCCTGTTTTTTTAATTTATCCGGTGCCATATTTTTCATCACATCACTCACCACCGGCCTGAGTCCTGTTTTTTTTAAAACATCGATCATTACAATTGAACCAAGCTCAACCACAGGTACTGTTTTCAAAGAACCGCCAAATGCAGCAATGGCTGTTCGTGAACCACCGACAATAACCACATCCTTCATAATCGTATCCTCCTGCCTTGTATTATTGAAAAACATTTAGTATTTTACTGTTGTGATCAAGATACTTCCGGCCGGTTAAACAATATTGGATCTCTTTCTACCGGATAGATATAAATATTTGAATAAAATTAAAAAATATCACAAAATATAACCCAAGGTCAATAATGAGAGTATGTGCCTTATTCTTTTTTCTTTTAACGAGCACCCTGATTATACATTAATCCTGGCCGCAAACCGTGACGAATTTTTTAACCGTCCTGCAAAACCGCTTGAATTCTGGGAGGATGAACCTTCCGTCCTGGCAGGAAAGGATCTGATTGGAGGCGGTACATGGCTTGGGGTTACACGCTCAATAAGGTTTGCAGCGATCACCAATTTTCGGGATCCGTATGAATTAAAAAAAGATGCTCCCACCCGAGGGAGTCTTGTGCGTAATTTTCTTTGTAGCCAGATATCTCCCGAGGAGTATATCAAACAAATTCAGAAGATTGGACATAATTATAATGGTTTTAATCTCCTGGTGGGCGAAAGGGATAAAATTTGGTATTATTCAAATCATTCTTCCACAATTTTTACTGTTCCAAAAGGTTTTCATGGTCTAAGCAACCACCTGCTAAACACTCCATGGCCAAAAATTACAACTGGCAAAGCAAAGCTAAGACCTATTTTTTCTCAACCAGAAATAGATATTGAAGCCACCTTTGAGGTACTTGGAGACAGCGCCTGTCCACCTCCTGAATATCTTCCGGACACCGGTGTGGGTCCGGAATGGGAACGGATTCTTGCGCCATTGTTTATCCACAGTGCTTTTTATGGAACTCGTTGTTCTTCTCTGCTTACCATCAAGCGAACCGGAGAAGTCATGTTTATTGAGCGCACATTCTCATCTGAAAAAAAAATGACCCTTCAAAAAGAAACTGCCTTCTGTTACAACCAGTCCGGTTTGATCTAAACGGATTAATATATTAGACATCTGAAGCATTCGCCTGAAGCATGAACTGGCTTCACGCAAACACACGCTAACTAAGCCCTTGCATGTTATTCATTATCATAGTATAGTAAAAACATTATAAGAGTGAGCATCTTTTCAATATCAGTCACAACTCACAGACACCTGAAATTTACCAACAGAATATTGCACAGCTTACGACTGAATAGGTTTTGCATCGCATTAACCAACTTAGGATTAAGGATGATTGAAAAAAAAATCTTGTTTGTCGATGATGAAGAATCCCAGAGAGATATTATGCAGCGTGTATTAACGAAATTTGGTTATTCCGTGACACTCTCCTCTAGCTCTCAAGAGGCATTGGAAATTCTTAAAAATGAATGTTTCCCTCTTATTATAACCGACTTAAATATGCCTGGCATGGATGGCACAATGTTATGTAAAAAGATTCGTGCTAACAATTCCAAATCCATTATTTACGCTTTATCTGGATTTATTGAATCCTATCAAGCGGAAAGACTTGAGGACGTTGGATTTGCCGGATATCTCAGAAAGCCGGCAACTTCAGCCATGATTAAAAAGGCTGTTGATGGTGCTTTTTATAAACTGAAACAGATCTCCATAACCTGAAATTGCTTTGAAACCGATGTATATTTTCTGTCGTTTCTCCAGGGTAAAAAAGAAGCAGTTCAAAAGGCAAAAATGATCTTCTCTGTTTTTGGGTGACTATTTCAGTATTTCGCAAAGCAACCGTACTCCAAATCCAGTCCCACCTTTCGGACAATATGCTGTTCCTTTTTTGGTAAATGCAGGCCCGGCAATATCGATATGAGCCCATTTTGAAACTTCTGCAAATTCTGAAAGAAATAAAGCAGCCGTGATTGCCCCGCCCATTCTTGAACTGGCCAGGTTCTTAATATCTGCTAAATCACTTTTGATCAGTTCTTTGTAGTCTTCCGGTAACGGCAGACGCCAGCACCGCTCAAAAGTTTTTTCACCAGCAGAAATCAGGATATTGGCTAAATCATCGTCTGGGGAGAACACCCCCGCAATTTTTTCACCAAGAGCCATTACACAAGCACCGGTCAAGGTTGCTAGATCAATCACGGTTTCCGGCTTATATTTTTTTATGGCATATGAAATTGCATCGATTAAAATCAGTCTTCCTTCTGCATCGGTATTTCCGATTTCAACGGTTTTACCTGCATAACTTGTAACAATATCTCCCGGACGAGTGGCATTTCCGGACGGCATATTTTCCACAATCGGAATAACACCAATCACCTTATCTTTTGCTCCAAGCTTTGCAATGGTTATCAAGGTTGCCGCCACTGCTGCCGCTCCAGCCATATCCATCTTCATATCTTCAAGTGATCCGGATGGCTTTAGATTGATACCTCCGGAATCAAAGGTAACCCCTTTTCCCACCAGGATGATCGTTTTTTTTGCACCAATCGGCGCATGTTCCATAATCACAAGTCGGGCACTACTTTCACTTCCAGCAGCAACTGCGAGCATCGCATTCATCTTCAGCTTTTTCAGTTCACTTTCCTGAATCACACGTACCTTGAGTTTTTCCTTTCTGGCCAGACCTGCAATCTCACAGGAAAACTGTTCTGGTTTTTTCTCATTCGGAGGGGTTGAAACCCAGTTTCTTGCCAAAATCGTTCCCTCACAGATTGTTCTGATTCGACCTGGAAGGAATCGATATCTTGTTGCCAGATCAGGAGATGTCCATACGCTAATTTTTTGTAGTGGATTGTTCTTTTTTTCTTTTTTATAGCGATCAAAAATATGGTTTCCAAGACAGGCCCCCTCAAGCATGGCTTCAAGAATTACTCCGGCCGGATGGTTCAAACTATTCTCATCCGGAGCTACAAACAGAATATGTGAAAAGCCTTTTTGAATACACTTCTGGACGCTGCTACCGGCCAAACTTCGGAAACTCTCCTGGCTGATTTCTGAAAATTTGCCCAATCCCAAAAAAATAATCCGTTTGGGCTGAACCTCAGTTACGTTATAAAGTATTACCTCATCTGACTTACACCCTTTAAACTCTTTCAGCTCTTTCGCCTCCTGAATCAAGTAGATAAACTCTTTTTTTGAATAAAGCATTTTATCTTCACATACAGGCAGCACAATCGCATCCGCTTTAATCTTGTTGAGTCCTGTTGAAATTAAATGCAACACAATTTTTCTCCTTTACAGTGTATATCGCAATCGATAATATCCAAGTTTTTCAGGATAACCAGTTACCTGTTTTTATGCCGGAATTATACGGCCATCTCCATGTTGTGTCAAATAAACGATTTCATTTATTCCGGATATAAACCCGAATGAAATTCCTTGTTTTACGATTCCTATCTTGACGGACGGAGTAGACTATCTTACTGTGGAAAAAACAAGTACTTGACGATAATTTCAACTTTTTTTATCCTACGTATACGAATCAAAATTAAACCATAGTGACCTGGAAAGGAGGCTTCGGCTGCTGCCGATCAACCGTTATGACCATAAATATTGTAGATAAAACGGACAACCTGGTAAAGGTTCAACACGTTCTGGTAAGTGTATCGGATAAAACCGGCCTGGAACGGTTTATTCCAGAGCTCCTTGACATCAACCCTCGGATTCATTTTTTTTCAACTGGCGGTACGTTTTCAAAAATAAAAGAGATACTAGGGAATAACCGGGAATCCTCTTTAACACAGGTTTCTGATTATACGGGTCAGCCTGAAACGCAAGGAGGCCTGGTGAAGACCCTTGATTTCAAAATCTATCTCGGACTTCTGACCGAAACCTACAACAACTCCCACCAGGAGGATTTGCAACGAACCAATGCTGTTCCCATTGACATGGTTGTTGTAAATCTCTATCCCTTTCAACAGACCATTTCAAAGCCGGATGTGACCCCTGAGATGGCCCGCGGAAATATCGATATCGGCGGCCCGTGTATGATTCGAGCCTCAGCAAAAAACTTCCTGAGGGTTGCGTCAGTGGTAGATCCTTCTGATTATCTGCAGATACTTTCATGGTTGAAAGACAATAATGGATGCACCTCTCTGGACATACGCTATAAGCTTGCCTGCAAAGCTTTTAGGCATACAGCAGAATACGATATGACCATTACAGATTTTTTCAAGTCCATATCGTTTGATGAGGTTCGCAACTGTTACCGCCTTTAACGCTGTAGACTGAATTCTTGTATACCCAAAGGAGACCGAAATGACCGAAGATCTGAAACAGATGTACAAAACCATTATGGATGACCATTTCACTCCGGAAATGGAAATCAGCTTTATAGACAATGGGTCAAGACAAACTCTTTTCTACGAAAAGGTTGCCTGGACCATCAATAACATCCAGAAAGGACTTCGTTATGGTGAAAACCCAGGACAGGAGGCCGCATTATACAAACTGGTGAATGGCAACCTGGTATTGGGGAAGACAGAGACCATTTCTCCAGGACAATATCTAGCCTCGGATATCGAATTGCTTCAATCCGGGAAACACCCTGGAAAAACAAATCTGACAGATACAGACAATGCATTGAATATTTTGAGATATTTCAAGGACAATCCCACTGTAGTAATCGTAAAGCATAACAATCCCTGTGGTGTTGCCAGATCAAGCTCACTGGCGGATGCCTATCAAAAAGCCTATATGGCCGACAGGGTAGCTGCTTTTGGAGGCTGTATTGCATTAAATCGAGCCGTTGATAAAGAGACCGCCACTGGTATTGCTTCCCAGTATGCAGAAGTCGTTGTAGCTCCAGATTTTGAAGATGGCGTCCTTTCAATTCTTGGCCAAAGAAAAAATCTCCGGGTCATTCGCATTGGGAACATCCACAGACTTCATGATTTTATTGGTAAACGCTTCGTTGAATTCAAAAGTCTGATTGACGGAGGCTTGATTGCTCAATGGTCCTTTGTTCCAAATGCCAAAACAAAAAAAGATGTTCAATTGGCTGAGTGTGAATATCAAGGCAAGATTTTCAAAATCAATCGAGTACCAAGCGATCAAGAGTATAATGATTTACTGTTTGGGTGGCTTGTTGAATCCGGAATTACATCCAACTCTGTAATCTATGTAAAAAATGGCGTTACCGTTGGCATCGGGACCGGAGAGCAGGACCGGGTTGGTGTTGCAGAAATCGCCAGAGATAAGGCATACCGAAAACTGGCGGATCGATATTCCTGGGAAACGTTCAAAATAGCTTACAGCAACCTTAAAGACCCTAATCAACGAAAAGAAATCGATGACAAGGTTGCTTATGAAAAAGGAGGGCTCATTGGAGCAAGCATGGTCAGTGATGCATTTTTTCCATTTCGGGATGGAATTGATATTGGTTTGAGGGAAGGTGTTCTGTCTGTAATCCAACCCGGAGGCTCTTTAAATGACTATCAATCCATCGAGGCATGTAACGAGGTAGGAGCAACAATGGTACTGACCGGACAAAGGAGTTTTAAACATTAAATCTGAATATAAAATGGAAATCAGGAATAAACATAAAAAAAAACATGAAAAATTGCGTGATGAAATTAAAATTTTATGATATCATCTGAACAATAGTAAATGTAACCACAAACATGTTGATAAATTCTTTCCTTTGATCTGAATTCAGCATAAAATATCAAATAAATAGCTTTACATGTCTTTATTGATTCCTTTTTTACAATATTGAAAACGGAACGCTTTGGAATGATTGCCACCTGGTTTTCAATTCTTACATATTAATTTTTATTCAAAATATCTGTTTCAACTATCCTTCTGAGGATTCATGCATAAAGATATAAAAACCAATCTCGGACAAAACATCAACGGCCATATTTTATTTGTGGATGATGAGGAGAACATTCTTGAAATTGCCGTCGAATTTTTTCAACACAAAGGGTATGATATTATTACAGCAAATAATGGTGTTGAAGCCCTGAATTTATTGAGTACAGAAAAAATAGTATGTTGTTTTACAGATATAAACATGCCTGAAATGGATGGCTTACAACTAGCAGAGGAAATCAGAAAAATTGATAATACAATTCCTGTTATTGTCATGACCGGATATCCATCACTTGAAAACTCTATCCGAACCTTGAAAAATGGAGTTGTTGACTTTTTGATCAAGCCTGTAAACCTAAACCAGATGGAAGTATGTGTTCAACGCGTTCTCCGGGAAAGACAACTTTTCATTAAAAATATCCTTTTGTCCAAAGAAGTTGAGGGAAAAGAACGGCTTGAAAAACTCAATAAAGAACTCGTATACAAGCTTGAAGAGCTTCAAAATTTAAATAAAATCATGACAGACTTGTCGATGATAAACAATACAACAGATATCTTCAAGCTGATTGTTGAAATGACGATTGTACTTACAAAAGCAGATGAGTCAAAATTTTTTGTCATCAATGAGTCTGAAAATCTCCCCTTTGAAGTAAGTTCTTCCTTTTCCGATTCATATCTCAAATTATTGTCCCAAAAACAGATGGAGATATCTCAGAAAGAAGGCAGCCGTTTTCAGCAGGTGATCATTGAGACCGTTGCTGATGAAATCCCGCTTCTTGTTTCTGAAAATAAAAATATTGATGCCGGTTTTGATGACCATCTTTCATTTATGATTGTTCCATTAAAAATACAGGAAAAGGTTTTTGGTGTTCTTACCGCTTCCATAAAAACAGGAAATAAGCGTTTTACGGAAAAAGAACTGTATTATCTGTCTTTTATGACGCAAAGAGCGGCATCTGCCATTGAGAATCTTGCGTTGTATGAGCATATCAATCGTGGCTTGATGACGACTTTAAAAGCCTTTGTAAAAGCAATTGAGGCAAGAGACCCCTATACAAAGGAACATTCAAACCGGGTAACGGAGATTGCTATTGCTATCGGAAAAAAAGTAGGTTGTAGTGATGAAGAAATTGACATTCTAAAAATTTCCGGTCCACTACATGACATTGGGAAAATTGGAATTCGTGATGAAATACTATTAAAACCCGGAAGACTCACAGAAGACGAATTTAAAAAAATTATGGAACACCCGGATATCGGGGCCGATATTATCGGTCAGCTGGGAATGTGGGATGAACATCAAGAGATTATTCGTCATCATCATGAACGGTTTGACGGAACAGGATATCCCTCAAAATTAAAAAAAGAAGAAATCCCCCGTTTAGCACGAATCGTTACGGTTGCCGACTCATACGATGCAATGGCATCTGATCGTGCGTATCGGAAAAAAATGGACCCCGAAAAAATTTTGGCAATTCTTTCCGATTGCAGTGGCACACAATTTGATCCAGTATACGTAGATGCTTTCCTGGCCCTTTTCAAAGAGGGAAAGATAAATTGATTTGAATATTTACAGATTAAAATTCAAATGATATACTGATAATAATTAAATACTCATTGCCTGTCTTGCCAAATGAGCAACAACTATCAACATTAAGAATGTCATCTCTGTATCTATTGTAATTATCCTATGACTATCAAGGATTGGCTGGAAAAAAGAAATAATGTTCGGGCAGCAATTTCTACAAAAGTCACGATAAGGCTGATTGATAATGATATTGCTCATAATTTATTGCTTCCGAAAAAACCGGTTTCTCAGGCAACCAAAAGAGCTGCATCTGAAAAAGATTTATCAAAGAAAGGGAGTTCAAACAAAAACTCCTTGATAATGCCTGATTTTCCTTTTTCATCTGATAATACTATGAATCCGATGCTCTCTTATCTTGTTGATTCTATTTTTTTACTGAATGACAAACTGGATAAGATTATTGATTTACTGGAAGACAACAAAGGAGAGACCCAAATAACAGTCAAGGAAACGGTTAATATCAGTGGTACGGGTATGAAAATGATTTTGTATGATTCTGTTGAAATAGGACAAATTCTTAACATATCATTAAATTTACCTGGATTCCCATTAAGTGGTTTCAATACCTATGGTGAGGTTGTTCATAAAAGAGTAGTTCAAAAAAAGGACAAGCCTCTTTATGAGATCGGAGTTAAATTTATCAATATCCTTGAAAAAGAAAGAGATCTCCTGATTGCATACGCTTTTTCTCAAGAACGGCAAAAAATTAGACAACTGAAAAAGGATATCACATAACAATCCTCTGCTCCTTTCAGGAACAGATTTATATGATATTTGCAAAACATAATATCCAGCTAACGCAAATCTTACCAAGGCACAGTTCATTGTCATAGAATCGATACCGCATTATAGGGAGAAACATTGCCATGACAGAGGCCGACATTGATCGAAGAAAAAAACTCAGGGTAGATTTTAAAACCAATATCATTTTAAAAACAGATCAATCTGAAATCCATATTGAGGGCAGTTCAAAGGACTTGAGCCTCAAAGGAATATTTGTCCACACCCAGGAGGAGACTACCATTGGTACAAAATGCCAGATTGAAGTAAATCTAACAGGTATGACGGAACCGCTCTCATTGTACATGCAAGGAAAAATAATCCGAAAAGATCTCAATGGTATTGCCGTTGAATTTGACTCCATGGACCTGGATAGTTATACACATCTGAAAAACATGGTTCGATATAATACAGCAGATCCTGATGATGTTCATTAAAAAATAATAAGTACGTACTGATCCACTTCTTCTCGAAATATATCATTACACAACATAAAAAAATTTATTTCCATATATGTTCGATTAATAACCAATTGAATCCAGGGAGGCCAGATAATGGACGCAAGTCTGATCAATCCATTTATTAATGCGACAATAAACGTCCTTGAAACAATGGCATTTATTAAGTGTAAAGCAGAAAAACCTTATCTGAAAAAGGATGATGTGGCAAAGGGTGACGTCACAGGCATTATTGGAATTACCGGAGAATCAAATGGAACAATTGCCGTAACCTTTGAAGAAGAAACCATTCTGAAAATTGTATCAAACATGTTTGGAGAAGAGATGAAAAAATTGAACAGCGAAGTTGCAGATGCGGTTGGTGAACTAACCAACATGATATCCGGACAGGCAAGAAGGGAGCTGGAAGAGAACGGAAAAGTTTTTGAGGCCGCCATTCCTTCTGTCGTCTCTGGGAAAAATCACCAGATTACACACTATACAGATGGCCCCAAAATTGCCATTCCATTTCTAACAGATGGAGGTCGGTTCACAATAGAAGTCTGCCTTGAAAATTAACGGTCGGAAAATCAGCTCCATGGCAAACAGTACTTTCAATAAAGGCACATAGGTTAAGTCAATAATATATGTTTTCCATATTTCCCATAAGATGAATAATCAAAAAAAACAGCGCTGAGTATTTTTCTATATTCATCAGAATGAAAGGAGAAAAAACCAGATGGATCGATCTATCAAGATTCTGATTGTTGATGATTTCGCAACCATGCGTCGAATTCTCAAGAATATCTTAAAGCAACTGGGGTTTGTAAATATCACAGAGGCTGACGATGGTACCACAGCCCTTGAACAGCTGAAAAGCGGTCACTTTGACCTGATCATCTCAGATTGGAATATGCCGAAAATGACAGGGCTTGAACTTCTCAAAACCGTTCGCGGAATGAATGATATAAAAAGCATACCGTTTTTAATGGTTACCGCAGAAGCTCAAAAACAGAATGTAATTAGCGCAGTGCAGGCGGGTGTATCCAATTACGTAGTCAAACCATTTACCGCCGAACAGATATCGGATAAGTTAGAAAAAATATTGAAATGATATCCAATGCTGGTAACAAAAATTTCAGGTCTCAGGCATTTATCGGAAACAACCCTGAAATTCTGAATATATTGAATATCGTAGATAAAGTGGCAGATGAAGATGCGACCATTCTCATAACCGGTGAAAGTGGAACGGGAAAAGAGTTAATCGCCAAAGAGGTTCATAAAAAAAGCAGCAGACGATCAGAACCACTCATCACCGTTAATTGCGGAGCGATCCCTTTTGAGCTGCTGGAAAGTGAACTATTCGGGCATGAAAAGGGAGCATTTACAGGGGCACATCGTGAACGAATCGGTCGTTTTGAATTGGCAGATAACGGAACGATTTTTCTAGATGAAATTGGTGATGTTAGTCCTGAAATACAAGTCAAACTGCTCCGGGTATTACAAGAACACAGCTTCGAACGAATCGGCAGTACCCAAACAATTTCTGTCAATATCAGAATCATTGCAGCCACAAATAAAAATCTTGATCACGCCATTGCAGAAGGTAAGTTCCGTGAAGATCTTTTTTATCGATTAAGTGTGATACCAATCAAAATGCCTCCCCTTCGTGATCGAAAATCCGACATCCCGCTTTTAGTGAATCATTTTCTCGAAAAGCTTCAATCAATAAGGAATACTAAGGAAAAAAATTTTTCAAACGAGGCCTTGGAGGTGCTCATTCAGTACAACTGGCCGGGAAATATCAGAGAGCTTGAAAATTTAATTGAACGTCTCTCTGTTCTTGTGGATAAAAGCGTTTTCGATGTATCGGACCTGCCTGAAAATTTTTTATACAAAAAACAAGAGGAATTTAAAAAATCCGTGTCTCGATTAAAAAAAGATATTGGATTCAATGATGCTGTTGAACAATACCAGCAGCACCTTATTCTACAGGCTCTCAAAAATACAGACGGAGTGAAATCAAAAGCTGCTGAATTGTTAAAAATCAATCGAACCACTCTGGTTGAAAAACTTAAAAAAATGAACATAAAACAACATTAGCATACTGCCAAAAAAAATGGTGCCAAATTCTTGACTGTTTCAACAGAACATCCTCATGATTTCCGCGCTCTTTCTCCTTATCGGAAATGACAAGCATCGCCGAACCTATCCTCAGACCAATCCAAATCCCTTTGTTATTCAGGATGTGAACTCCCTCTATTTTAGGGCTTACATCAATTACCCCTTTTTTATTCGACCATAAAAAATATTGGCACACTGTTTGCTATTTTATTCAAAAAACGCGGCCGATTATTCTATATCAACATCCCTATACGAGTATCAAAAATCATCGAAACACGGCGAAAAGTAACTATGAAATTAATCCTTCCTTATTTAAATATCGAAAGGTTATGATGTTTTTGAATTATTCAAAAACCAAACGGCTCTTGATCCTTATTTCAATGGGGTTGCTTTTTTTCGTGCAGCTCACCGCATGTTTCAGCCTTTGTTTTGCAGCCCCTCGTCAAAATGTTATCAATCAAATCCGACTTCATGATTCCCCGCAGAGGATGTACCTTAACCTTAATCAGAAATCTCTCTATAAAATCATTCAGGTTGAAAAAAATGAAATGATCATTGCCTTTAAAGATGTCGGCATCGCGGATAACATTATAAAAAAGGGTTCTACCTCCTCTTTTATTCAAAACATCCGAATTGAAAAACTCCAAAATAATGTAACCATGCTCGTGATAAAAACCGCACCGGAATTAAAAAAAACAGATGCCGATTGGGATGGTTTGTCCAATACACTTATTGTGAATTTCTATTTCGAAAAACAGAAACATAAGAAAAGAAAACCTCTGAAAAAGAAGCCTGATGAGAAACATGCACTCTATAATAATCAATCTGATCCAGATAAACCGAAGGAAATCATTACGGCGTCTGCCTCCATAAAAAAAGAAATCATTGAGGAACCTACATCGATAAAAGAAGAAGTCAGACCGGATCCACCTTCAGATCTTAGTGGCGGCAGAATTGATGATATATTAATCGAGTTATCAACAGAAAGCTGTTTGGCAAAATCGGAATTCAAAAAAATTTTTGATGAATTGGCAAATGGCGATTGGAAGTCAGCTGAGAATGCGTTAACCGGTTTCCTGAAAACAAACACTATCGAAACCTGTAAGGATCCAGCCTATTTTTTAAGGGCCTATTGTTTCTACAAACAAACAGATTCCGATAAAGAAGAAGGCGTATTGGAATCCATTTCGATTTGTCAGGAAGCAGTCAATTATTTTCCAGATTCAAAATATCAACCCTATGGAATGACAATTCTCGGAAAGCAATATCTCAAGTTAAACAGCATTGCAGAAGCAAAAGGTTATTTTAAAATTGTTTTGGACAAGTACCCGCAATACAAAGGCACGCCTGAAATCATTTTTGAACTCGGAATTCTTGATCAGAAAGCAAATTATTCCCGAAGTGCCATCGAACATTTTCAAAAAATTCTCTCAAAATACCCGAAAAGTGTTTTGGTTGCAGATGCAAATCTTGAACTGGGAAAAACTCTTTTCAAAATGAATAATTTTTCAAAGGCTATAGAACATCTCAACTTTATAATCAAGGAACACCCTCAAGTAATATATGATTCCTTCGAAGTACTGTTATATATCGGTAACAGTTATTATCATATGGGTAACTACAAGGAGGCCAGAAAAATATTGGAAAAAGCATATAATCTTTTTCCGGAAATAGATTCAAGTCATATTGTACTGACCCGAATTGCAGATACACTGGCGGATGAAAACCAAAATGAAAAAGCAAAAAAATTGTATCAATTGGTGATCAATAAATATCCTGGATCAGATGGATTTGTGATCAGCTCCGTCCGACTTGCCAAATACCTTGCAACTAGAGAAGAAAAGGAAAAGATTTATAACCTCATTATTGAAAATTATCCGGAAAATCCGATGGCTAACCTGGCCAGGCTTCGAATTGCTGAAATCCAAAACAAGGCCGGTGAATATAAGCAATCCATTGAAACGATAAACGAGATCTTTCTGAATAATCCCCAGGCGCTAAAACAAGAGGCTCTTTTCCTGAAACAAAATTCTTTTGAATCCTTATTTAAATGGATGCTTGAAAAGGGGAACTATCCTGAAGTGCTGTCCATTTACGAAAAGGATAAACGATCTCTTGACACTTATGAAAATCCAAACCTCTTCTCCCTGGTTGGAGAATCTTACTTTCAAGGGCATCTATATGAAGGTGCAGCCAAGCTTCTCCTGGAAGCGGAAAATCAAACAAGAGACACAAAAAAACCGGATAAATACACTTATATGCTGGGTATTGCGCTGCAAGAGTCCGGCAACACGGAAAAATCGTTAACGCATTTGAATCGATATATCAAGGAAAACCCCAAAAGCGAATTTACTTCCGATGCTTTTCGGAGGATTGCGAGAATTGAAAATCTAAAAAAGAACACTCAAAAGGCATCTCAATATTTACAAACCGCATTTGATCGGAGCCAGAGTGAAATTGAGAAAGCAGACATTCTAATAGAACATTCGAACTTATATATGAAAAACAATCAATATAAGGAAAGCTCAACGGCACTGATAAAGGCAATCAACATTTTGTCTTCATCACCGAAAAGTGATAAGGCCATGATACTGGCAGCCTACAGAGAACTAGGGAAGTCGTATATGGTTCTAAATGAATTTCTCAAGGCTGCAGATGCCTTTGCCATGGCCCTCAAATTTACAGAAGCGGATGAAGATCAAATTGGTTTAAATTTTTTGTTAGGAGAGTCCTTTTCAAAAGGCAACCATCTGCAAGAAGCATCCAAGGCATATCAAAATGTTGTTTCTTCAGGTGACTCCTTTTGGAGCAAACTTGCGGCAGAAAAACTGAAAGGTCTGCAGCTCACCGAAAAAATAAAAAATACATGAATAATCCGAAAATTCTCATCATTGAAAAAAATATCCGGGAACGTACCCTTTTTTCCAGTCTATTGGAAAATTGGGGATATTATGTCACTACTTCCCATGACGGAGAAGATGCGCTGGAAAAAATTCATTCCGAGGAATTTCATCTGGTTATTTCTGATTTTATGTTACCAGGAGGCTCAAATGGTGTAGATCTGATTCAAAGTATCCTTTCTGTAAGTGATAAAACCCACATTCTATTCATTTCTTTAGAAAGCTCCGTAAAAAATGATGTGGATGCCATGAAAGCCGGAGCCATCGACTATCTAGTAAAACCCGTTGACGAAGCTCAAATCCAACACATTCTTGAAAAGAATCTGCATGACCACCCAACAGAGAACAATTCACCATACCGGAAACAAAATGGTAAAGTAACGATTGTCACCAAAAATAAAACCATTATGCAGTTGCTCGATTTATCAAAGCAGGTTGCGAAAAGTACAGCCTCTGTATTCATTCAGGGAGAAAGCGGAACAGGAAAAGAACTATTTGCACGTTTTATTCATGACTGTAGTAATCGGGAAAAAGGACCCTTTGTGGCCGTAAACTGCGCCGCTCTTCCTGAGTCACTCCTTGAGAGTGAATTGTTTGGACATGAAAAAGGTTCATTCACCGGTGCAGTATCTCAAAAACCAGGCAAGTTTGAATTAGCAGATAACGGTACGATACTGCTGGATGAAATAACAGAAATGCAGCTCCACCTCCAGTCCAAACTTTTACGAATCATTCAGGAGCATGAGGTGGACAGGGTTGGTGGACTGAAACCAGTAAAAATTGATGTCCGCATCATCGCAACCAGCAATCGAAACATTACCCAGTCGATCAAAGAGGGAAAATTCAGAGAAGATCTTTATTTTCGGTTGAATACAATTCCTCTCACCATTCCGCCACTAAGAAAAAGGCCGGAAGATATTGAGCCACTCGCATTATTTTTCATTCTTAAATATAACCGAGTCGACGGACGAAATGTCAAAACTTTGACTAAATCTGCTCTGAATACTCTACAAAATCTGAAGCTTAACGGAAACGTCAGAGAACTGGAAAATATTATTCAGCGAGCGGTATTGCTTTCAGACAATGAGACCATTCAGGAAAAGGATCTTTTTCTTGAAAACCATGATCCGACTTTCCCGGACAACCCTCAAAACACTGAAGAACCAGCTGCCAACAGGATTGCCGTACCCTTGAAAGATGTTGAAAAAAAGATGATATTCCAAACGCTTGACCAAACCAAGGGCAATCGAACACATGCTGCAAAAATACTGGGCATCAGCGTTCGAACACTCAGAAACAAATTAAATGAATACCGGGAAATAATGGAAGTCCTGTAACCGGCACACTATTTGCTTTTTATTAAACTCGAGATGGATGAAACCGTAAAACATCTCAATTCTGTTTTTCTGAAATAACCGGATTCCTGCATTCGCCGGAATGACAAAACCGTTTACCATAAACTTTTGACTATCAAGATTGATTGCTTTTCACATCAGGAGATGGCTATGAATACAATATATCCTTTTGATCGAACGTATGAACTGCTGGGAAAATCACTCGATATTTCGGCAAGAAGGCACAGCCTGATTACAGGTAACCTCGCCAACATGGATACCTTGGGATATCAACCCAAGGACTTGGATTTTAAACAAACCCTCCAAACTGCAATGAAAAAGGGAAGTGGGAAGCTTCACGGGACTCACCCCAGTCATATGAAACATCGATCGGAAAAAATGATCTATCAAGGAGAAACCCGAATCAATAGTGCTGATTCACATAATCCGGATTCCGTGAATATCGATACGGAAATGACAAATCTGATTTCAAACAACGGAATGTATAAAACCAGTGTGGAAATGCTCTTACGGAAAATTGCGATTCTCCGGCAATCCATTACCGAAGGAGGTAGTTAATGGACCTTTTACAGGCATTGAAAATCAGTTCTTCCGGACTAACAGCTCAACGGACAAAATTAAATATCATTTCAGAAAATCTTGCAAATTCAGAAACCACCCGAACCAAAGAAGGAGGGCCTTATAAGCGCCAGATGGTTGTTTTTAAAGCAAAACAAATACCATCTTTTCAGAACGAACTCGACAATAGGAAAAAAAAGTATGACGGTGTTCAGGTTTCGGAAATCGTAACCTCATCAGAAAATTTTAGAATGGTATACAAACCATCTCATCCCGATGCAGACCCGATAACAGGCTACGTTGCCATGCCGAATGTGGATCATCTGACGGAGATGACCGATATGATGGTTGCCAGAAGAGCATATGAGGCGAATGTAACTGCAATTGAAAACACCAGAAGCCTGATCAACAAAGCTCTGGAGATTGGAAAATAAACCATGGATAAAATCAATATTCAAAGCATGGGCGAAATCACCCGAAACGAGCCAAAACAAAAGACTGCGACATCGCATGAAAATGGCTTTGCGGAAAAATTAAAAACCTCGATTATGGAGGTCAATCAACGCCAGCAGAATGCCAATCAGGCGATCGAAAAAGTTGTAAATGGGGAGATGGATATTCATGAGGGAATGCTCAAGATTCAGGAGGCAGATATCTCCATGCGAATGCTTCTTCAAGTCAGACGTAAAGTAATGGATGCATACACAGAAATAATGCGAATGCAGTTTTAAAACGTTTCAGATCTCTTAATCCTGTGCGGATATCATAAATCCAAGTCTGACCCTTAAACATGAACTCCTGTAAAATAGGCAAGGAAGTAACCTTGTTGCTGATAATCAAAATTCTGTAATAAATTATTATCAAAAAAAAGGGTGCTGAACATGGCAGATAAAGAAAATCAGCTAAGCGTAGCAAAAAAAGCAGATAGCCCTGTTGTCAATCAAATCATTCAAATATACAGCAGCATGCCTCTGTCACGTAAAATGGTAATAGGAGCTGTCGTATGCATGGTGATTCTGGGCTTTGCCGGTATGTTTTTCTGGGCCAATAAAATCGATTATCAGACTTTGTATACCGGTCTTTCATCAGAAGATGCAGCCGCCATTGTTGAAAAGCTGAAAGAACTGAAAATAAAATATGAACTGGCCGGCAGTGGAAGCGTTGTGCGTGTTCCTGCTGAAAAACTGTATGATGTCCGATTGTCACTTGCTGCTGTTGGACTTCCGAAAGGAGGAAATGTCGGATATGAACTGTTTGATGAAACCGATTTTGGAACTACCGAATTTGTTCAACAGTTGAACTATAAAAGGGCACTACAGGGAGAATTGTCCAGGACCATCAAGGAGTTCAGAGAAGTTGAAGATGCAAGGGTGATGATTGTTACACCAAAGGAGTCGGTTTTTGTGGAAGATTCCAAGCCACCTTCCGCTTCTGTGCTGTTAAAACTGAAATCAGAACTGTCACAAGAAAAAATAAGTGCTGTTGTCCATTTGGTTGCCAGTTCTTTAGAAGACATGACTCCTGAACTTGTGACCGTTGTAGATACAAAGGGAAGGGTTCTTTCCAGAAAAACTTCAGAAAGTGAAAAACTCGGGGAAGTAACGACCACTCAGTTCAAATATAAAAATGCTTTTGAACTCAACCTTGCAAAACAGATCCAAACCATGTTGGAGCAGATCGTCGGCAGCGGGAAAGCAATTGTCCGGGTTACTGCGGATATGGACTTTGACCAGGTAGATATGAATGAAGAGCAGTATGATCCGGACGTCAGTGTGGTACGAAGCAGACAAAACATTGTTGAAACAGTAAACAAATCAGAGGGGCCAGGTGAGATTTCCAGCGTAAATCCGGTTGTTCCTCCAGGCGGAGGTCCGAGCAGCACTCAAACCAACGAAAAAAATGAAAAACAGGATGAAACCGTAAACTATGAATTAAATCGAACCATACGCAAAACCACAAAACCGGTGGGCATGCTGAAGCGCCTTTCGGTGGCCACTGTTCTGGATGGAACATATACCATGGAAGCCGACCAAACCGGTAAAACCATTCGAAAATATAATGCAAGAAGTGATGAAGAACTGACCCAGTTTCGGAAAATTGTGCAAAATGCCATGGGATATAGCGAAGATCGAGAAGATCAAATCACTGTTGAATCATTTCCGTTTGATCATGTTGAAGATTTTGAACAGGAGGGATTTGACTGGCAATCACTTTTTCGGCAATATGGCAGATCCATTACCAATATTCTTCTCGTATTTCTTCTGTTCCTGTTTGTTGTCTTACCTTTGCTGAAAACCATGAGAGAAATTAAAGTCAAGGTTGTCGAGGCGCTGCCATCACCAGAGGAACGAAAAGCGCTTTCTGGAAAAGATCATGAAGCAGGAGCGTTGACAGATCCATCCAAAATGGATTCAAAAGATAAATCAGCCTACCTCGCAAAGGATAATACAGGAAAAGCGGTTAATATTTTAAGGGGTTGGCTTTCTGAGGCTAAATAATGGCAAAATCCAAACTTGATCCGCAAAAGCTCACCGGGACGCAGAAATCAGCTATTTTTCTTCTATATATGGGGGAAAAATTTACATCTGAGGTATTCAAACAGATGGAAAACGAAGAGATTACGAAAATCGCTTCCGCCATGTCTGAAATAGATGAGATCCTCCCGGAAATACTTCATGCGGTTACAGAAGATTTTGTTAAAATCTATGAAGACACTAACCGGTTGATAGTTGGTGGTGACAGCTTTCTGAAGAATGTTATCGGCAAATCACTTTCAGCAGAAAGTGCAAAAAAAATTTTCAGGGAAGTGGAAGATAGCAAACGGGAACAGCCGTTTATATGGAGCCATGATATCAATGCTGCTACACTTACCGGATACTTGAAAAGTGAGCATCCACAAACCATTGCAATGATCCTTGCAAATCTTCCACCGGAAATTTCCGCTGAAGTTATGGTAGGACTTCCGGAGGAAAAAAAGGGGGACTTGGCAATACGGATTGCACAACTCGGACAGGTTCCGGAAGAGGTGATAAGAGATGTAGATGAAGCTTTAAAAAGAGAGCTCAGCTCCATCGGCAAAGGTGGAGGAAGAGGTGGTGGTATCCAGGTTCTGGTTGATATTCTCAGTAATGTGGATAAAGCAACAGAAGATATCATAATGGAAAATCTAGAAGAAGAACATGCTGAAATGGCCAGTGAAATCCGGCAACTCATGTTCATCTTCGAGGATCTGAAAAGTGTTGATGACAGAGGTATGCGAGAAATTCTTAAAAAAGTTGAAAGCTCTCAACTTACCCTCGCTCTTAAAACAGCCAGTGAAGAAATGAAAAATAAAATTCTCTCTAACCTGTCGTCGCGGGCTTCAGAAATGCTTCTTGAGGATTTAGAAGTCATGGGACCGGTTAAGCTGTCTGATGTTGAAGCAGCACAGCAGGAAATTGTTAATGCAGCCAAAGAATTAGAAGCCGATGGCACAATCTCGCTTGGCGGAAAGGGTGCAGGTGAAGTACTTGTCTAAGAAATCCATCAATGAAATCAATAATAATCCACTGGAGTGGCAACCGATGATTCCTGAGCAGGGGCGTTCTTACCGGATTGCGATGTCCAAAAGTCAAAACCCCAAAATCCTGAATGAACAACCGATTTTTAAACCTCTGTATGAGGGAAGCGACCCAAAAGGGCCAAATGACAATTTTGAACTGATTTACAAAGTAAACAAACAATCTGTATCCTCTTCCCGATCAGAACCGAACCTGCCAGGTGATGCAAGTAGGGAAACAGGGTCAAATACTTTGGAAGCCACCCAACAGAACAAGTTGGAACAAATACAAAAGGAAGCCCATGAGAAAGGTTTTTCTCTTGGAAAAAAAGAAGGATATGAGGCAGGAATACAGGAAGCCAGGCAGATCGTTGAAAACCTCGTCCAGATTATGGTTTCCATTGAAGATCTGTGGCATCGCATGGTTGTGCAAAATGAAAATGATATTATCGAACTCGTGAAGCGCATTTCTGAAAAAGTGATTTATGGGAATGCTCAAATTGACAACGAAATTGTAAAAAAAGCGATTCTGAAATCCTTTGAACTGATACCTGAACCCACTGAAGCAACCATCAACGTATGTGTAGAAGACTATGATTTTATCGAAACCGCCAAGGAAGATCTATTTGAAAAGATAAAGTCTTTAAAAAGGATATCGATTGTATCAGATCCCTCTTTAACCAGAGGCGGATGCCGAATTGAAACAACAGTCGGAGAAGTCGATTCGGATATTCAGAGCCGCCTTGATGCCATATCCAAAAGTATTATCGATGCAGCCAGCGAAATGGCTGACGATCAATAGGAGTCTTTTATGGTAACCACAAACAATCTCGATATGGATATAAAGTGGAACCATTATTTTCAGGCAGTTGAACAGTGTGCCTGCACTCGTCTTGAAGGCAAAATCGTTCAGGTTATCGGTCTGATTGCCGAAGGTCATGGCCTTGGGATGAGCATCGGCAGTTTGTGTAAAATTGAAAATGACCATGGTTTGCCCATTATTGCAGAAGTTGTCGGATTCAGAGAAGATAGAATTCTTCTTATGCCCTATGGAGAAACCATGGGAATCAAACCTGGAAGCCGTTTATCCTTTCTTGATAATAATCCAAGGGTTGCGGTTGGCGACAATTATATCGGACGTGTAATTGATGGCATGGGGAAGCCAATTGATGGACTGGGTCCTATAAAACCTTCCGGTCATTATCCATTGTATGGAAAACGGATCAATCCCATGCACCGCAAGCATATCGATCAATTCATGGATGTCGGTATCACTGCCATTAATATGATGGTACCTCTCGGCCGGGGCCAGAGGATCGCCATCATGGCAGGGTCAGGTGTCGGTAAAAGCCTTCTGATCGGTATGATGACCCGACATGCAAAAGCGGATGTAACCATCGTCGGTTTAATCGGAGAAAGAGGGCGTGAAGTAAAAGAGTTTGTACAAGAGAATCTGGGTACTGAGGGTTTAAAAAAAGCGGTTGTTGTGGCAGCAACATCCGATTCTCCTCCTCTTATACGCATGCGAGGGGCCTATCTTGCGACCACTCTTGCTGAATATTTCATGAATCAGGGAAAAAACGTTTTATTGATTATCGACTCCATCACCCGTTTCGCCATGTCTTCTCGGGATGTCGGTCTGGCTGCTGGAGAACCGCCCACAAACCGAGGCTATACGCCTTCATTTTTTTCAAAAATCCCTATTCTCCTGGAAAGGGCAGGAAATGTCCAGAATAAAGGTAGCATTACCGGAATATATACGGTCCTTGTCGAAGGTGATGATTTGAATGATCCGGTTGGTGACACGGTTCGATCCATTGTGGACGGTCATATTGTTCTGTCCAGAAAGCTGGCCAATCGTGGCCACTTTCCTGCAATCGATGTTCTTGAAAGCATCAGCAGAGTAACCAAAAATGTTGTCGGACCGGAACATTTAAAACTCAGGGAAAAAGCAATTGATATGATCGCTACCTATCGGGATGCCGAGGATATGATCACAATTGGTGCCTACAGAGACGGATCAGATCCAAACGTTGACTTTTCAAAAAAAGTAATGCCGGCCATGAATCACTTTCTCAAACAGGATATCTCTGAAACGATTCCGTATGAAGCCTCTATTGAGAGACTTCGAAAAATTATCACCTGACCCATAACATTAAAACATCAACCGCTTTTCAGCATAAAAACACAGTATGAAAAAATTCCGATTTCGTCTTCAATCCTTTCTTGGTTATCGAAAACATCTGGAACAGGAAGCCAAGCAGGCTGTCTCAATAACACAAACCAAAATGAATGATTGTAAAAATCGAATCGATGCATACGAAATGAATCAACAAAAAAGTATCACGGAATTATATGATAAAATGTCCACTGGAATTGAAGCAAAGCAGATACCCATCTACACTTCCTATCATGATCGACTCAGTTTCATTCTGAAAAATGAAAATATGCAGTATGCTCAATTAAAAAATGAGTTCTCCCATAAACAGAAAATTCTAAAGCAACGATCCGTGGAAAAAAAAGCCCTGGAAAATTTACAGCAGCGTAAAAAAGAGGAATATTATAAAAAAATTTCCGATTCCCTTCAAAAGGAATCCGAAGATATGAATATCATACGGAAAATCAGGGATACCCATAAATGAAAAAATCTTTCCAGCCTTTTCTCAAACTGCTTTTAATCGGCCTTGTTGCAACAAAGATCACCGCTTCTTTTTGTTTACTTTCCGATTTTGGTTTTGACTCTGCGCTGTTTCATATTCAACAACTTGCCCATGCAGAGGATCAAAAACATGAAGGGCAGAAAAAAACAGAGGAGCAGAAAAAAAATGGAAAACCAGAAGAAAAACCAGAGGACTCGAAAAAACCGGATGAACATAAACAAAATGAAAAAATAGAAGAAAAACCTTCATCCGAAGCTACTGCCGCTATACCGGAAAAAGAAGATACGACTACTACAGAAACAAAAGTTATGCTGAAAAGCCTCGAAAAAAAACGCCTCTTTCTTCAACAGGAAGAAATCCGAATTGGGGAAGAGAGAAAACAGATAGAGGCTTTAAAAGAAGAAATGGAAGAAAACCTCCTGAACCTGTCGAAAGTCCAAAAACAAATTGAAGAAAAACTGTTATTGATTGAAAAAAAAGAAACTGAAAAAGAACGTCTAAAAAGAGAAGCCAAACAAAAAAAACTGAAACAGCTCCTCAAGATATACACGAGCATGAAACCCAAAGATGTTGGTACAATTATTAATAAATTGGATTTTGAAGACGCGTTGACAATCTTCCTCATGATGAAAGGTGATCAGGCTGCTAAAATACTGACCTATGTAAATACTGAACTTGCTGTAAAAATCAGTGAACAACTCATTAATGAAAAAAATCGTGTCCAGCCAAAATGAAAAATTATATTCTTACAATCCGCTGTTTACCCTGCCATTGCCACCATTCTGTATAAATTCCGGACAAACCTTTCTATAGGAAAAATTTTCCGATTTCTAAAAGCCCTTCATGGAAATAACTGCTTCACACCATGCTTTTCAATTACTTTCGAAATCTCAATATTGACATATGTGTTTGAATTTATACCCGGGCATTGCAGCGCTCCTGCTTTGGCATACTCATTGCTCACTATGCTTTCAAACTGAAACTCCAAATCATCATGTTTGGATTCAAAATCTGAAACCATTGTAAAGTTCAAGGCGATCCATGATCTCTCAGGGTATACAACCGGAAACACTATTTAAAGAATTCCTATCGTTGAAAACAGGAAGCGAAAACAGTTCTTCTTCAACTCATTCCTTTGGTGAGCTTTTTGCGAACCAGCTCCAAAATAGGAAGCAAAATCAGAACCTTTCTGCGTCTACTCTTTTCAATGGCCTGAAAATGACAACCGGAAATGAATTTCTGGAAAGTGTGAAACAATATCTCCAGGCCACTGGATTGAAACTGGAACAGATTTCTGCAGGTCAGGATTCGCTTACTGTACTAAAAAAAATATTACTTTACAAAGGCTTTGATCGAGATGAAGTCAATTTTCTCTTTGATCAATTACAGACAACTGTAAATGGAAAACAGGTAAAATTATCAGATCTGTTTGCAAAATTACGCGAATTAAATGGAAACAAGGAAAACGAAGAACTATCCCTCCTGTTACCCAGTTCTTCACTTCCTTTTTTCCAAACCCTTTTACCCCTGCTGGGCCTTGATGAACAAACAATGGAATCTTCTCTTTCCTATGCAAAAACACAAAGCGGTAACATCAATTTAGAACGATTGGTGTCTTTTTTAAAAGGGCTGGGAACAATTCATACAGATACCGGGGAACCAAAACAGTTGCCGAATAATGTTACACAAATATTGAAGAGCATGGGTCTCCCAGTATTGACAGATAAGGAAAACAAACTATCCCTTTCTCAATTTGTTTCCAGGCTTGAAATCATGCTGTATGAAAACGCGAGCAAAAGCACTTCTGAAACACATTTAAAAAATGACCTGATTGGATTTCTAAAAAATCTGAATGTGAATCATGTTTTTTCGGATAATCATTTATTAACCGAGAACCTAACCCGTCTGAAAAGCACAAATCCTCTTGAAGCCTCAAAATTCAAAACCGACCATAAAAGTTCACTTTTCTCACGAAATGAAACAGCCAGATCTGCAGCAATCAACAATGAGCACTCTGCCGAAAAACCATATGACTCCTTGAATCACGAAAATCCTTTTCAGGGAAGAAATTATTCATCCCTCCTTGATGATACAGCAGACAAGAACAAAGAAAATCTGCTCAAGTCATCTATTCAGGAACAATTTGAAAAAACCATGGATAATGAAAATGGGCAGCAGGAGATTGATGCCACTTTGAAAGTCGGACTTCTCGGAAGTGATAAAAAGGAAACACACTCGGTTGTAAACAACACAGTGACTTCAGAAAAATCTTTACCTGCCTATGTTATGAATCAGGTCAGCAAACAAATCCTTCGATCATTTCAAGATGGTTTGAATGAAATTCGGCTCCAGTTAAAGCCTCCGCATCTTGGAAGAATTCAGATTCATTTAAAAAATGAAACCGACGGCTTGAAGGTGAGTATCCTTGCCGAAAACAATACAACACAAAAACTTTTAAAAACCCATACATCCGAATTAAAAGCTGCCCTTCTGGAACATGGAATCCGTCTGGAAAAAATTGATGTTCAAGTCTCTTTTAACTTTGACCAGTCCATGTCCCAGGCAAAACAGGATTCACGGAAAGCGCCCCATAAAAATGAACTGATTTTCAGTCTGGACAACAAATCTGAAACAGCCGGCTTCATCGCTCCACAGCATCGTGATCCTTTAATCTGGAGAAATACAGGCATCCTTGATCTGGTTGCATGATGACCGTCATCTTTTTTTATTATAATAATTGTCCGATCATTCGATTTTCCTATGGAGGATAAAATGAACGTAACTCAAACCGCATACGGAAACAGCAACATAAATAAACTTTTTACCGGGCATACCGAAGAAGTTGAGGAAAAAAAAGACCCCTTGGGAAGAGATGCTTTTTTAACCATGCTGGTGGCTCAACTTCGAAATCAAGATCCGTTGAATCCCATGGAAGGAACAGATTTCACAGCCCAATTAGCCGAATTTTCAGCACTTGAACAGCAATTTACTATCAATGATAATCTGGAAGCGATACTCGATGCGCTAAAACCCAAAACCCAGGATAATCTGATGGATTTTATCGGTAAAGAGGTCATGGGAGAATCCAATACCATATCCTCTTCAAATGGAAGTACCACCACTGGATACTACACCATTGAAGACTCAGCCGATGTTGCGATTGCCATTTACGATCAAGAAGGAACCTTGATTCAAAATATTTATTCTGGCCAAAAAGAGGCCGGAACACACCCCATCCAATGGGATGGTAAAAATCTGGAAGGAGCGATAGTACCGGATGGCACCTACAATTTCGAAATTATGGCCTTGAATGACATCGGAGGATATATTGAGGCCAAAACCACCGTAGAAGGAAAAGTAACCGGTGTAACCTATGAACATGATATTCCGTATCTTCAGATCGGGGATAGACTTCTGGATCCTTCGACGGTTACAAGAATACTTCTACCCCCGGAAGAGGATGAAGCAGCCGAGAGTACCTGAAGCTTTTCTATACTAACCATTTAAAATCACCGTTAAGGAGGAATAAAAGATGTCTCTAACCAGCTCATTGTTCTCAGGAATCAGCGGAATGACCAACCTGGGAAATGCCATGCAAATCATCGGTGATAATATCGCAAATGTCAATACAACCGCATTTAAAGGCAGTAATTATGTTTTTCAGGATCTCCTGAGTCAACAAATTGCAACTCAGTCGGGTACAGCCCAGGTAGGACGAGGTATGGCACTTGGAGAAGTTGCTTCTGTTTTCGAACAGGGATCGTTTGAGTCTACCGGAAATACAACTGATCTGGCCATTGGCGGCGATGGTTTTTTTGTTCTTCGGGAATCCACATCAGAAGAGTTATATTATTCCAGAGCCGGAAATTTTAAATTCGACCGGGACGGAGTTTTAATTAACTCGGTGGGATATGTTGCTCAGGGTTGGGCGCTGGATGATGATGGCGATGAGGTCGGTTCCGTTACCGATATCAAGCTGGCCTCCTTTACCTCACCGCCCAAAATAAGTGAAAGTCTCACCATGATAACCAATCTGGATTCTGACGCACTCAGTCAATCTGTTGTTCTGGCAAATGCATGGGATGCGGAAGAAACAACTCCCATAGTCGGTTCCGCTTATAATTATCAATCGGTTGTAAAGGTATATGATTCACTTGGAAGTACCCACGATATTACCATCTATTATGACAAACAATCCGAATCCAAATGGGAGTACATTGTCACCTGTAATCCGGAAGAAGATAAAAGGGGACTGGTTCAGGAAACTTCCGCAAAAGGGCTCCTGGCAAAGGGGGAAATTACATTCTCGGACAGCAGTGGAACAATTTCCAACCTGACCATGAGGCAATTTACCGGCAGAATCGGAAATATTTCTGCCGACGGAGCCATCACAAATGAGACAACCAATTTTACCATCAACAATTATGATGCTCTGTCTCTGGATGGATATAATTTCAGTCTTGAATTCGATGGAACCAACTGGTCTTTTGAAGATTCTGCAGCACCCATTGGTGCATTAACTGCTTCCGATCTTCCGACAAATTACCCGTTTGCCACTATTATAAGTGGTGATGCCAACGGTATTCAGATTAATCTGGACGGAGATACGGACAGAACAGCCGACCTTACCATCTCATTTTCAACACCAGCCCAGGCCACTGATGCACTGACTTTTGATATTATCAGTCCGCAGAATATTCATATTCAGGATGTGATCAACACCCAATATATTGGAGATACCGGAAACGAAAATACCCAGCTTGATATCAACCATCCGGAAGTTCTGACCACTGACTCCTCAGATTTGCGTATCAATTGGGATGCCAGTGAACAGGACTGGTATTGGGCAATGCCTCTGCTTCAAAACGTTACAACTATGAATACAGCCAGTTTATCACCCGCTGCCCTGACCGGATCAGTCAATGTAACCAATGCTTCCGTCATGACCAGTTATTCTGAAGATACTACCGTATGGTTTGACAACAATACCGGTCTCTGGAATTTTATCTCTCCCTATGCCCGGGATTTAACCAATCAGAGCTACACCGGAGGCATTACCGAAGCAAACACCTCCATTTTGGTAGCAGATCCTACAGTTTTGGAAAACCATTCCACCGGTATTACACTTGCCTGGGACAATATCGTGGGAATGACCAATCTTGCATACAGCAACACCAGTGGATCTAATGAAATCCTTGCAACCAATACAACTGTAACCGTTTCCCAGGAAGAAAACTTTACAAGGGATTCCAGCATTACCTATATTCTGGAATATGATGGAGTAGGAGATACCTGGGGTTGGGGAGCCGGTGGAGATCCGGTAGTGGATTATTTGAGCAGACAAACTCCTACATGGGATTCGGTTTCCCAGCGTTTAAGTGTTGATCTTTCCGGTTCGGGAGCAGATTTCCTAGTCGACTTTTCTTTTGCCGGCGGCCTAACCGCAGCTTCTGACGGAGATACCATTTCCTTCCAAATTGATGCCGATGGCGCTTGGACCTGGGCCATGCCGACCTATAGTATTTCCAGTACCACCGGTGGTGTTGTTTCGACCAACATAACTGGAAATATTTCTTCCTCTCTTACTGCACCTGCAGCTTACTATGATTCATCTTCGGATGTGGGCGGACCTGAATATAATCTGGTTTTTACCAGTGCTACCAACACCTGGAGCTGGGATGCTGCCGGACACACTCCTGCCACAGGAGGTGCGGGAGCGACAACCGGTTCCTATGATTCTGAAACCTTTATCGTAAACAACGAAAATGAGGTTTCCATTGATCTTGACGCTGATGGTTTGGCCGATGTCACCTACACCTTTACGATCCCTTTAACCGCAGACGGCACCTTGAATTTTTCCATTGATGCAATCGGCAATCCTCCACCCGAATATTCTTCTGCGAGTATCTCCTCCACTTCAGGATCCGACATATTGAGCATTGATATGACCGGAAACGGAACCTCGGATCTGGTGTTAAGCTTTCTCTCCCCCTTAAACTCCAACGGTACCATCACTTTTGATGTTGATACCCATATTCCACCGTTCGAATACCCAAATGCCTCCATTGACAATGTTTCTTCGAATGCCAGTGCTCTCTATATGGACCTGAATGGAGACAGCATCAATGATATCAATTTTTCATTTCTTGCTGCAGGAATACCCCAGTCCCTGACTGGTAACGGAACATTTGTCTTTGATATCGATCCCAGGGTTCCGCCGACTGAATACTCCTATGCGACCATCTCCGGTGATACGGATGAAGTTATGATTGACTTGAACAATGATGGTGAAGATGACATCACTTTCACTTTTCTCACACCTTTACCAACTGGAGCATCCGCACAGGATAGTGCCATCACATTTGATATTGAGGGAACAACTGCATGGACTGCCGTCCCTACGAATTCAAACGGGTATTACGAATTTATGGTGGATTTCCAGGGAGGCGAAATCGGTGTGACCGAGAACGACCTGGAGTTCAACATTGGTACCAAGGATGATGGAACCGGTCAATTTATCAATGATTCTCTCACAACCACTCAATATGCACGGTCATCTACAACGACATTCCAATCCGCCGATGGATATGGAGCAGGTGATCTTGAAGGAGTTGATGTGGATACGGACGGCTCCATGACCGGCATCTATTCAAATGGTCAACTTATACCGCTTTACCGCATCGCTCTCGCCCATTTTCTGAATGAGCATGGACTATCCAAACTGGGAGGCAACCTGTATCGTGAAACCAGGGACAGTGGAACCGCCATCACCAATAAACCAGGCACAAACGGTCTTGGAAGCATTACACCCAACTCTCTAGAACAGTCTAATGTAGATATTGCCAACGAATTCGTAAAGATGATTACTACCCAGCGGGCTTTCCAGGCTAACTCGAAAATTGTGACCACTGTCGATGCCATGCTTGGTGAAGTGATCAATATGAAACGGTAAACAATCGTAAGCACCTGAATTCTGTCCGATATAAATCAGGAAAAGAAGTCTCTTTCTTTTCCTGATTTTTTTTATCCATTTTTCAAGTGTGCATGCTGAAGCCACTCTGTTTTCTTCTTTTTCACTGGTAAGGGGTGTTGTTCCCACTTCACTACTGCCGGTTTCATTTATATCAATGTCTCATATCTTTATTGAGATTCTCATTATGGTATGGTACAAGCCGGAGCTATGATCTGGCTGGCGGATGTCACGGCATCTGTTCTTGCATTAATCGGAAAGAGTGTTGGGGATGATGGAAAGGGTTTTCCTCTGGCGATTGATCTTCATACAACGCTGATCAGCAACCAGAAAGATGGAGAAATCAAAGCAGAAGCCCGATTTGTTCGCAGAGGCCAAAATGTCCTGGTGATCAGAACGACAATCATTAGAAATGGCAATCGCTTATTGGCAGAAGTTACTTCAACGCATCTATTCGCTCATTCGAGTGCTTTCGCCAGACCCGCGTGATGTAATAGTCTGTATCCAAAACGAATACCCAATGGCGATTCAGAACCATCCCCTCAATCATCAGGATCATCCAGGGGGAAAAGGTTGAGAATGTCGATCAAGCTCATATTGTAAATCTCTTATTTGAGCTAATTTCAAAACTATTAAAAAGCGTCACACCGGCGAAAGTCGGTGCCCAGAAAAGAGCCGAAAATACTGGATAGCGCTACGCTTCACTGCGTGTCTAGTTTTCACCGGAACTACAACAACAGACTTTTGAAATTGGCTCATTTGAAATGGAACTTATGTAATTATAACGGTGATTGTGGTTACATCCGCTGCACCGTTTTTATCCGTTACCGTAAGTGTGATCAGATGTTCTCCAACAGAGAGAATTGATATACTGAAACTTGTTCCCGTGCCGATGAATCCATCCAGATCCGATGTCCATACAAGGGAAGCTCCATATAAATTGCCATCCTCGGCGTCAATACCGGTTCCGGTGAAAATCACTAAGGAACCGCTGGCATATGAAGATGCGGTGGCTGGATTGGTAATGGTTGCGGTTGGAACGGTATTCTCCACGGTAACAATAACTGAATCGGTTCCGGTCGCACCATTGCTATCGGTTGCAACCAGGGTAATGGTATGGTCACCACTGGAAAGATAGGCTACGGTTGATGAATTACCAATCCCAATCCTTCCGTCTTTATTGGAAATCCATTCCAGCGCTTCACCATCAAGAGAACCATCTTCCGTATCGGTTCCGGTACCGTTAAATGTAATGGACTCCCCTTCAAAAATCGACACGTCTGCAGATGGAACAATTATGGTTGCCGTGGGAGCTGTATTGCCGATTGTGATTATGACAGATGCGACACCCGTGGTATCCGCACTGTCAATGGCCTGAAGCTGAATGGTATGACTGCCTACTGACAGGGTGTTGGTCGTGAAGGCGTTTCCAATTCCAATCTGGCCATCCAGATTGGAATTCCAGATCAATGAAAAATCTTTGAGAGATCCGTCTTCCGAATCGCTTCCTGAACCACTGAAGGTTATGTAATCTCCTTGGCTGAAACTGCTCGCAGTAACCGGAGAAGCAATCGTAGCCGTCGGAATCGTGTTGCCTATCGGGTTCACAATTACATTTATGGCCGTACTTCCGGTTCCACCACTGGTATCCGTCACAGTGAGAGTGATCACATGTGTACCGTTTGATAAGGAAACATTCCGCATGGACGTACCGATGCCCAGCATGCCATCCTTGCTCGAATGCCATTCCAAGGCTCCTCCGGTCAGTGTTCCGTTTTCTGAATCGGTTCCGGACCCGGAAAAAGTAACTTTATCATTTTCACTGAATGCTGCATTATCTTCCGGAGTCCTGATCGTTGCTGTGGGTAATGTGTTGAGTCCCTGTGGTGTAATGGGTTCCTCCATTTCATCCCCACTCGTACCGATAATGCTGACCAGTCCGATTATGATTGCTGACCCCAACAGGAAACTACGAAAAACAGTATAGATAATTTTTTTGATTTTCATGATTTTGAAAACTCCTGTGTCTGTGTTTTAAGCGCACAAAAATCAAGATGAAGAATAGCTACTCTTCGGCAAGGGCTGACCCTGCCAGAGATCCTGCAGTTGCGCCAATGGCCATGGCACCGGGAGTTCCGCCCAAAGCATCTAGAGTGACGGAGCTCTGACCGAGTGCCGTTCCAGTAGCTGATCCTGCTGCTGCTCCGGCAGCACCACCACCCAGTGATCCCAAAAGGCTTCTTGAAAAAAATGAACCATCGTAAAACTTGAACTCTCGAGGCGCCATATATATTTTTACGGTTGCATTTGCCACTCCGTCTTTAAAGCTGACAAAATTCACCTGTGCTCCGCGGAGATAAGCATTTGTTTCACTGGTTACCTGGTCAACAGAAATGTTGTTATAACCCGCAGCAGAATAGGCATTGATGATCATCCCGGCCACCCGCTCTGAAATTTTTCGGTACCCGTCGATTACAGCAGCTCTTTCGGCCATCAATTTTTTCTGCTGAGGTGACCCGGTTTCAGGCTCGATTCCCTGTCCGCGGACACTGATCAAAATTTTTTGCGAAGCTTCTTCCGGTTCCAGTCCTGGAATCAGATTTAACGCACTGTTGTTCATCGTGGTTTGATATTTTATAATTTCATGGCTGGTTGAACATCCAGTAAAAAGCAGGAGTAAGGATACCATAAAGACTGGCATCCATTTACGTTTTGATACACCACATTCCATTTGCATAGTCTGTTCTCCTTAAGAGATATGGGTGATCCTTCAGTCAAATCAGGGCTTACAACAAAGGATAGCAAAGGCTGTGCCATACAAAATATTATCAATTTTTCACATCATTTTAATTCGTTACAGAAATAACCCAGAAGAATCGCCCTTTCAGAATGCGGAAATTCATTCCAGGAACAGCAAGATTTTCCGGGAAAGTATGATCATCCATTGTATTGGGCAACCTGCCAACAAAAATAATGGAATTGAGTTTCTGGTTTCGTCATTATCTTGACATTGCACAAACAGGATTGACATGATTCCTCCTGCCCATGGATGATAATTTTTCCCTGAGTATAACAACTGACTGATAATGCATGACTTTTATTCATCCAACAAGCTGCATGGGCTTGGCATGGAGATTGCTTTTTGGTGATAGATAATAGACATCAATCATGAAACAATTTTATTAACCTGCATAAACTTCCCAAGCATAATCGTAAGAGAAAAAAAATGGATATTGCAACACTGCTCGGAACCATCTCCGCATTTGGTCTGGTAATCCTGGCTATTTATATGGGTGGTGGTATCTTACTATTCATTGATGCACCTTCACTCATGATCGTTGTTGGAGGAACATTCGGAGCAACCATGATCAACTATCCGATCCGGGATGTCCTCGGTGCTTTAAGAGTGGTAAAAAACGTCTTTTTCACAAACCCCCTGCCCATTGGAGAGATTGCCGGAAAATTTGTAACCTTTGCCGGAAAAGCCAGACGTGAAGGAATATTGTCACTGGAATCCGATCTCCAATCCATCCCGGATGATTTCTTAAAAAAAGGATTACAGCTTTCTGTTGATGGAATTGAACCACAATCCATACAGGAAATTATGGAAACCGAAATCAATTTTTTACATGAGCGGCATCAGCTTGGAGCCGAAATATTTACAACCATGGGGTCATTTGCACCTGCTCTTGGAATGGTTGGCACCCTGATCGGACTGGTTCAGATGCTTCAATCCATGGATGATCCAAATTCCATCGGGCCAGCCATGGCTGTTGCCTTATTAACCACTTTCTACGGATCAATACTTGCAAATCTTGTATTTATGCCGGTTGCCGGCAAATTGCGAACCCGAAGCAAAGAAGAAATTCTGATAAAGGCAATGATTGTTCAAGGCGTTATCGCTCTTTCCCGTGGAGACAATCCACGACTGCTTGAACAAAAACTACTTTCATTCTTAGCACCCAAATTCCGGGAAAGTGCATTTAAATAAACGTAAATCCTTCACAATGAATATTGTGACGCTATCCCGGACAGGAAGTCAATACATGAAATCGGAAAAAAAAATGAAAAATGCCCATTTTTTTTCAAATGGCAAGATGCTGCAGTTGATGACGATTTCTCTTTTTATCATTCTGCTTGTTTTTTTCATTCTGCTGAATTCAATTGCTGTTAGAAATGAACAAAAAGTGGTTGCTGCCATTGGATCACTTCTCGGGAGTTTTGGTCAAAAAATGGGTGGAGATTCGGATATTGACGGAACCGGTGAAAAAAATCCAATCCTCCCCGTAAACACTTACACCGGAGGAATCGACTTCTCCGACATCCTTGTTAACGACCCGATGCTTTTGCAGCAAATCAAAATTCTTACTGACCCGAGAGGCACTCTTGTCCGGATAACGGCAGACACCTTGTTTACCAATTTTGAAACAACGATCAACCTTTCCGGGCACCGGTTTCTGGATGGAATCACCAGGACAATACAGAACAATCGTTATCCAGTCGAGATTTCAAGCCATACCGACAACATTCCAATCATCAAAAACGAGGAAAAAACGAATCAGGAAGTCTCTGCCTTGCGTGCACTTCATATTCTTCAATATGTAACGGAAAGCAAAAACATTTCAGTTGATCGGATCACTGCTTTTGGCTGGGGAGAATATCAGCCCGCTTATTCCAATCGAACCCTGGAAACCAGAAAACTGAACAACAGAATCGATATCCTTTTTGTTCACAAACCAAAGAAGCAAAAGCCAAAAAGCGGATTTATTTTTAAAGATTTCTTTTTCCGGTCATTTGAGTAAGGAATTTCAATAATCATGCCATCATCGAAAACACCAAAAAGAATTGAATCTTCAAAAATAAATTCGGATTTATGGATGCTCACCTTTGGTGACCTGGTTATGCTTCTTCTGACCTTTTTTGTTTTGCTTTTGAGCATGAAATCTTTGGACACAAAAGATCTGAGAGAATTATTTCCAAATCCTTCTCTCTGGGGCGGTCCCCTGAAATATTCGGAAAACGGGTTAACCGGAAAAACCACGGATTTTTATGGTGATAATAAAAACTCAATTTTTGTGGAAAACAAAGATGCCCTGAAACAAATCTTTATGATGATGAAAGAGATTCAACCATCTCTTACGGAAAAAGATGTGGTAAATCATTTTAAAAAATCGATTCTCATCGAGGATGATCCCAAAGGAGTCGTGATATCATTCCAGACAGAACAATTATTCGAGCCAGGTGAAACGACCATCAATCCATCCAAAATCGATTTCCTTAATGCTGCCGGAGAATTGTTGAAAAAAACAACGAACAACATTCTGATAATGGGACATGCAAGCAGCATTCAACTCCCAAAACCTGCATTGAAATCAAGTTGGGATCTGACCCTGTATCGGGCACTTAACGTTCTGTATTATTTAACCGCAAATTTTGAATTATTGGAAAACAGACTCGCTGTGGGAGGATTTGGAGATAAAAAACCAAAATTTCCTGTTACGGAAGTAGAGAATCAAAAAAAAAATGACCGGATTGAATTTATTCTCATGAAAGCAACAGAATGAATGGAGACATATTCATAATTTCACAACAGGATGGATCCCGCAAACCACAATTGCGATAATCATAATGATATTTGATCCGCAGATATTTCCGGAGGAATTATGGCTGAAGAAGAAATCAAGATCGGAGAGAAATCGAAAAAAAGAAGGATGCCCCCGCTAAAATGGATCATTGTCGGGATTGTCGGGGTGGCAATCCTGTCCGGAGGAATACTCGGCTATGTTTTACTGAAAAAGCCGACACACGAAACTCCCCATAAAACAACTACCTCTGAAAGTGTCAGCAAGGTCGATACTTCTGGAAACGATCTGTCTCAAACTTTTCCATTGGAAAAGTTTGTAGTAAACCTGAATGATCCGGGAGGAAAACAATATCTGCACATAACAATTGAACTGGAGTCAACGGTCAATGGTTTTGCAGAAGAGCTCAACTCAAAAATGCCTCAAATCAAGGATGCGATCCTGATCATCCTCAGCAGCAAATCACTTTCAGATGTCCAGGGCATGGATGGAAAAATTACATTGCGGAAAGAACTGATTACCGAAATCAATAAAGTTTTGAATACAACCAAAATCCGCAATCTGTATTTTACTGAATTTGTCATCCAATAAATTTGATTTAATGCTTTCATGAGGCTATTTCATGGGAACTGCTCGAAGATCGAATTGCATTTTGTATCGCACAAAGGATTATAAAACCGTATGAGTGAAATCCTATCGCAAGAAGAGGTGGACAGTCTATTATCTGGCTTAAGCGCCGGAAAAATCGAGACTGAATCAGATAGAACCTCGAAGGAGAAAAAAACCGACCTGTATGATTTTGCCAGTCAGGAGAGGGTTATCCGTGGCAGAATGCCAACCTTTGAGGTAATCAACGAGCGGTTTGCCCGTGAAATCAGAACAACCATGTCATCCTTGCTTCATAAAACCGTGGATATCAGTGCAGAAGCAATGGAAACCATGAAATTTACCGATTTCATCCGATCGCTCCCCGTCCCAACCAGTCTTCACCTTTTCCGGATGGATCCGCTTCGGGGTCATGCCCTGATGGTCCTTGAAACCCAACTGGTCTTTAATCTGATCGATACTTTCTTCGGAGGAAAGGCCACCGGACAAGCCAAAATTGAAGGCAGAGATTTTACGACCATCGAAGAGACCATGGTAAAAAAAGTTGTAATCGCTTGTTTAAAGGACCTTGAAGAAGCCTGGGAACCGGTTGAGCCGATTAAAGCTGTTTTTGTAAAATCAGAAGTGAACCCGCAGTTTGCAGCCATTGTTCTGCCTTCTGATCTGGTGATTGTCACGAAGTTCGAAATCGAACTGGAACAATCCGCCGGAATGTTTATTGTTTGTCTCCCCTATGCCATGCTGGAACCGCTTCGAAGTACTCTCACTGCAGGATTTCAGGCTGAAACTCTGGATATCGATCATGCCTGGCAGAAACGGTTACGAGAAATCATTCTGGATTCAAAAGTAGATGTCAGTGTGCAACTTGGAACTGTGCAGATCAATGGAGAACGACTTATCCATATGAAAAAAGGAGATATTATTCAATTAGAACAGGATGCTGACAGCCCCCTGATCGCAATGGTGGAAAATTTCCCCAAACTGGAAGGCTATGCCGGCATCCAGAGAGGATTTCAGGCATTTCGAGTTGTAAAACAGATACCCTTAGAATGAGGTTAACATGAAAGAAGAAAACAAAACAGCATCAGCCCAGTCTGAAGACAGGTCGGCTACTGAAAAAGCTTCTGAAAGCACAGATCTTGATTTTATTTTAGATATCCCGCTTGAACTTTCCGTTGAACTGGGAAAAACCAAAATGCTGATTAATGACCTTCTTCAATTGGGTCAAGGCTCGGTTATCGAACTCAATAAATTGACTGGAGAGCCTCTTGAAATTTTCATTAACCGAAAACTTGTTGCCAGAGGAGAGGTCGTGGTTGTCAATGAAAAATTTGGTGTCCGGCTGACCGATATTATCAGTCCGCTTGAACGGGTAAGGAGTCTCGGTCAATGAACCCAGTCGATACTTCCGCACCCGCTGCTGTCATGCCTGATCTTTGGATCACCATGCTGAAAAGCGGTATTATGCTATGTATCGTTCTTGCCGTTCTTTTCATCGTTCTTTACTGGATTAAGCGAATCCTCGAAGGACAAAGCCGTTTTCGAGGTCAAGGCGTAATCAAACAGATTGCCTCTCATCATTTTGAAAAAAAAAAAAAAGTTGTATTGCTGGATGTTCTCGGTCAGAAAATTCTCATTGGAATCACTGCTCATTCCATCAATTGCCTGGCAACGATTGAACCGGAAGTCGATATCCATTTTGCTGAACCCAATGAAGCCAAGGGATTTTTCAAAGGACTTTTAAAAGCTTCTGCAGAAAAAAATTCCGCTCAAAAGGAAAAGCATTCGGTGTAAGCTGAATATCCGGAGAATTGAATTTCATGAAAAAAAAGAAAAATACAATCATCAATTTGTTTCGATTCGGCATGCATCTTGTGAATCCGCTCAGAGACCGACCCGTTCGATTGATTCTCTTTCTATTGATTACCATTCTGCTCGTGAGTCCTGGTATTGGAAGCAGCGCCGGCCTCACGATACCCTCACTGAACCTGAGTGTGGAAAAAACAGATGACCCGGGCAAGGTTGCTGTTGTTCTTGAAATCGTTGCGTTGTTGACTATCCTTTCGCTAGCACCGGCCATCCTGGTTCTCATGACTTCATTTACAAGAATTGTGATCGTTTTTCACTTTCTCCGTCAGGCGATCGGTACCCAGCAAAGCCCTCCCAATCAGATTTTAATCGGTCTTTCCCTTTTCCTTACCTTTTTCATCATGACTCCTGTATGGCAAAATATTTATCAAAATGCCCTGAGCCCATACCTGGATGAAAAAATGACCTATCAGGAAGCATTCACCAAAGCACAAGCCCCCTTGCGGAAATTCATGCTGAAAAATACCCGTGAAAAAGACCTTGCTCTCTTTGTCAAAGCTTCCAAGACAAAACGCCCTCAGACACCGGATGATCTCTCTTTGCTCACGCTGACACCGGCTTTTGTGATCAGTGAACTGAAAACCGCTTTTATTATCGGGTTTGTACTGTATATACCTTTTTTAATAATCGATATGGTTGTGGCAAGCGTTCTCCTGTCCATGGGTATGATGATGCTGCCTCCGATTATGATATCACTCCCGTTCAAACTAATGTTGTTTGTCCTTGTAGACGGATGGCACATGATTGTCGGGTCCATGCTGAACAGTTTTGGAATGTTTATGATATGACTCCTGAATTTGTTGTCAATCTTGCAAAAGAAGCCATCATCCTTACCATTATCGTTTCCTTGCCGATGCTTGGGCTGGGACTTATTGTCGGGATAGCGGTAAGTGTTTTTCAGGCTGTGACATCTATTCAGGAAATGACCCTCTCTTTTATTCCGAAAATTCTTGCTGTTTTTCTTGGTCTTCTCTTTTTTGCACCATGGATGCTGGAAAAGCTGACAACATTTACACAAAAGCTTATTGCCAATATTCCCATGTACATCCGGTAGCTTTCTAACAGGCTCTGTTTGAGCTGACAAAATTAACATGACTGAAATTATAGACATTTCGCCTGATCAGTTTAAAATCTTTCTGCTTGTACTGACAAGGGTCAGTGTGATCCTGTTCCTGTTCCCGATTTTCGGAACCCAGGTACTTCCGGGACTTGTGAAAGCCGGTCTTTCACTTATGATCTCATTGGGATTATATACTGTGGTAACCGTGGATCCTCGGTATTTTCCAGATTCCATTGTCGGTTTTACCATTTTTATGGTTTCCGAACTGATCATCGGAGCAATCCTGGGTCTGAGCGTTCGCATGTTCTTATCAGCCGTTCAGCTTGCAGGACAACTCATCAGCTTTCAAATGGGATTTGCAATGATCAATGTTATTGACCCGCAGACCGGAGGTCAGGTATCGATCCTTGACGAAATCGGCTACTGGATGGTGCTTCTCATTTTTCTACTTCTGGGCGGCCATCATATCATGATTTATGCTCTTGCTGAAAGTTTTCAACTTATTGATATGGGAATGATTTCCTTAAACAAAGAGCTACTGATGAAGTTCGTGACACTTTCGTCGGATATCTTTATCATTTCCTTGAAAATCGGAGCTCCCGCAATTGTTGCACTGCTTTTTGTCAGCACCGCCTTTGGTCTGAGTGCAAAATTTTCACCACAGATGAATATCCTCATTGCTGCTTTTCCGATACAGATCGTTGTCGGTCTTATCTTTTTCGGAATTACACTCCAGATTATCGTCATCGTAACCCGGTCCTACCTTTTGCAGCTTCCACATCTATTCATCACCATTTTAACATTATTGGGTTCTAAGTAGCAGGATGAAAAATGGCAGAAGATAGTTTTCAGGAAAAAACCGAACAGGCCACCCCGCGAAAACTCCAAAAGAGCAGAGAAGAGGGGCAGGTCGTAAAAAGCGTTGAAATTCAGTCGGTTCTTGTTCTGCTTTCCGGATTGCTTGCGCTATATGGATTCGGCTTTTTCTATTACAAAGAATTCCTTTCCGTCATGCGGCACAGTTTTACATTTCACCATATACCGGAAATGAACCTCAGCCAGTGTGTAACATTGATCCACAAATACGGATTTCGAACGCTTATTATTCTATCTCCGATTTTTACCGCCGTCTTTATCATGGCCCTGTTGAGTGGATTTGTCCAGGTCGGTTTTGTGATCGCCCTGAAGGCAATTGAACCCAACTGGAGCAAAATAAGCATGATTAAAGGCTTCGAAAGATTGTTTTCATCAAAATCTTTTTTCGAGGCCATCAAGTCCATCTTCAAGCTGGCAATCATTGGACTGATTTCCTGGTATATTGTCAAGGATGAAACATCCAAAATTAAAATGCTGTACAGCACAAGTATTGACCATATTCTTTTATACACCCTGCGGGTCGCTTTCAAAATTTTTTTCTGGGTCATCATTGTAATGATCTTTCTGGCGATTATCGATTATCTGTTTCAACGATGGCAATTCATGAACCAGATGAAAATGACCAAGCAGGAAGTAAAAGAAGAATCCAAACAGAGCGAAGGGGATCCTCAGGTTAAATCACGGATCAAAACACTCCAGTACCAGGCTGCTAGAAAAAGGATGATGCAGGAAGTCCCGAAATCAGATGTTGTTGTCACAAACCCGACTCATCTGGCAATCGCCATCCAATATGATGCCTCTAAAATGAATGTGCCTAAGGTTGTCGCAAAAGGTGCCGGCTTGATTGCAGAGAGAATAAAGACAGTTGCATACGAACACGATGTTCCTGTGGTTGAAAACAAAGAGTTGGCTCAAAATTTGTATAAGTTAATCGATATCGGGGATGAAATCCCGGCGCAATTTTTTCAGGCTGTCGCAGAACTGCTCGCATATGTTTATAAACTTAAAGGAAAAACCTCATGACACTTTTTATTCTGACCATGGACAAGCTCCACAGCATAGAATGATACGTCATTCTTTTAACATGGATGTCAAAATATGGTCGACCCAGACCGGAATTTCCTTTCAAATAAACCTTGATCTGTATTGCGCTGAAAGCAGGAGTATTGGATGAAAAATGAAATCATCAAAACGCTGAAGGACCTCGTAAAAGACTCATCAGACATGGCAATGGTGGTTGCCGTGATTGGTATCCTCTGTGCGATGCTGTTGCCACTCCATCCGGTGATACTGGATCTTTTATTGGCGCTGAACATAACCATCGCAATCATTATCCTCATCACTACCATGTATACGATTTCACCATTGGAATTTTCAATTTTTCCATCTGTCCTGCTGGTGATTACCCTGTTCCGCCTTGCATTGAATGTTGCCTCAACCCGTCTGATTCTTCTGCATGGCAGTGAAGGAAGCCTGGCAGCGGGAGCCATTATCAAATCTTTTGGCAGCTTTGTTGTCGGAGGCAATTATGTTATCGGAATGATCATCTTTGTCATTCTGGTCTTGATTAATTTTATTGTTATCACCAAAGGCTCCGGCCGGATCGCTGAAGTTGCCGCCCGGTTTACACTGGATGGAATGCCCGGCAAACAAATGGCCATTGACGCGGATTTAAATGCCGGCATTATTGATGAAAATGAAGCCCGTGAACGGAGAAAAATGATTGCAAAAGAGTCGGAATTCCACGGTGCAATGGATGGTGCAAGCAAGTTTGTGCGCGGGGATGCCATTGCCGGAATTATTATCACTGCAATCAATATTATCGGCGGATTTGTAATTGGTGTGTTTCAACAAGACATGAGTATGATTGATGCGGCAAAAAACTACACTCTGCTTACGGTGGGTGATGGTCTTGTTACTCAGATCCCGGCACTCATTATCTCCACCTCTGCCGGTCTTCTCGTATCCCGGGCAGCATCAGAAGATCGAATGGGCAAAGAATTTTTAAAACATATTTTTTCCACCCCAAATCCCATATACATTGGAGCGATTATCGTCTTCATGCTCGGGATGGTTCCCGGATTACCAGCCTTTCCCTTTATGACTCTCTCGATGATTCTCATCGGAACAGTTTACTATTATCACAATGTATCCGGAAAAAAGAAGAGAGAAGCACTGCCTGAAGAGGCTGGTAAAGAAAAAACTGCACCTACCGGACCCGAAGAGGTTGAACACTTATTAACCCTTGACGCAATGGAACTTGAGGTTGGTTATGGATTGATACCGCTGGTTGACAGTGAACAAACCGGTGATCTTTTGGGTCGAATTCGAGCCATTCGAAGACAGTTTGCAACCGAGATTGGAATCATCATTCCGCCGATTCATATCCGTGATAACCTCAAATTAAAGCCTTCTGAATATCGACTGCTGATTAAAGGTGTCCAGATGGCTGGTGCCGAGCTTATGGTAAATCATCTCCTGGCCATGGACCCCGGTAATGTTACCCGGAAGATAGAAGGAATTCCCACAACAGAACCTGCATTCAACCTTCCGGCATTATGGATTCCGCCGGAAAGGGAAGAGGATGCCAAATTTAATGGATATACCGTTGTTGACAACTCTACGGTTATTGCTACCCATCTTACTGAAGTGATCCGGAATAATGCTTCAGACCTTCTGGGAAGACAGGAAGTACAACATCTTCTTGATAATCTTGCAAAAACCTATCCAAAAGCGGTTGAGGAGCTGGTTCCGGCGCAACTTCCCCTTGGCATACTTCAAAAAGTATTACAGAATCTTTTACGGGAAAGAGTATCCATCCGGGACTTATTAACAATTGTCGAGGTGCTTGCGGATTATGCTTCAAAAAGCAAAGATCCGGATCTACTGACAGAATATGTAAGGCAAAAATTAGCCCGATCCATGCTAAGCCCCTATGTTCAGGATGAAGGTGTGCTACCTGTTATCACTGTTGATCAGGAAGTGGAAAATGTTCTTTCTAAATCCATACAGCATACGGAACACGGATCATACCTTGCTGCAGAGCCCAAGATCGTGGATTCAATTGTGGGTTCCATTAAAGAGGAGATTGAAAAAATTATGGCGATCAGCATTCAGCCGATCATTCTCTGTTCTCCTGTATTGAGGCGTCACCTGAGAAAACTTGTAGAACAATTTGCGCCATCTGTGTTTGTTTTTTCGCATGCTGAAATTCAGCAGAACATTCATGTTAAATCAACCGGTAAGGTAATGTTACGACATGGTCGTTAGAAAATATCAAACAAAAAGTATCCAGGAAGGGGTCAGTAAAATCAAAAAAGAACTGGGCCCGAATGCGATGATACTGTCTACAAAATGTATTCGAAAAAACACCGTAGATCCATACGGAAAAGATCGATTTGAAATTACCGCGATTCCAGGTCAGTCAGCGGAGGAAGGTTATCCAAAAAATACAAAAACCATCCGTGAGGAAATCGCAAGCATCAAAGAAGTGCTGTTCCTGCTTGCTCAGCCAAATGGGCTCCCTGAAGCGTTTCAAAGCTGCCCGGACAGTTTCAAGATGTATTCCAGCCTCATCCGATCCGGAATCTCTGAAAAACGGGTCAACCATTTTTTTCATAAAGCGTTCCAGAATCCGGCCAATCAAAATCTAAAGAATGTCGAAATTGCCAAACAGATTTACAAAACTGTTTTTGATTCCATTACAGTATCCAACCCATTTCAAACAAATTATGGTCCAAAGCCTTCCGAAACGCCAAAGTTCGCCGTACTAATCGGCCCGACCGGTGTCGGCAAAACCACTACCATTGCCAAACTGGCTGCCGATCTTTGTTTACAACAAAGAAAAAAGGTTGGGCTCATCTCTGTTGACAATTATCGGATCGGTGCGGTTGAACAACTGAAAACATATGCATCCATCATCGGGATTCCCTGCTTGACCGCATTTTCAAAAGAAGACATAACCGCCGCAATTTACAAACTCAAAAACAGGGATTTTGTACTGGTGGATACAGCAGGTCACAGCCACCTGGATAAAGAAAGAATGGCCGAGCTTGTCTCTCTTCTGAGTGAAAAATTTTCCGGCTCCTGCCATCTGGTTCTAAGTGCGACAACCAAACAACCGGATATGAAAGATGCTGTTAAATACTTTTCCAGCTTAAACCCGCAAACATACATATTCACAAAAATCGATGAAACCAGACAACGTGGAGGAATCCTTGACCAGATTCTTGATTATGCACTTCCGATCTCCTTTGTGACAACCGGTCAGAAAGTACCGGAAGACATTATCGCTGCAACAAAGCAGAATATTTCGAGGCTGATATTTAACCGCAGCCGGTATTTATCTTAGAATAAAGAAAAAGGGGAGATAAAAATTGGATCAGGCAAACCGTTTACGTGAAATCATAAAAACCGAAATTCACCAGCAAAAAAAAGCAAGTTTAAAACCACATCCGTTATCCCAAGGACTCACCTTTCCAAGGGTTATCGCTGTGACCAGCGGGAAGGGAGGGGTAGGAAAAACCAATATCGTTGGCAACCTTGCCATTGCTTTTACCCGATTGGGCAAAAAAGTTATCGTGCTGGATGCAGATCTTGGGCTTGCCAATATTGACATATTATTCAGGATTCATCCCCGTTACCATATGGGGCACGTGATCAACGGCGAAAAAGAACTATCCGAAGTCATGGCAGACGGACCTGAGGGAATCCGAATCATTCCGGCCGGATCAGGCTTTACAGACTTTACCCATCTTACCGAAGGACAGAAACTGAACATCCTGAGCGAATTTGAATCGCTGGACGAATTGGTTGATATCTTTCTCATCGACACAGGGGCTGGGATCTCTTCCAACGTAATCTATTTTAATTTAGCTGCGGATGAATGTGTTATTGTGGCAACCGACGAA
>CAYTGW010000002.1:51453-57380 GCA_964437395.1 uncultured Desulfocicer sp.
GACGAACCAACCTCCATTACAGATGCCTATGCAATGATTAAAGTATTGGCTACCCAACATGGAATGAATTATTTCAAAATACTGATCAACATGGTCAAGAATGAAATGCAGGCCAAGATGGTTTATCATACACTCAGCAAATCCGTCGAACGTTTCATCAATGATGTGGTTCTTGAGTATATCGGCTTCCTGCCGATAGATCACTTGCTGAAACAGGCACTGATGAACCGCAGTACTGTTATTGAAATGTACCCATCTGCAGCATCCAGCACTTGTTTTCAAAATCTTGCCGATAATCTTCTGAAATCTCCAGCCAGATTAAGTGCGGAAGGAAATATAAAATTCTTTTTAAAACGTTTTATTGATTACAAAACAGCATCTGGAATAGCCCTCTGATCCAATAATAAATTGAACAATGATCGAACACTATTCAAAAATAGTCTCTACAGACAAAAATCAAAGGCTTACCCCGAAAGAACGGGAAGAACTGATTATCAGACATGCGCCTTTGGTTAAACGTATTGCTGCCAAAATGGCCGCGAGGCTGCCGTCTTCGGTTGTTTTTGATGAACTGATCAGTGCCGGGTGTCTTGGATTAATCGATGCGATTGATAAATTTGACCCTGAACGGGATGTCCACCTCGAAACCTATGCTGAATTCCGGATCAGGGGTGCAATACTGGATGAACTCAGAAGTCTGGACTGGTATTCCAGATCCATGAGAAAAAAAATTCGGGATATTGAAAAAGCAGTCACTTCTGTCGAATCCCGTGAAGGCCATTTGGCAGAAGATTGGGAAATCGCCAAAGAACTCGGGATTGATCTGGAATTATATTTTAAACAACTTTCCAATATTCATGGCGCAGCGCTGCTCAGCATGGATGAGTTTATTAAAAATAAAAACAATCAATCCTCTACACAGAATACATTTCAAGAAAAAATCAAAAGCAAGGATGATCCATCCCGAAGACTATTTAGGGAAGAGTTAAAACAGGAAGTGGCGAAAGCTATCCAGACTCTTTCGGAGAAAGAACAGCTCGTGATATCTTTGTATTATCAGGATGAATTGACACTGAACGAAATCGGTACGATACTGAAATTAACCGAATCAAGGATTTGCCAAATCCACACAAGTGCCTTGATCAAGTTAAAAAACAGGCTTCGACTGTATTATCAGGAGTAACCTGTATTGATTGTTTCACGTCAAAACAAATTGTTGTCAGAGCAATAACGATGGCTGAAACCAAAAATCAACATGCTGAGGCAGACCCTATCTCTCCGGATGATATTGACCAATTACTTCAATCGGAAAGTCGACAAGAAACAGAAGGGAAGGAGGAAATCGACAACTTACTGAGAAATATTTCCAGCGAGGAGAGTGCCATTGATCAGGATGATGCAGAAGAGAACAACAATCTGATCGATGAAATATCTCCAAGTGATATCCGTGATCTTTTAAAAATCTCTCTTGACGACATTTCTGTGGATGAGCTGGAAGCGGAATTGCTTCAAGCCCAAAATCAGATGGATTCTTCTGATACCCTTTTTGAAGATCAACGCTCCAATGAAAAAAAATCACCGGTTCTGGCAGTAGAAAAAGATCAAGATGAAGTAAAACCTGAACCTGTACTCCCATCCAATAGCATAAGTGATTTCTCTCAGGACGACATTGAAAAGCTCCTTTCCGGTGAATTAGCGACTGATTCGGCAAATGCAGAAACCAAAACGCAACCTGCAACCAATCCCGATGACTTTGGTGTAATTTCCCAGGACGATATTGAAAAACTCCTTTCCGGTGAATTAGCGGCTGATTCGGCAAATGCAGAAACCAAAACGCAACCTGCAACCAATCCCGATGACTCTGGTGTAATTTCCCAGGACGATATCGAAAAACTCTTTTCCGGTGAAATGGCAGCCGCTTCGTCAAAGGCAGAAGACAAACCGCAGCCTGCAACCGAACCCGATGACTCTGGTGTAATTTCCCAGGACGATATCGAAAAACTCTTTTCCGGTGAAATGGCAGCCGCTTCGTCAAAGGCAGAAGACAAACCGCAGCCTGCAACCGAACCCGATGACTCTGGTGTAATTTCCCAGAACGACCTTGACAAACTCCTGGCCAATGAAACCGGCACTGATGGACAGCCTCAAGAAGAGGAGCGATCTCTTTTCATTTCTCAGAATGAGCTGAACCTGCTCTTGGAGGAATATAACAATAAACCTTCAAATATCAATGTGGAAACAGAAAAAAAAGTAGTTGCCTCATTGCTTGAAGAATCAGGGATTGAGGATCCACAAAATTTTGTTTCACAAAATGAACTTGATATGCTCTTGGCTGAAGATTCCGATAATAAAAACGACAATCTATCAGATTCTGAAGAAGGACTCATTTCCCAGGAAGACATTGATAAGCTGTTGCAAGGCAAGGATGACATTCCGGAAGAAGTGGAAGATGACACATCCAGCCTGATTTCACAACAAGACATCGATACCCTGTTAAAGGGAGCCGATGATAATTTTTTCGAAGAACCGAATGAATCCGGACTTGTCTCTCAGGAAGATATTGATTCACTTATGAGGAATGAAGTTGATCAAGATGATGAAGAAAATCATACCGAACCCAAGATTGAGCTTGACCGGGTTGTCTTAGAGGAAGCAGATGATTCAAAAATTATTGCGGACGAACCTCCCCCACCGGAAGTTCAAAAAACGGAAAGAAAAAAATGGTGCCGATCCAGACTTGTTATCGCCTGTTCTGTTGGAGCAATCGTTTTTCTGATTTCTTCTGTTTCACTTTATTTCTTTTTATCCAGCGATCATGCAGGGACGGGCAAACCGGAAATCGCATCCATTGAGTCTGAATCAAAAAATATGGATCCGGCTGTTACAAAAACCATCTTGTCTGGATTATCGATAGATTTTAATGGATTTGTTATTCTCGATCCGCATAACAGAGACAAAATTGCTTATCTCAAGGCAGATGTCCAGATCAACTGTAACAGCAACACTATTGTCAATACAATTGCCTCTCGAAAACCATTTTTTCGATTCTTGATCTATGACATTTTTCAAAAAACCTTGGAAAAACTGGAGTTACCTGAAAAAGAAAAAAATTCTCCTTCTGAAAAACAAAAGGAGGATTCATCCCAATCGGAAAATCAAAATGTTTCTTTGATTGATGAAACAAAATTGCGATTTTTAATTCGTCAGTCTTTGGAAAATGCATTATCGGAAAAAGGCATAAAAGAGATTGTTCTTAAAAATATCGATCTGTTTTAAATTGCCATGGAAGGTTCAACAGGCCTTTTATGACCACTATATCAAATGTCAATATTGTTGTTCAGCAAGGCGATATGGCAAGAGATGCTTCTCAGCAAGCCAGGCCCCACTCTATGGATACCAGCCAATTGACGGCCGCCGAGCAGCAGGAATAAGACCGGATCGCCCGTTCCTCGGTTCCTGGATCAGAGGAATCGGGTGCCATTGTTCCGGATAAAGAGCAGCGTGAAAAAGAAAAAAAGAAGAAAGAGGTCTCCCTAAAAAAAGAAAAAAAAGTGACTGAAAAAGCAACGAATAAAGATCCGGATTCTCCAGGCAGGCTGCTGGATACAATCGCATAATATTTTAATAACATGTTTTTGGGAAAGATATTCAATGGTTTTTGAAGATATGAAAATTGAATTATGGGTTATCTTCCAGATTGCAGTTGATTTTATCCTGGTTGTTCTGATTCTATGGCTCCTGAAAAATATGAAAATCCGTTTGCAACAGGACATATCCAAGGATACCTCTGAAAAAGTGATGGGGATGATCGAGCCTCTTCTTACACAAGCGAATTATATTGCAACCACTTTCGGAAAACAGCTCAGAAAAAAAAATCATCTCATCAACAAGTTGAATGAAAAACTGGATTCCCGAATCATCAGCCTCAATCTGCTGCTGAACCGGACAGAATCTCTGATTGGAAAAGGAAATGCAGATTCCGAATCCCAATCCATACTTGTATATGATCAACAGGAGTCCATTATCCAGCTATATATTGCCGGAAAAAGTCCATCCGAAATTGCAAAAACCTTATCCCTTCCCAAGGGAGAAGTGGATCTTGTTCTGGACCTGAAAAAAAAACTGCTCAACATTCAATAACCATGTTATGTTTTAAAAAACTGATACTTTTATGGTTTCCGACATATCCAAAATTTTTCTTTCTTCTTCAAAGCTTTCCATTATAAAAGATAACCAATCCCTCCATACCCTTCCTCCTCTTCAAAAAAATCAACTCCTTCATGCAAAGGTTGTCAAAACACTATCCGGTCGCCAGTCACAGCTTGTCATACTGGGAAAGACCCTCCTTGCACAAACTCATACCCCATTGAAAACCGGAGAAACGATTCTTCTGCGGGTTGTCCAATCCACTCCTACACTTGTATTTAAAATCGAACCATCCGATGCGCCTCCGATAAAATTACGCTATGACGCTGTAAAGTCTCTTGGCCGAACCGGCCCGTTCAAGCATATTGAAAGCCTTATCAGGCAAAACATGGCTTCCGACGCTTCTGGAAATTCCGCAACATCCTCTAAAGCAATCAACCATTTTGTTCGTCTGATACAAAGCACGGCTTTACAATCCGAACAAACCAACCCGGGCCTGTTAAAACATTTTATTGAAAACAGCGGACTGAAATGGGAAAACAAACTGCTTTCCTTTTTTTCCAATCCTGAAACAATCGTATTTGAAAAAACGCAGGATCTGATCAACCATGATATGAAAGCATTGGCTTTGATTTCCGACCCGGAACACCTCACACACCAATCCTTGCAATCCTTTTCCCAAGGTATTGAAAACCTTCAGTTGCTCAACCAGAATTTATTTGAAGAGTCCGGCCGGTTGATATTTCATCTTCCGATATTGTTTGACGGAACCCTCACGTTTGGGCAGATTTTCATTGATCTGAATCATGCACAAGACGCGAAAACCCATGATGAACGAACGCTTCGCGTATCTTTTTTACTGGAAATGACCCGATTGGGTGAATTTCTAGCTGATTTCTCGATTTTGAACAATCAAATCAACGGATCATTTGGTGTGGCAAATCAAAAAATCCAGAAAATGATCCGGGAATATCTTCCTGAACTGGAAACAAAATTAAAATCCCATGGATTTATTGTTTATCCGATAACCTGCCGCCTTCTCAGTCCGGAAACCCTGGCCGGAACCTCTTTGATTGAAAAATCCATAACCAGCCTGGAACAAGGCATGGTGAATATCCTGATATGAAAAAAAAACAAAAAAAAGCTGTTGCCCTTAAATATGACCCTCTGAAGAACAAGGCCCCAAAGGTCACTGCCAAAGGAAAAGGCGTTGTTGCAGATAATATCATCCAATTGGCAAAGGAACACGGGATACCGGTAAAAGATGATCCGGATCTGGTTGAGGTGTTATCCGGCCTGGAACTGGACGCTGAAATTCCGCCGAGCATTTATATCGTCGTTGCAGAGCTTCTTGCTTTCGCCTATTCCATGAATGGGAAAAAACGACCGGTTTAGGTATTTTTTTCCTTCCTGCTTTCCCGCAGCAGACGAATCTTATCCAGCCTTTTTTCAAGGCCGATTCAAGCAAATACAGGACAAATCAATACGGACAAACAGGTATCCCTGCAAATGCAGCCCGGACAATCAACTGGCATTCATATTGCACAATCATACGGAAAAGGAGAATCCAATGCTATTACAAATGACCCGAGCCGTTCAAGGCGGGCTTCGACAGGAAAAAAAACTGGATATCATTGCCAATCACCTAGCCAATTCGGACACCAATGGATTTAAAGGAGAACTAAAAGCTTTTGATGAAATGTTTAAAAAAAAAGAAAGATCAAATGGAGGCGATGAATGATTTGAATCTCAATGTCGCGGGAGAATTTTTGGTCATGGCG
>CAYTGW010000002.1:57390-65323 GCA_964437395.1 uncultured Desulfocicer sp.
ATTTGAAGGCGGTATACTAGCTTTCGATGACATGTTCAAAGCAAACCTTGTGACCGATCACAGTCAAGGGGATTTGAAAGTCACCGACAACAAACTGGATCTGGCCATCGGCGGCAACGGCTTTTTTAAAATTCAAACGCAGCAGGGAATACAATACACCCGGGATGGTAACTTTACCGTTGATCAAAATGGAACACTGGTCACCCAAAACGGAGATCCGGTTCTTGGGAATAATGCTCCTCTTGTTATTCAGGGAACGGAAATCCACATCTCCCAGGCAGGAGAAGTGATTGTGGATGGAGATGCAATCGGAAACCTGGACGTTGTAACCTTCGAAGACCTGACACGACTGAAAAAAACCGATAAGTCCATGTTCCGCTATGAAGGAGATGCCGGAGCGGATGAACAGATTCCGCAAAATGTTTCTGTACAACAGGGCTCTCTTGAAAAACCCAATATTTCGACTACGGTTGAAATGGTGGAAATGATTCAGACACACAGAATGTATGAGGCATATCAGAAAATGATCATGACTTTTGATGAAATCGATTCAAAAGCCATTCTTGAACTGGGAAGACCGTAAAAAATCAATCCCATTTTATTATGAAAACGGAGGATGATAATGATTCGATCTCTTTGGACCGCCGCATCTGGAATGAACGCCCAGCAAATGACCGTGGATGTGATCTCCAACAACCTCGCCAACGCCAACACAACCGGTTTTAAAAAAAGCCGCGCCAACTTTCAGGACCTGATGTACCAGACCCAATTAATCGCCGGCGCCACAACTCCCGGAGGCGGGCAGATTCCGTCCGGTATCCAGGTTGGAATGGGAACCAAACCCTCCAGTGTCCAAAAAATTTTCACCCAGGGTGACTATGTTCAAACCGGAAATGATCTGGATATGGCGATTGAAGGCCGCGGATTTTTCAAGGTTATCAATGGAGATGAAGAACTGTACACACGGGCCGGCAACTTTTCCCTGGATAGCGAAGGTTATTTGACCACCCCGGCCGGCGGACGGCTGCAACCGGAAATCGGTCTCCCTCCGGAAACCGTACTTGTATCCGTGCAATCCAACGGTCAACTCACTGCCTATGGTGCGGGTGACACTGTGCTTCTTACAGAACAGATCAACCTCTATACCTTTGTCAATCCCGCCGGCCTTTTTGCCGTAGGTCAAAATCTGCTGCGGGCGACTGAAGGTTCCGGAGATCCCATTGAAGGAATTCCCGGCAGTGAGGGAGTGGGAACCATATCCAATACCTTTCTAGAAATGTCCAATGTCAGCGTTGTTGAAGAAATGGTGGCGATGATCGTCGGCCAGAGGGCTTATGAGGCAAATTCCAAAACAGTTCAGACCGCGGACAGTATGCTCGGAATTGCCAACAGTGTGAAACGATAATGCAGTGGAAAACAAACATGAGATTTTTGCACCATCCACGAATCGATCAATTGTCCATCCGATTACCTGTTTTTTTCGTACGGATCTGTCTCGGGCTCTTTTGTATCGGTGCAACCGGAAGCTGGGCATTGCCCGAATTGCAAAGCAACATCGACCCACCGGCTATCATCATCAAACTGCAACCATCCGCAGAAATCACTGGTTCGGACATTCTTTTACGCGACGTTGCTGTTGTTCTGGCACCCCAATCCATTTCTGAAAAACTCCTCTCTTTGAAAATTGAAAAAGCCCCTGACCCTGGAATGAAGCAACTGCTGTCCAGGGCAAAAATTTCCGCAGCCCTCTCTTCCCTGAACGACATCCGGATTGAAAAAATTCTCAACGGACCGGAATTTATTCAAATCCATCGTGCCTGTCAAACCCTTCAAGAGGAATATATTCGACAGGTTTTGCATAGCTATATTGATCAGCAACTCAAAAACTCGGAATTTAAAATTGGAGCGATTAAGTTTCATGGAAAAAACCGGTTTCCGGCAGGCAATCTTACAGCCGCTGTCACCCGTCATACCTCTGACAAACTTCTTGGAAATGTAAAATTTATATTGTCCATACAGGTTGATAATGAACCCGATGATCCTGTATCCGTTTCCGCATGGATCAACCGATATGAGGAGGTTGTTTTTACCAAACATGAACTATCAAGGGGTACCCTGGTTGCGGAACAGGATCTTTGTATGCGGAAACTGAATATATCCAAGACCCCGGAAAATGTCTGCATGCACGTTGACGATGCCATTGGAAAAAGAATCAAACAGAATATGCGCGCCGAGGCCTTTCTCCGCAGCACCATGCTGGAAACTCCTCCAATGATCTACAAGGGAGACCGGGTAAAAATTATTGCCGGAAACGGATTGCTCCTGGTTTCAGCAAAAGGTCTGGCCCAGACCGACGGTCATATGAACCAGTTGATCAAGGTGCAAAACATCAATTCAAAACGGAACATTATCGGAAGAGTCGTGGATCAATCGACCGTGGAGGTCAATTTTTAGCTCCATGAAAACCCTTGAAACATGGAATGCGGAGCCTGGAAAAGAGATGAATATGATAAAAGATATGATCATGAAATGGGTGCTGATGATTTTTCTGCTGCTCCTGTCCGGCTGTTCAACCCTGATGGGGGACAATGGTCCCCGGGTTATTCCCGCAGAGGGCCAGGACAGACTCAATCAGTTCTATGCCTCTATACCGCCATCCGAAGGATCTTTATGGACCGATTCAGGAGAAATGCTGTTCATGGACAACCGTGCCAGGCGGATCGGGGATACGGTCATTGTGGATATTGTTGAAAATGCTTCCTCAAAAATGGATGCCAACACCTCCACGAAAGGCGAATCCACCTTGAGTTATGACGTGGACGGTATGACCGGGGTAGCCAATATCAACAAAAACCTGGGAACCAGCCAGTTATTCAAAGTCGGTGCCGCCTCGGAATGGAAAGGCGCCGGTGCCAGTGACCGAAGCGGCCAGCTCACCGCATCGGTCGGCTCGATCGTTACACAGGTTCTCCCCAATGGAAACATTGTCGTCAATGGACAACGGGAGATGACTGTGGACAATGAAACCCAGACGATAAAGGTATCCGGAATCATCCGGCCGGAAGATATCACCCAGGACAACCGGGTAACATCCACTTTCCTGGCAGAAGCCAAAATTGAATATATCGGAAACGGTGTGCTTGCGGATAAACAATCCCCTGGCTGGGGAGTCCGTATCCTGGATAAGATCTGGCCGTTTTAACCCAAGATTCTGTAAAGGGGGAGGGAATGCAAAAAAGAACACCCGGAAATCCAATCCGGAAATACATATGTCCTGTCATCGCTTTTTTTATTTTTCTGGGTAGCTTTTCAAACGCATATGCTGTCCGGATTAAGGAGCTTATCGCCATCAAGGGGGTACGGGAAAACCAGTTGATCGGCTATGGCCTGGTTGTGGGTTTAAACGGAACAGGTGATAAATCCGGATCTGAATTCACGGTTCAGTCTCTTGCCAATATGATGGAACGGATGGGAATTCATGTAACCAAAAATCAACTGAAAGTCAAAAACGTTGCTGCTGTCATGGTCACGGCAAAACTCCCTCCTTTTGCACGAGTCGGGAACAGAATTGATATCATGGTTTCTTCCGTAGGAGATGCAAAAAGCCTTGCCGGCGGCACCCTGCTGCTTACGCCTCTCAGCGGAGTGGATAGCAAGGTATATGCTCTGGCCCAGGGAGCGCTGGCTCTGGGCGGAGCCGGTGCCGAAGGGGCTACCAAAAATCACCTGTTGGCAGCCAGAATTGCCGGAGGCGCCAGTATTGAAAAAGAAGTCCCCATGCAGTTGAACGGGAAAAAGGAATTGATTTTTAGCCTGTTTAACCCGGATTTTACAACCGCACTGCGAATCACCGAAACCATCAACCAGACCCTTGAAAAAAAATTGGCCCAGGCCCTGGATTCCGGCACCATATCCCTGACAATCCCGAAAGAGATGGGAAAAGATGTCGCATCCTATGTCGGTAAGATTGAAAATCTAGAGGTTGTGCCGGATACAATTGCCACAATTGTAGTGAATGAGAAAACCGGAACCATCGTGATCGGAGAAAACGTCAGAATCTCCACCGTTGCTGTATCTCACGGAAATTTGAGTATCACCATAAAAGATCATGAAACGGTTTCTCAGCCGAACCCACTTGCTCAAGGTCAAACCGTTACCTTAAAAGAAAGCAGCATTGAAATTAAGGAAGATGAAAGCAAGGTTATTCTTGTTCCGGAAGCATCCACCATCGGAGAGCTTGTCCGGGCATTGAATGCAATCGGGGTTACACCGCGCGATCTGATCAGCATCTTTCAGAGTATAAAAGCTTCCGGAGCACTCCAGGCCAATCTGGTAATCATTTAAACAGGAGAAAGATCATTCATGGAAATTCAATCATCCAAAAACATTACATCCGTAACCAAAAAAGACAATCTCCCGGAAAACACCAAGCTGAAACAGGCGTGTGCGGATTTTGAATCGATCCTTCTGGATTCCATGTTTCAGTCCATGAGGAAAACCCTTTCCGGGGATGATATTTTTGGAAAAAGTCTGGGTCGGGATATCTATGAATCCATGTATTACACTCAAATCTCAAAAGAACTTGCCTCAGAAGGCAATGGTCTCGGGTTGGGAGAAAGGCTGTATCAGCAGTTGAGCAGCCGCATGGGAAAAAACTTCGATCATACCGCTATCCACGGATTGAGTCAAAACGATCCACTTCAGAAATACGGAAAAACCTCCGATAACAGTATAGGTGCATCATAAAGGAGATTCGCAATGGAGACTTCAATCAATGATATTGAAACCTTATTTTATAAAAAAATAGATACCTATGAACAACTGGTTGATATTTTTACCCAGGAAAGAAAGAGCCTGGAAAGTGCGGATATTGAAGCCATGTGGAGATATTCCGATCAGAAACAAAAAATTTCAAACCGAATTGTTGAAATCCGTATGTGCATCCTTACTATTCTGAACAAATTCGGTATTCTTCATGGCATGGATGCAACCACGTTTCACACTCCAAAAATAATCTCCCTGGTGCCCAGGAAGCAGAGACAAAACCTTCAGAAAATCTATGTCTCCCTGATTATGATAAAAAATAAAGTGCGTTTCCTGTCTGATGAAAACAAGAAATTCGTGGAAGACTACCTGGGGATACTGGATGAACTTATTGGAATCATAACCAATGCTGGAAAACCAAAACCCGTGTATAACAATATGAGCAACTGCAATGGTGTGAAAAAAACCAATCTGTTGCTTCACAAAGAGGTATAGCCATGTCAGGCCTGTCATCCGTACTCAATACGGCAAAGCTTGCATTGAACGCACAGCAGATTGGCCTGGCTGTTGCCGGCCACAATATCGCCAATGTCAATACAGAGTCCTTCAGCCGTCAGAAGATTGGTTTTTCAGCTACAGATCCGCAGAAATATGGCGGACAGCTTCTGGGCAGCGGTGTTCAAATCGACACCATTCAAAGAATAAACAATAAATTTATTGAAGAGCGTCTCATAAATCTGAAATCAGACCTGGCTGCTAATGAAGAAAGCACTGCCTATATTAAAATCCTGGAAGGCGCTTTCAGTGAAAATTCTGAAACCAGCATCAGCACGATCATATCTGAATTCTGGAACTCATGGCATGACCTGTCAAACAACCCGATTGGAGCTTCAGAGCGTCTGCTGGTTTATGAAACCGGTGAACTGGCAGCAAACCGGATTAGCAGTTTAAATGAAAGTCTGACACAAATGGAAATGGATTTAAGCAGAGAAATAGAAAGCATTCTTCCGGAACTGAACCGGCTATCCGCTGATCTTGCAGCGCTGAATTCCGATATCGTTGGAAGTGAAGCAAACAATACGGCAAACGATCTGAGAGACCAGAGAAATGCCCTGGTAACCGATTTGTCCAAACTCATCGGGATCAAAACATTTGAACAGCCCAACGGATCAATGATTGTCACAACCGGGAGCGGGTATTCACTCGTAAACGGGGCTGATTCTTTTGATCTGACCTCATCAGCAGGTGAAGTACAATATGAAACTCCCTATGGAGGAACAATTGCCATCACCGATCAAATCACCGGAGGATATATCGGAGGCTGGCTGGAAATACAAAAGGAAGTGATTCCAAAATTTAGAACCGACCTGGATGCCATGGCACGAGAATTGATCTGGGCTGTCAACCTGCAGCACAGTCAGGGTGTAGGAGAGGAATATTTTTCAATGCCGGTTACCGGTATGAATGCAACAGACGATAGTGGTCTTTTATCCACCCTGAGCTTTGGAAATAAGATTGATTATACCAAAAACTATGAAAGGTGGATCCAGGATAGCAGTACGCTGACACCCACATATACCAATCTGGAAATCGATATGGGAATATCGACAGCGCTGATCTCCAATTGGACCGGCGCAAGTCCGGATGAAGACAATGTCGCCTATGAATTCACGGTGATCAACAGCGGTACTGTCAATGCGGATGCTAACTTTGCCATTACAGACGGACCCGGAATCAATGTCATTCAAACGGGGACGGATGTGGGGACAGCATTGGATGGAGCAATTGCAGCCCAGACCCTTACCATTTCCAGTGCCGGCGGAAACCAGACCATCGAAGTCGCTGACGGAGGTGATGCCGAGCGTTCCGCAGCTTCCATTGCCCAGGCACTATCAAATCTTACCGGTGTAACCGCAACCGCTGAAAAAAATACAGCAACCATTGATATCACCAATATCCTTCCTCCTGCTGCCACAAGTGCACATGAATACGATACCGTCCGTTTCACTCTTTACGCAGGTAACAATTCCGAGATTGTTTCATTCGAAGTTGGTGCGACTGCAGATGCAACACGAAACAACTTTCTGGGTGCGCTGAATACTTCGATACTGGCTTTAAATGGAGCGACCCCGGATCTTTCTATCGACTCCAGCCGACTGGCATCCGATAATATCATTACCTTCACCAGTGACAGCGGCGAAAACATCGGAATTGAAAATTTTGATGTTCTGGATCTGCCCATTGCCACACTGAATAACTTTCAGAACCTTGGAGTGGATACGGTGATTGCCGCAAGCAATTTCACAAATCTGTCCAATGGTGAAACACTGACCTTTTCAATTACAACCGCTCAGGGAAGTGCAAATGTCAGCTATGTCATTACCGATGATACCAATCAGACGACCCTTGCGGCTGATTTGCAGGCAGCACTGGCCGGGGCAGGTCTCGGCGCCATAGGGGTGACGAGCCTTCAAGTCGGCGCCACCGTCGAGATCACCGGTGACGCATCTGCCGGGTTTGTCGACTTTCAAGCCATTACCACAGGATCAGGTTCTGATGAATCATTTGATATCACACCGGCTGCGGGCACAAGCCAATATCCCGCTCTGGGCGACAACACCCTCCTGTTTAATGGAGCCGGTGATCTGGAACAATATGCCGGGGACAATACGGTCAACATGACCATCAACGGTACTGACAACATCACGATTGATCTTCGACGGGTGGATACTACCAGTCAAAGTGAAGTGGCCCAGGCGTTTTACCGGGGACTGGATACCCATGTGACCAATGCGGTTGTTGAAAACACGGGAACAGCCGTTACCATATGGGCTCTTAGCGAATCCGCTTCTGATTTTGCTTTTACTGCAGGAACCGAAACATCCGGAGTGGATGGGTCTTTTGATATCTCCGTCCCAAATGCACTTCCGCTCGCAGCAAACACCTTTACCCTGGATGGTGCAGATACGGCCACCTTTACAAGTGTTACGGAAACCGATACCATTATCTTCGATGGAGAAGTATTAACCGAGAGCGGCGGCGTTGGAGTGGACAGCGCGGTTAAAACCGGATTCGTGACCATCAATCTGGAAGATGGATACTCCATCCGATCTAATGTGGCTGCTGCCGCAGGTGGATTGTTCAATATGGCCGCCGGGGTTGATACAGC
>CAYTGW010000002.1:65333-74290 GCA_964437395.1 uncultured Desulfocicer sp.
GCTCGGTGGAGATGGCGGTTTTCAAAACTTTAATCCAGGCGATCTGATTGCGTTTCGTCTGGATGGAAATTATGTCAGTTTTCTTGTCGGAGCAGCATCAGATACAGATACCGAATTCGCTTCCATTCTGGAAGGAGGTCTGCTATCGGCAGGATTATCGCCCAGCATCTATTCCATTGTACGAACAGGATCGAGTGTAAGTATTTTAAAATCAGATGGCACTCCGATTCAAATAACATAGTTTAATGATAATCGAAGCGGAGGCGGTGCATTTGCCCAGCTAGCGGTTTCATCGGGTCAGGTGCTCAGCGGTGAAAATCGGTCTGCAACATCGAGCATGATCGGCCCTGGAGGTGTAATCACATGGAGAAAATATGACTCCACCGGTTCCTACACCGGAACCAATGGCACGATTGAAATCGGTGATGAAGGAACCTATCTGGTTGAAGGCTCCATCACTTTTGACATTGCAGGCGGAACGCTTGTTGCCGGTAATACATTTACAGTAAACACCGATGCAGACGGAATCCCTGAACCATTGCAGCTTCGTTTATCCGGGCAGTCAAACAGCATTCTGGACACCTATATATTTACTATCGTAGAGGATGGTGTGGGTCAAATCGGTTCTGATGATATCGAAATACAGTGGTCCAACAGCTTGACATACGGATCATTTATACTTGAAGGAAGCACTCCGGCCTATACACCTGTAACAATGGAAGTGGATGGAATGACGATAAAATTTGACGCAGGAACTCTGTTTGAGGGAGATTCGTTTACCATTGCTACCGACAAAAATGGAACACCGACTGCTGAATTACCCTCCGGCTACCACTGGACAATCGATTCTTTTGCCGATCAGTTCAATCGTCAAGCCACGGGTATTGAAGCAACTGTAACCGAAACCAATAAACTCCAATTTGCCCAGGAAACAGATGGATTTCAACTGGAGAATTTCAGCTACACTGGTTCCGACGGGTTCAGCCAGGAAAATCTTTCCATTACCGTTAACAACTATGACGTTTTAAATCAGGGCTGGACAGGCATGGAAATCACACGAGATAACCTGACCTATGCTGCCTTAGGCGGATGGAGCTTCTCCGCGCTGAACAATCCGGGATACACGGTCTCCCTAATCCCGATTGACGGATTTGATATGGATAACGGGTTTTTCGTCAATCTGGATGGTGTTCGTGCCTTTACCGTAACCTTTGACCGGCCGATATCGGACAATGGTTCTTTCTCGTTCGACATTGCTGCGGCAGATGGGGATTACAACTTTGCCTTTTCCGACAGTGATGCAGAGGATTCCGGACTGATGGCTGCTCTGGGTATCAACACCTTTTTTACCGGCAAAGACGCCATGACCATCATGACAAACGATCTGGTTTCCAATGCCCGATATCTTGCTGCATCTGTCATTGATCCTGAAACCGGTATGATTCACATTGGTAATAATGAAAATGCACTCGCTATTGCGGAGCTTCAATATGCATCTGCCGATATGGTAAACTGGACATTCCAGCTCGGTGAAGAAGCAACCTCCCATGTTCTGACAACTACCATTGAAGATTTTTATCATGTCATGGTGGGTTCTCTGGGTTTAAAAACCCAGAGCCTTGAGCGATCCTTATCGTACAGCGAGGTTATGGTCGGAAAAATCGGGGAACTGAGGGATTCCATTTCCGCTGTTTCCTTGGATGAAGAGATGATCAATATGATTCAGTATCAGCATGCCTATTCCGTTGCTGCAAAACTGTTTTCCGTCACGGATGAGATGATGAACACCTTGATCAATTCTTATTAAGTAGACACTTCCAAAACGATTTGGGGTCGTCAAAAAGAAAGGTCATCAGCAATATGAGGGTACCCAATATTACACTATACAATACCATGAAGCTTCGATTGGGAGATCTGACGGAGCAACTGAAAAATATCAATGAAGTCGTTACGACCGGCAAACAGATCAACAAGCTTTCGGATGATCCCATTGGTCTGTCCCAGGTTCTGGATCTTAAATCTTCCCTAAGCAACATCGGCCAACTGGAAAAAAATATCGATGTAGGTAAAACCTGGCTTACAGGCGGAGAATCGGCGCTTTCAAGCGTGAATGAACAGATTCTTTATGTGAAAAATATGGGGCTGCAACTGGTCAATGCTTCCACCAACACCTCCCAAAGAAAGGATGCAGTTGAAATTGTCGATGGTGTTCTGCGCCAATTGCTGACCCTTGCAAACACCAAGGTGAACGGAAGCTCCATATTTTCCGGTATTAAGACCGAAATATCCCCATTTTATTTTGATGATGAAGACAATCCCACGAAAGTTCTTTATCAGGGAAATGATATCCCATTTGAAATCAAATCCGATTCTACCGGCAACCTCGCGGTCGGGAGAAATGGTGAGACTGTTTTCTGGGAGGATTATTTGAAGGTTGATGAAACCAACAACCGGATCGACTTTATTGAAAAAGACCGTTATGGCCAAGACAATTATAAAATCGGTATGGTTGGTGCCGGAGGAAACCTGTCCGCCTCAGACATCAGTATTACGGTGAACCACCCTGATGCATTGCAGTTCGCAACTCCATTTCCGGAAGGAACCAAACCTTTGCAGTTCAGGTGGAATGGAAACGGAAGCTGGGACGTATTCAACAACACGGATTACGACCTGCCGGCAACCATTCCAGGATCCAGCAGCAGCCTTGAGCTGGATATGAACGATGACGGAATAACGGATGTTACGGTCAGCCTGGCAACTCCAGCATCGACATCCGGAGATTATGTGGAGTTTGATATCGCACCGGATGAAAGAATCCTCACTGCCATTATTCCGGATGGAAAGTACACCCCCGAAGGGCTTGCGGATATTGCCGAAAGCGCCATGAGCCAAGCATCTTCTGAATACGGGTTTGATGTCACTTACAGAATAGACTATGATTCATCAACCCGGCAATACACCATTCAGGAAGATGGATTAGCTTCCGGATACTATGGATTGGAACTGTTATGGGAACCTGAAAACGCACAGGGAATACCCAAAGTCAGGGGCATCAATAGTGGTGAAGGGATCGCACTCGGTGATGTGGATATCTCGGTATTGAACAGCAATGCCCTGGTTCATTCAACACCCTATCCTCCCGGAACCGAACCTCTCCGACTGACCTGGGATGGAAACAATTCCTGGTCGGTTTCCGGTGACCCGGGCTATTCACTTCCAGCCAGCTTATCCGGTACAGCAGACAAGATCGAATTTGACCTGGCCGGTGATTCTGAAACCGATATCTCCATCCAACTGGCCAACCCTGCGCCCGCTGCCGGGGCATACCTTGAATTTGACATTATCGCTGATATCGGGAAATATAGTATTGGTCCGGATATGGGGTTTACATCCATTCAGAGCTACTCGCCGATAACCAGTGATATAGCTTTCAATTCCATCAACAACATTACGATTGACCATACCAATAACCGGATCAATTTTCAGGAAGTGGATATCTATCTTGGTGCGGGTTCCGAACTGAGGGCCACCATTCCGGACGGTGATTACTCCGACCCGGACACCCTTGCCACTGCCATTGAAACCGCTATGGAAACCGAGTCTTCCGGCTATGGATACAATTTCGATTATACTGTTTCCTATGATGCGGAAACCAGCCGATTTACTTTCAAGTCTGATGAATCCCGTCTGGAAGAGCTCAGGCTCCTCTGGAACAGCGGTGTCAATTCAGACATCAACGCTGCATCGATTCTTGGATTTGACAGTACGGACGATATTTCCGGCAGCTTTGGCGGCAATCTGATTGCAAACGGTTGGGATACGGGAGATACCATCAGCATCACCTTTGCCGGCGGAGAAGACACATCAACATTTTCCCGAACCATACTGGCCGGGGATACAACCACCAGCCTGCTGACCCTCATTGAAGCGCAGCTTACAACCGATCTCGGTTCAAACGGCAGCTTTGCGGTAAATGGAAACAGTATCGACTTTACAATGAACAACAGCAGCCTGAGCATAACCTCCATCACCGATGACGATGGATCAGGCTCCGGGAACAGTGCAACCGTAGCTGTTTCCGGAAACACCGGAACCACATTGCGGCCTTCCGGAACCACTTCTCTTACCGTTGGGGACACGTTACGATTTTTTGCTCCCCATGATGATATTATCACGTTTCCAACGAGCGATGTTTACCTTCGGCCCATCACAATCAACAACACCAATAACACAATCGATTTTATGGAGGACACGGGTGCAGGAACCATTGGCCCTCTTGAGGCAATTATTCCATCCGGAAGTTACACGGAATATGAACTCGCTGCAGCGGTTGAAACCGCCATGGAAACCGTTTCCGCAGCTCAGGGCAATACCATCAACTATGACGTTTCCTACAACGGGTCAAGATATACCATTCAGGAAGACACGGGTGCGCCTGCATTGAATGAACTTTATTTGCTCTGGAATACCGGTCTGAATTCATCCACAAGTGCTGCAGGCACCCTGGGATATGACAGCTCCGGCAATACAACCGGCAATTTCGGCGGAGATCTGATGACGCTGAACTGGGATGCCGGGGATACAATCGGAATCACATTCTCAACCACAGGCAGCTCATTGAACTACTCTCATCTGGTTACGGCAGGAGATACGACAACATCTATTCTGACTGATCTCCGGGATCAACTTGCCAGTGCATTTGACGCTGAAGGAACATTTACCATGAATGGAAGCAATATTGAGTTCACCATGCAGAATGAAACCCTTCAAATAAGCGGGATGACGGATGACAACGGTTCCGGAAGCGGAAACAATGCCCAGATGGCTGTTTCCGGAAGCGGCGGAAGTACAATCATGCCTACCCCAGGTGCAACTATAACGGTCGGTGATACCATCATTTTCTATGCTCAGGACGATGATGTGACTACCCTGACAACCTCATTTTCCAGCGATAATGATGTTACTCTGGTTACCATCGATAATACAAATCATTCCATTGATTTCGAAGAATTCAATTCATCCGGCATTTCCATGGGTCAGCTTCATGCCACCATTGCAAACGGAAATTATACCAGCCTTTCAACCTTTGCTGCGGCCGTGGAGACCGCTCTCGAAACCTCGTCCGCCGCATCCGGTCATGGAATCGATTACCGAGTGAGTTATGACAGCGCAAACCGGCACTTTATCATTCAGGAAAACGGTACAGAGCTGAATGAGCTATCCCTGCTGTGGAATAGCGGAGACAATACCAGAACAAGTGCAGCCACTATTATGGGGTTTGATACAACCACTGATGACCAGATGGTTTTCCCCGGGAGCGACAGCGAGGTTGTCCGGATCACCATCGATGAAACAAACAACCGTATTGATTTCAAGGAGCTGATCGACGGCCATGAAGCAGAGGAGGCCGAAGAGCTGAACGCAATCATTGAAAGCGGCGACTATACAAGCACCGCTTCCCTGGCTTCGGCCATTGAGACGGCTATGGAAAATGAATCCGCGGCTTCCGGACACGGAATCGATTATGATGTGACCTATGATTCAGCCACGAAACGGTTTACAATCAAGGAAAGCAATGCTACCCTGGATGAGCTTCAGGTTCTCTGGGATTCAGGAACCAATACAGCCATTAACGCGGCAGAAACCTTTGGTTTCACATCAGATGATGATATGGCAAGACCCATCAAAGGCGCACAGGAGGTTGAATGGGGAATTTTCAAAACCCTGATCGATCTGAAGAACTATTTGCTTGCAGATGATGTGGATGGTATTACACGATCCATATCCCGTCTGGATACCGATTATGAGTATATTAAATCAACCATCACTGACACGGGAATCAAATACAACCGGCTTACGATAAAAGAAAGCATCTTGGACGATATCGATCTTAGCCTTACGGAAAGACGGACCAATCTGGAAGAAGCCGATATTGTTGAGGCCATAATGAAACTGAAGTCCCAGCAGTTTGCTTATCAAGCAGCGCTTCAATCTACTGCCCAGGTACTGCAGCTCAGTCTCATGGATTACCTGTAAAAAAAAGAGATCCCGGTAAAACCATGCCATGGAGGGCAAATGCTTGTTTTGACAAGGAAGATCGGGGAGAGAATCAAAATCGGTGAAGAGATCACCGTCCGCATATTGGAAGTCAGCAAAGGAACCGTTCGAATCGGAATCGAAGCTCCCCAGGATGTAAAAATTTATCGTTATGAAATTTATGAAAAAATCCTGGAGGAAAACCTGAAAGCCTCCATGGGTGCATTCTCCGATATCGAAGAGGCAGCAAGTCTGTGGCGTCAAAAAGAAGATAAGGAGTAGACCATTGAAATTCAATACCAGAAAGTTTGGTGAAATCGATATACCGGATGATAAGATCATTGCGATGCCGCTGGGTCTTCCTGGATTTCAGGGAAGAAATCGATTTGTGCTTCTGGAGAGAAAGGAAACAAGACCGTTCTGCTGGTACCAGAGTGTGGATGATCCAAACCTGGCCCTTGTGATCATGAATCCTTTTTTATTCAATGCCGACTATTCCGTGGATATCGAGCCTGCACTCAAGGAGATGGCATGGAAAGGGGACGCTCTTGAAAAAATGGCGGTCTATGTTGTTTTAACCTTTCATGATGGAGGGCCATACAGGATTACAGCCAACCTGATCGGACCGATTATCATCAATACTCAAAAATGCGAAGCTGTCCAGCTGGTTATCCATGACTCTCCCTACTCTCACCAGCACCCGGTCATGGAGCATCAAAAGGTGGCTGCTCATCCTGAAAATGCTGTTGGCCGGTAATCAGTTTTTCGGTTCCGGTCCAGCCATCCTCTTTATACAGCTTTCAAAAGATGGGACAGGATGCCGGGAACCCTGGATGTAGATCCGTTCATTTTTGCCCGAACAAACGCGACCACAGCCCTTACCCGGTTCCTTGGAATAAAATGGATCGGATTGACCTTCATGAGATGAAACATGGCCTCGGCAGTAGAGCAGAGGTCATTGCATTCGCCGCTGAGATATACATTTTTTTTCCCGAGCCTCCGGATCAGACGATCCGATACCTCTTCAATGGCGCAATGCCCGGCAATCAGAACCTTGCCTTTTATGGCGTCAATCTCTTCCGGATCAAACCCCTTGCCCAACACAAGCGTCCATCCTGTTTTTCCCTGATGATCATTGTGCAGCACCTGAAGCAATGTCATGGGATTGTTCACACATCCTTCCCTGCAGGCCATTTCACTGCCTTTGATGATCATCACCTCATCTGGAAACGAATCATACAGATCGGTTGAATATGCCCCGGATTCCGGAATATCCCCGATCAGATCCACCCCATCCAGACAGGCAATCTCCCCTGTCAGACGAATATCCCCGAGATCCTGAATCCCTCCACCAAAGCCCCTCTCAATAGCCAGTTTCAGATGTGGCACATCTTTTTTTTCAAGACCGAACATTCTGGCTCCCACAATATCGGCAGCCACAACATTTCTGCTTGCGATCAGGACACGAAACGGCTTGACACATGCATCAGCCAGGGTTGTTGCAGGATAATGACCGTGAATTGTACCCTCAATACCCTCTATCAACGTAACATCCGGTTTTACATAGGATAGAACATCTACCAGTTTATGATGAAGATTATGATTGTGATCGATTCCCCGGCTTTTATGGACTGGAAATCCCCACTGGCCTTTGATTCCCAGTGTAACCCCGGACATGGAATGAGTTTTCAGTTTCGGCAGACTGACATACAGATTCTCCTCTGCTCCATCGATCAGCTTTTCAACCACGGTAACCGGCATCTCGAAATGTTTCAGATCATATCCTTCCCCTGTGAGGCCGACAGCACCCTCTTTTCCTTGGAATGCAAAGCTTTTTGTCTTTTCTTCATCCAGATAGATGGGAATGGCGCCGGTTTCCCGGCATGCTTTCCGATATCCGTTCACCTCGAACACCACCCGTGTATAATTGGCCTGTGTGGAATTTTCCAGAAGAAATACGCGATTGGCCCCTTGGCCAAACCAGTACTCAATTACCGCTCTGACCACCTCCGGCCTGGTATAGCAATAGGGTTTGGCATCAATACCATTGGGTTTGACATACACATCCTTGCTTGATTTGATCAGGGTTTTTCCGCCCAGCTCATTAAAAATATCGGTTACCCGGTCTTTCACCTCCAGCGCCAGTTTTGGGTTCAGCGGCATGAACTTCGTAAAGCTTTCCGACTGGTGAGGCGTTTGCAGCTTTCGAATGATAACGGTATTCATTGTTGGTTTGATTCCTCCTTTCCCCCTTTGAAGAAAAAAGTTTCTTCTGACTGTAACTGCAAGATATCGACCCGTCAAGACTAGGGTGTGTTAAACAATGAAACACTCATAGGATACGGATTTTTACCTTGATTTTCAGACTCCAATCCAATATTTTTCATTTTGGATTGAAAATACCCTATCATAACCACCCGAAACAGTGAAAGGACAAAAACAATGGCGGATTCTATTCTGATCACGGGCGCTTCTTCCGGAATCGGAAAGGCACTGGCTTTTGAAATGGCTCAACGAGGTTACTCACTGGGACTTGCAGCGCGACGGGAGGATGAACTTGAAACCATCCAGAAGCAGATCCGGGAAAAACATCCTTCCACAAAAATCGCAGTCCGCCATCTGGATGTAACGGCTTATGAAACCATACCTGAAGTTTTAGCCTATTTCACCAGCGCCCTGGGCAGTATTCCAAAAAAACATCCACGTCACGGTTCTGTATCCCGGGTATATTGACACCCCGCTGAACAATATGATTTCCAGCAGGCCCTTTCTGATTTCCGTTGAAAAAGGAGCATCCATTATCGCCGACCTGATTGAAAAAAAGGTAAAATCATCAACTGTCCCGGTTTTTCTCTGGAATGTTGTGGGAAAACTCCTGAAACTCCTCCCCACATCGGTGATCGCCAAAATGGCATGAAAAA
>CAYTGW010000003.1:0-651 GCA_964437395.1 uncultured Desulfocicer sp.
GTGTCATCGCCACATAAAACAATCTCTTCTCTTCATCAATATCTGTAATTTCCTGTTCCGCTCTTTTATATGGAATAAACCCCTCTTCACAACCAGCAATAAATACCACCGGAAACTCAAGACCTTTTGCAGCATGCATTGTCATAAGAGTTACTTTTTCACTTTTGAAATCATAGACATCTACACCCGCGCACAAAGACACCATTTCAAAAAAATCATCTATATTATTCTGATAAAAATTTGCCATTTCCAACAATCGTGAAAAAGATTCTTCTGTACAGGAGCTTTGATGAATGAGCCTTCGTATTTTTGGAGATTGTTCGCAGAGAAAAAGCAGTCTTTGATCAATTTGCATATTTTGCAACCTTTGTCTAAAATTGAATATTTTATTTATAAATTCAGATAGGTTAGTTTGGTTTACCCTGCTCATTCCTGGTATGGGAAATCGTAATGCATGATTCAAGGCCTGTTCCAAGCTGAATTGATTCTGGAAACACCAATTTTTGAAAAGTCTGCTTGTTTTTAGGTCTATTTTTTTTTCAAAGATCTGTATCACCTGTTTAAAATCAGCACTGGAACCAAACCCAGAAATAATTCTGAATAAAGATATTATTTTCCTCATCCCGTGTTTTGAAAATGCATGATCACGGT
>CAYTGW010000003.1:678-34524 GCA_964437395.1 uncultured Desulfocicer sp.
ATCTCCTTGCATATTGGTTCGATACAGAATTGCAAAATCTGAGAAAGACATATCCCTGTTTCCGGTTAAATCATCTTCCATCCCAAAATCGATCGAATGCATTCCCAAGCCACCGATCATCTGTTCAATTATTTTTCCTATGGCCACGGCCTCTGATTTTTCAGTTGAAAAGTTCATAACCGAAATCGTTTTCTTACCATCAATTTCAGAAAAGACCCTTGGCTCAGAAGGATTGTCATGTTGGTCCCTTATGATATGAAAAGACGCCTGGAGAATCGTTTCTGTGGAACGATAATTACGCGTCAGGTTAATTATTTTTGCCTGGGGGTAATCAAATAGAAACTTCTTAAAATATAGAACATCTGAACCCCTAAAGCCATAAACAGATTGATCAGGATCACCGATTGCAAACAGATTCTTATTATCCGGTGCAAGTGCTTTCACAATGCGATACTGACCTTGATTTAAATCCTGATATTCGTCAATAAAAACATGTGTGTATATATCTCTGTATTTTTGACATATATTTATATCTGTTTCAAACAGCTTCACGACCTTAACAATCAAATCCTCATAGTCATATATTTCCTGAGAGGAAAGAATCTTCTGATATTCTCCATACACTTTCTGTAATAAATCAAGACTACAATCATATTCATCGGCGATCGGCTTCAGATTATCAGGCGGTTCAAGAATATTCTGTTTTGCTGCAACAATCATTTGTGAAAAAAGCTTTTCTGGATGAGAAATTTTTATTCCTTTTTCCTGCGCACGAGCATAAGCCTCTTTTATGAAATATTTTTGATTATCTTCATCTATAATGGTGTGTTGTTTCTTGTTTTCCAATCCCTTTAAAATAGAGAAACACAGGGAGTGAAACGTAGCCACAAAAGGCAGTGGTCGGGAATCACCCAAAAGACGTTTTAATCGATCCTTCATCTCCTGTGATGCTTTATTCGTAAAGGTTACAGCAAGAATATTTTCAGGCAAAATATTCCTTTTATTTATAAAATATGCGATTTTATGGGTAAGGGTAAGGGTTTTGCCCGTTCCTGGTCCGGCAACAATCAGAAGAGGCGATCCCTCATATAAGACTGCATTGAGTTGTTCATTATTTAATTCATTTATTTTACAAATATTATTTTTTATATTATCTGATGTTTTTTCACTCAACACGATTGAATGATTACTCTGTTCTGTTTTTTCATTTGTATTGTTCGGCTTTGTGTTTTCTGGGATTTCCGGAGAAATAAACAAGCTTTTTTGAAGCTGTTGTTTCTTAATCTCCTCTTCTGAAAAGATCTGGATTTTTCCAAATTCTCCATCATAACCGGGAAACAATGTGATTTTCCCTTCCCTTAATTTTTGTATCGCTTTTCTGAAATTTGAAATTCCTGCGGATTCTATATGTTCCAATGTAACTCTGTGCAATATATCAAATTCAGAACCAAGTTTTTGAATTATCATTTCATAAAGATGATTCACTTTCTTAGATTGAGTGCCCACTTTAAACAATTCGGATATAATCTCCTGTAAAGGAATAATGCTATAGTACGGATGATGATTTGATGATACATATCCTTCTTTCCGATCCGCCAATTCTTCAACTCTGTATAAAACCCCGAGTGTAAGGGGCTTTTTACATACCGGACAAATGCCATTGAGTTTTTTAGATTCTTCCGGCCGGAATCGAACATCACATTTTCTATGACCGTCCAGATGATATTTTCCTTCTTCCGGATAAAATTCAAAGGTACCTAAGAATTGATCCGGATCACCGGATTCCATTGCCCTTCTTATGCTATAATAATCCAAATCTGTATGAAACAGATTTGCCTCCCTACCTAATTTCATGGGTGAATGTGCATCTGAGTTTGATATAAGTGTAATTCGATCGAGATTTGAAACCCGCCTGTTCATGGCTGGATCAGATGATAGCCCGGTTTCAGCTGCGAAAATGTACGGGCTAAGTTCTTCAAAACACTCTTCAATTGAATCAAATCCAGACTTGGATCCCAGTAGTGAAAACCATGGTGTCCAGATATGTGCTGGGACCATGTAGGCTTCATCTGTTATTTCAAGCATTATCTCAAGCAAATATTTTGAATCTATTCCTAATATTGGCCTTCCATCTGATTTTATATTGCCGATTCGGTCCAGTTTATGATTAAAAATAACTGCTTTTTCAAAATTTGGAAAATAAACAAGATTATGGTTTTTGCGCGTTTTTCCGTTTTTTTTATATATATTGCTTATCTCAGATTCCAGAAGAAACCGTACGGGTGCCTTACAGGAATCAGGAACTTCCTGATCACACTTTCTTGCAATCTCATCCTTTATTTGAAATAGACCCGGTTCTGCGGGAATTAATTTTTCTTTCAACTCAGAAAACCATTGAGGATGGGTAAAATCCCCGGTGCCAACAACAGTAATCCCTTTTTTTTGAGCTGCAATATAGATATTTTCCAAATCAAGATTTTTTGCTGTTGCTCTGGAATATTTGGAATGAATATGAAGATCTGCAATAAATTTCACTATTTTCCTCTATCGCCTATTTTTTTGTATAAAAAACTTGTAACCCTTACACAATCAAGCTATATGCATATCTCGTTTCCGTCAACGATACATATTTTTTGAATACAAAGTTAGGACTTCATTCTATGGGATTATTATCATCATCTGTATCGATTACTCGATACAAAGTAAATGGGGAAATAAGTGGTAGTCTCATTTCCACGATTACAGAGGGTTTACAAAAATATTCCATTACAGATATTGATCATGAGCCAGTTGAAAAAACCTCTGGTTGGACATCCTTTGAAACCCCTTATTTGCCAAATTTTGAAAAAACGTCATGTATTATTGGAACTTATTTTATTTTTTCACTGCGAATTGATAAAAAAAACATTCCTGCAAAGATCATCAAAAAGTTTTATGTCTATGAAATGACAAAAAAATTAGCTGAAAGTGAGCGAGAACATCTTTCCAGAAATGAAAAAAAAACGATAAAAGATAATATAATCAGCTTTTTATCTCTTAGAATTCCTGCCGCTCCCAATATTTATGATATACTCTGGAATTATGAAAATAATTCTCTATGGTTTTTTTCCAATCAAAAAGCTGCTAATGAAGAACTGGAAACCCTTTTTTCAAAATCATTCAAGCTGAAATTGATCCGTCTTTTTCCTTATACCATGGCCGATCTTTCAAAACAATTAAACGATAAGGATCGTGACCGTTTAACAATAATTTCTCCCACAAAATTTATGGATTAACCCATGTTAGATATTTCTATTTTATACAACCGCTACAAATTTCTCGGACATGAATTTTTAACCTGGTTATGGTTTATCATCGACACCGATAAAAAATATATTTTATCCCTACAAAAAGATATGCTCTCTTTTGAAATAAACAATCGTATTGTTCTTGAAAACAGTTTGGATAATTTAATCGAAAATATCACTATAAAAGGAGATGATGCCGGTCTTGAAGAAGCAAAGCTTTCTCTTCAAAAAGGCGGTGTTGTTACAGAGTGCAATTTTTCCCTGAAAGCCGGTGAATATGAATGGAAATTTAATATTAAAGGTGAAAGTTTAAATATTTCTTCATTAAAAACCCCCGAAACCGCCAAAATTGAAAAAAAGGAAGATATTGACGGTATTGTTCTTGAAAAATATTTTCTATACGAAAAAATTGTTACCCTTGTTGAACTACTTTATGATCACTTTATTCAAATCAGAATCACAAACAAGTGGGATAAAGAAGCTGTCCCTATGATAAAAAATTGGATTCAATCCTAATTTTTTTCTTTCATCTGTTTTTTTTCTTTACTCTCTCCTAAATTATTGTAAAACAAATACACATCTCATTGTTTCAAATAGTATTTTATATATAACTGTTTATTCAACCTTTAATGATCACCGCAAGGAGAATCATATGAATTGGAAACAGAAATACATTATTACTGTAGCTATTTTTTCTATTATATTTAATATAATAACATTAACTACCGGATTTTCGGCAAACTATCTACAACCCAAAAGTGTTCTTTTTAGGTCTGTAGATGAAAAAGTACAAATGGCAAAAATAGCCAAAGCAGAAATTCTGGTTCCAGAAACATTTGAAAATGGAATGAAATATTATCGTGAAGCAGAGATATTATTTAATAATAAAGAAGATCTGGATGAAATCAATAAATTGATTACCAAATCCAGAGAACTATTTGAAAAAGCGATAAAAGACACTCAATTATCAGGGTTGTTATTCACAGAAACAATGGTGGCACGGGAAGATGCCCTCAAAGTTAATGGCCATCTACTTGACTTGGAAAATTGGAATAACGCTGAAACTGCTTTTCGAGATGCTGCTGAACAACTTGAAGGGGGTGATTCCGATGATGCAAAAACGATTGGTAAAGCAGCGGAAATATTATATCGGGAGGCGGAATTAAAAGCAATCCAGTCAAAATATTTAAAGGAAGTGTGGTCTCTACTTAAAAAAACTGAAAACATGGATATTGATAAATATGCTCCTATCACATTAAAAAAAGCTATGAATCAAACAAAAAAAGCTGAATCAATACTTCATCTTCACAGATATGACCAAACAGATGCTGAACAGCTTGCAATCCAGGCAGAATATGAAATCAAACACGCTATATACATAGCAAGCATTATTCAACCATTAGAAGACAACAATCAAACTTTTGAATCCATATTTTTAAACTCTGAAATTCCTCTTCAAAACATTGCTTCTTCATTATCATTGTCTGTAAAATTTGATGTGGGATTTGATAAACCAACCCAGGATATCATTAATTCTATTCAATCATTACAAAAAGAAAACTATGATCTTACTAAAATATTACAAAATGACAAATCTGAACTATCTAATATTATTAATAAAAAGAATAGTAAAATACATGAGTTGAATGAAAAAGTAGCCTATTTGGAAAATCGTTTAAACAACTTGGCCAGTTCTGAAGAAAAACTTAAATTTGAAATCGAACAGGAAAAACTGTATAAAGAAAAAATTGATAGAATCAGCGCATCCTTTTCTACAGATGAAGGAAAAGCCTTGCTGGATGGTAAAAATGTATTAATCCGTCTATATGGTCTTAACTTTCCTTCTGGAAAATCAGATATAAAGCCTCAATTTTTTGGTCTTTTATCCAAATTAAAAAATGCCTTTTCAGAATTTTCAGATTGTTTAATTACTATAGAAGGCCACACTGATTCCATAGGAAGTGACTTAATTAATCAAACGTTATCAGAAGACCGAGCACAAGCTATCCGGCAGTATATTATAGCCAACTCAAATATTTCATGGGATCGAATAAAAGCAACAGGCTACGGAGAAACCCGACCGGTTGCAAGCAATGAAACACCGGAAGGACAGGCAAAAAACCGTAGGATAGATGTTGTTATTCAACCCATTTCAAAATAACGATAAACCGGATATAGGATGTTTATAACATACGAGTTATAAACATCCTAATATTTTCAGTTTATAATCAATGTTTCTTCTAATTTTTCTTACTATATTTATAGATACTTTTTTATATAATATTTTTATTTAAAATCAAAATATTATAGAGTTATTAATATTATTAACACCCCATATGAATATTATGATAGTATATATATAAAAAAACAAATCAAAGATTTTTGATAACACATTTTTATATTGATATTTTATCAATATGTGACTATTCATAAAACTTCAAATCAGCGTCTTTTCTGTAATAAGACAAATTTCACTGAGTTCTATTTACAATTACTTATAATTTACAGGAAAAAGAATGAAATTTAAAATTAAAAAACAGGATATTGTAAATGTATTGTCCAGAGTGCAAGGTATTACGAGCAGAAAGAGCAACTTAGCAATTACAGAAAATATTCTTATTCAATCGCGAGATAATAAAATTATTATTGCTGCTACTGATTTGGAAACCGGTTTTGAAGGTATTTATGCTTCAGATATTGAATCAGATGGTATTATTACAATTAATTCCAAGAGAATTTATGAAATTGTAAAAAATTTTCCAAATGACGAAATTAATATTGAAGAATTGAATAATAAAATGCTGAAAATTGGAAATGAAAGTGTTTTATATCATATATTGGGTTTGAATGCGGATGATTTTCCTGAGATTCCTAAAGTTGATGAAGATATTGCTTTTATAAGCCTGAATTCAAATGGCTTGAAACAGATGATTGAAAAAACAATTATGATTCATGCTTCATCTGAAGAAAAAAGAGCCCACATTCTTGGTGTAAAACTTGAGTATATAGAAGAAGATAATAAACCGATTTTAAGGATGATTTCAACAGATGGAAAGAGATTGTCTAAAGCAGATTGTTTTGAAGTAAATGAAAAAGCAAAAGATTTTGAAAATAATACAGTTCTGATTCCCAAAAAAGGATTACAAGAGGTTATAAAATTTTTGGAGTCAGAAGGAGATGTAAAAATTGGAGTAAAAAACAACAATTTTATAGTACAAAAAGAAAATGAAACAATTATCATTAATCTTTTAGAAGGTAATTTTCCAGAATATGGTGATATACTGTCGGTGGGAGATGATAAGATTGTTGAGGTTGAAAAAAATTCATTTAGAATGATGTTAAAAAGAATGTCCATTTTAACTTCAGATGATTATAAGGGTGTTATTTTTCGGTTTGAAGATAATAAATTGATTATAAGGGCTGCTAATCCTGATTTGGGAGAATCAAAAGAAGATATGAATATTCAATTTAAAAGTACTCCTATAGAAGTTGCTTTTAATCCACAATTTTTTATAGACACATTAAATTTTATTGATAAAGAAAAAGTAATATTAAGAATTATTGATGATGAGCATCCCTGTTTTATTCAGGGAGAGAATGATAAATCTTTTATTAGTGTTATTATGCCGATGAAATTATAATGGAAAATGTATATAACGAAAATAGTATAGATGTACTGGAAGGACTGGAACCGGTTCGACTGAGACCTTCCATGTATATCGGAAATGTGGATGTTGAAGGACTTCATCATCTTGTTTATGAAGTAGTGGATAACAGTATTGATGAAGCAATGGCTGGATATTGTGATATCATTAAGGTAATTATCCATACAGATAATAGTGTAAGTGTCGAGGACAATGGAAGAGGTATTCCAGTAGGTATTCATGAGAAGGAAAATGTGCCTGCTGTTGAAGTTGTTATGACCAAACTTCATGCAGGGGGAAAATTTGATAATGACTCCTATAAAGTATCAGGAGGTCTTCACGGTGTTGGAATATCAGTTGTAAATGCATTATCAAAATTTTTAGAAGTTGAAATTTATTTCAAAGGTCAGACTTATTATCAGACCTTTGAAAAAGGAAAAAAAACATCAGAACTTAAAATTATTGGAAATACGGAAAAGAGAGGAACTAAAATTCATTTTCATCCTGATTTTGAGATTATGAATCAAAATGATTTTAGTTTTGATGTTTTAAATAAAAGACTTCGAGAATTAGCTTTTTTAAATAAAGGTTTAAATATAATTATTGAAGATGAAAGAATAGATGAAAAAAGCAATTTTTTTTATGAAGGAGGTCTTCACTCATTTATACAATATATAAATCGATCCTACACCCCGCTTCATGAGCCAATTATTATATCAGGTGAAAAAAATGATATTCAGATTGAATTGGCAATCCAATATAATGATACTTTTATAGAACGTATTTTTTCCTTTGCAAATAATATAAATACAACAGAAGGTGGATTTCATTTAATTGGTTTTAAGGCAGCTTTAACCCGAACCGTCAATCAATATGCAACAAACAGTAATGTTTATAAAAATTTAAAGGTGAAAATAGGTGGGGACGATATTCGAGAAGGGCTATCTGCGATTATTAGTGTTAAATTAAAGAATCCACAGTTTGAAGGTCAGACCAAAACAAAATTGGGAAATAGCGAAGTCAAAGGACTTGTGGAATCCTTGGTTAATGATTCTTTAAGTTCCTTTCTTGAAGAAAATCCAAATATTGCAAAAATTATAATCGAAAAAGCTTCGGATGCAGCCCGAGCAAGGGATGCGGCCAAAAGAGCCAGAGATCTTGTAAGAAGCAAAGGTTCATTATTTGATTCAACCTTACCAGGAAAATTAGCTGAATGCCAATACACTGATCCAGTTGATCGGGAGTTGTTTTTGGTTGAAGGTGACTCAGCCGGCGGATCTGCAAAACAGGGGAGGGATAGAAGATTCCAGGCTATCCTGCCATTAAAAGGAAAAATATTAAATGTTGAAAAAGCCCGTTTTGATATGATTCTCCGAAGTGAAGAAATTAAAAATATGATTACTGCATTGGGTACCGGTATTGGAACTGAAGAATTTAGAATTGATAAAATTAGATATCATAAAGTTGTCATTATGACTGACGCGGATGTTGATGGATCCCATATTCGTACATTGCTTTTAACCTTTTTCTATCGTCAAATGCCAGACCTAATTAAGAATGGATATTTATACATTGCTCAACCTCCACTATACAGAGTCAGCAAAGGAAAAGGAGGTATTTATCTAAAAAATGAAATCGAATTTAAAGATCATATTCTGAAAAGGGTATGTGAAAAAAAACTATTAAAGATTAATAAAGACGACCGTATCCTTTCAGAGCATGAATTATATATTCTGATGGGAGATTTATTTGAGTATATTGAAGCTCTTGATACACATAAAAAAAATGGTATTGATCCAGAATTTGTTGAAATACTGATTCAAGAAAACATAAGGGGTAAAGAATTTCTTCAAGAAGAAGAAAATATGAAAAAACTGAAAGAAGTATTTTCAGATCGTGGTTATCTGGTTGAAGATATCGTATGGAATGAGGAAAGAAAAATATTTGAACTTATGGTTCATCCTTCAGAAAAAAAACAACTTGAAACAACAAAATCTATCTATAAATCTATTAAAATTGGCAGGGGATTCATTCATTCTAGCTTATATCAAAAATGTCTAATTCTGAGTGATAAAATTTCCAGGTTTGATTTTCCTCCATTTACTGTCCTTAATCGCGAATCTGAATCAGACGTAAAAGTATATCAGAATAAAAAGGAACTCTGTAAAAATTTAATAGAAGATGGAAAAAAAGGGATAAACATTCAAAGATATAAAGGTCTTGGTGAAATGAACCCAGATCAGTTGTGGGAAACAACAATGGATCCAAAAAAAAGAACAATGTTAAGGGTTAATATTGAGGATGCAGCAGAAACAGATGAAATTTTTACACTACTTATGGGAGATGAGGTTGAACCAAGAAGAAATTTTATCATTCAAAATGCCCTTCAAGTAAGTTCTCTTGATATTTGATGAAATACTTTTAATATGTTTGGATGTATTTGTTTTTTAAAGGTCAAAATAAATTTTTGACCTTTTCTTTTTGAGTGTATTTATGAATTATCGAATGGCAATCAACGAACTTTCAGATCCATATGGAAAACAAACTGATGTGAGAGTATCCCATATTGTAAAAATTTTGGCATGGTTTGATAGTGCGTGGGGTTATGCCAATTAATGGGATTAAAAATATAATTGGATGGACTAAAATTAAAAAATTATTATTAATTTTTCTTCTATTGATTTTTTTTCTGTTTTTCACTTATTGGGTAAAAATTCAAGCAGGAATTGATATTTTTAATTCCTTCAGTGTTGGATCACATTTTCCGTTTACTTTATTAACAGATAGAAAAGTTATATCTCCCAAGAAAGGAATATTGTTCTATGATAATTTTGAAAATATGAGTCTATTTAAAAAATGGTCCGATTCAGGGTTGGTAAAAAGCACAGCTGTTTCTCGAGAAATATCAAAATATGAAACGAATAATACCAGATGTCTTGTTATTCGAAACAATCAGAATTCGACATGGGTATATTCAAAAAAACAGTTAATCGAAGTAAAAATGGGAGATGTTTTCTATTATGAGGGTATTGTAAATATTCAGGGGAAAAAAATATTTACATTTATGAGTATTGCGGCATTTGATAAAAATGAAAAAATCATTAACTGGAACCTTTTTGTAAAAAAGGTCAATCAGATTGGCGTTTGGATAAAAGTGAATAAATCGATCATTATTTCTGATGATCGTATCAAGTTTATCACATTCAGGCTGGTAGGTGTTGGTTCAGGCGAATTTTGGTTTGATAATATTCTTTTTAGTAAAATAAATGAGTCGGCTAATCATTAATAAAAAGTTCGTTTTTGATCGATTACTTTCCGTATGGTTTCAGCTATTTTATTTTTAGTAACTGGTTTGAGAAGGAAAGCTTTAAAACCAAGATTGATTGCTTTTTGAGGGTTGATGGCTGTGCTAAATCCGGTACATAAAATAATGGAAGTATCAGGAGCTATTTTAAAGATCTTTTTTGCCAGGGCAACTCCGGTTAAATCAGGCATGGTCATATCCGTTATAATAACATCAAACGGATGTGACTCAGATTGAAAAAATTCCAACGCTTGCGTTCCATTTAATGCAGTGCTTACTTCATACCCAAGTCGTTCCAACATTCTTTTGGCAGCATCAACAATTGCCTTATCATCATCCACAAATAGAATTTTTTCATGATTGGTAGAGATCGATAGTGTTTGGGGAATGGAACCGGGGACTTTTTTTTCAATACAAGGTAAAAAAATATTAAAAACAGTTCCCTTTCCATAATTACTCTGTACGGTAATGGCACCCCCATGATTTTTAACAATGCCATAAACTACAGACAATCCCATTCCTGTTGATTTATTTTCTGTTTTTGTTGTAAAAAATGGATCAAAAATTTTTTCCAATAATTCTGGTTTAATGCCATGACCTGTATCTGAAATAGTGATCAATGTGTATTTTCCCGGGGTCAAATTTTTATACAGATCAATATCATCATCTTCGATATCGATATTTAATACATTAATTTCAAGGACACCTCCTTTATCTTTCATAGCATAGTATGCATTTGTACAAAGATTCATTAGAGATTGATTTATTTGGGTAAGATCAGCCATAACAATGTCATTTTCAATAGAAATGTTAAGTTGTATTTTTATAGTTGCTGGTAATGAGGATCTGATAAGTCTGAAAAATTCTTTAATAACAAGACTAATTTTAAGCGGTTCCATGTTTTGATCTGACTGTTTTGTAAAACTGATAATTTGCATTACCAGATCTTTCGCTCTTATACAGGCCTCTTCCACTTGTTCAAGGTGATATCTTGCTGGATTGCCTTGAGGCACGGTATGTTCAGCCAACTCAACATTCCCATTTATAATCCATAAAATATTATTGAATTCATGTGCAATGCCAGAGGCAAGTGTTCCAACGGCTTCTATTTTTTGGGTTTGAAGATGCCATAATTCAAATCTTTTTCTTTCTTCTTCTGCAATACGTTGATCTGTAATATCTTTTGAGGTTATTATGGCTCCAAACGGATAGGGTGAAATGTTTACAGAAAGATATTTGTTTTTATATTTCAGTTCTGAAAATATTTTCGATTTTCCTTCTTGGATGCATTCCATTAATTGAGAACGCATATCAATTTCGTGTTTACCAGCAAAATCATCTGTATACATTTTATCCCCAATGTTGGGAACTCGATCTTGTTCAGACTGATTGTCTGTATGGGCTCTTTTTTTATTGTATCCTGTTACAATTCCATTTTTGTCTACAATTATTGTTTTAATAGGATTATTCATAAAAAAAGACCGGTGATGCTCTTCACTTTCTCGAAGCGCAAACTCCTTCTTTTTTTGTTTTGTGATATTTGTAAAAATAAGTAAAATATTAGACGTTTTCTTATTCATTCTTATGGAAATAATTCGAACTGTCCACCACTCATTAAGGTGATCTTCAATTTCAACATATCCCATGCAGCCGGTTTTAATCGTTTTTTCAATACATTCGGTGAGCAGTTCCTTTTGATCAGAAATAATCAAATCAAGAATAATTTTTCCTGTAGCCCTTTGAACAGATACTCCGAAAAAGGGTTTATTAAGAAACTGAATTTTAAGTTTTTTAGTAACAGTCAGAATAATATCCGGAAAATTATCTATGATATTGAGTAAATGGTATTCAAAGTCTCTGTGTTTGTAATTTTTCGGTTGAGTGTTTTTTCCTGTTTTCATTATTTTCAGACACCTTGACTCATCGCAATTTTGCATTCCATCTATTTTTAATAGAAAGCAAATTTTTATAAATATTTCCTTTACTATAGACAATAAGGAAAGAATATTATTGTAGATAAAATAAAAAAGCGATGGTTTCTATATAAAAATGGCGGTAATTAAAATTATTTCATTTTTTAATTGGAAAAGACTTTGAGTCCAGTTTTTTTGTGGATGGACACAAGATAATTCGTTAAATTTTTTTTGGGGTGTGAACTCGTATTTATTATAAGGCCGTCATATTAGTAATGAGCATCATACTATAAAAACAACAAACTGTAAATATTTGAATTAACTGATTTACATGTAAAATTATTAGTTTCTCAAGATAAAATCGATCAAAACTCTATATTTTTGGGTGTTCTCGGGAAGGGTATAACATCGCGAATGTTGGTGATTCCTGTCATCAGCATAATCAAGCGCTCAAACCCCAAACCAAATCCGCTATGTGGGACAGACCCAAATCTCCTTGAATCAAGATACCACCAGTATTCCTCTTTTTTAAGATTGTTTTCTTCCATTCTTTTTTCAAGAACATCCAGTCGTTCTTCACGCTGACTGCCACCAATAATTTCTCCAATTCTAGGAACAAGCACATCCATTGCTGCAACAGTTTTATTATCATCATTCAGTCGCATGTAAAAAGGTTTAATATTTTTGGGGTAGTTGTAAATAACAACCGGTTTTTTGAAAACCTCCTCAGTAAGGTATCGTTCATGTTCTGATTGAAGGTCCTTGCCAAATTCAACCGGGAATTCAAAACTTTTCTTTGCTTTTATGAGCTGTTCAATAGCATCCGTATAAGGGAGTTTGATAAAGCCCGATGACACAATAGACATTAATGTCGATCTCAGTTGTTTATCAACAAAGTTTGCAAACAGCGTGAGATCTTCGTCACAATTATCCAATACATGATTAACCAGATATTGTAATAAGGTTTCCGCTAATACCATGTTTTGGTTCAGATCGCAAAAAGCCATTTCTGGTTCGATCATCCAGAATTCAGCAACATGCCTTGCTGTATTGGAGTTTTCTGCTCGAAAGGTGGGGCCGAAAGTGTATACATCGCCTAAAGCCAGAGCGAACATTTCCGCAGATAGTTGGCCCGATACCGTTAGACTTGCTTCTTTACCGAAAAAATCTTTCTGATAGTCTGTTTTGTTGTCTAATATAGGTAGATTGTTAAGATCAAGCGTTGTTACCCTAAAAAGCTCTCCCGCACCCTCACAATCCGAGCTGGTTAATATAGGCGTATGGATATATTGAAAACTATGATCATGAAAAAACTTATGAACAGCGTGGGATAATTCGGAACGTATCCGGAATACAGCACTATATTTATTGGTCCTAGGCCGCAGATGGGCTATGGTTCTTAGATATTCATCTGTGTGTCGTTTCTTCTGAAGAGGAAAGGTTTCTGGAGCAAGGCTGATGATTTCAATGGTTTCAGCCTTGATTTCCCATTTTTGACCACCACCAATGGATTCAACAAGTTTGCCGGATACGGAAACAGCTGAACCGGTTGTTATCTTCTCAATCTCCGAATAATTGGAAAGGGTTGTATCGGCAATAATCTGAATATTTTTTAAGCATGAACCATCATTAACTTCCAGAAAGGAAAAATCTTTTGATTCTCTTTTGGTTCTGATCCAACCCTTAACCAGTACCTGCTTTTTTTCATTTTCGCTTCTCAGTATTTCTTTTATTTTAATATGTTTCATAATTTTATTCCTAACCCGGTTCGGATATTCCCGGATAATTACAATGCAATGGTAATATAATAACCATATCCTCCTCTCATGAGAAGAATGACCATAGAGCTTTTGGTTCTATATTTGATAATTGCTTTTTTAAAATCATTCAGGTTATCGATTTTGTGTTCATTGATCTGAAGGATAACATCGCCGGGAGCTGCGCCTATTTTATTTAAATAGGCGCCAGGGTTAAGATCAATAATTTCAACACCTTTTGTTGATCGGTTCTTGTGAAAAGAATTCATCGGTACGGTAATATTTTGAACCTTAATTCCAAGAAGTTGATATGCCAGAGGAATGGCATTTTCGATTGGGTAAACTATCGTTTGGATGGAATAAGATTCCATTAACTTATTTCGTAAACTTTTAATATTAATAGATTCACCTGCAGCTACATCTTTCATAATTGCCGAGAAGTCCTCTGAAGTAATAACCTTTTGATCATTCAAAGAAAGGATTATATCTCCTTCCTGGATACCACTTTTTTGCGCCGGGCTTTTGGGTTCGATCTCTTTGACAACGACCCCCTTATTGGCGGGGAGATTCAGATATTGGGCAAGATGATTATCGATATTTTGTATAATAATTCCGGTCCAGGCAGGGATTACCTCACCATATTTAATCAGGTCAGATATTATTCTTTTTGCCTTATCGATGGGGATGGCAAAACCGATTCCTTGGGCATTTGCATAGATTGCTGTATTGATTCCAATTAACTGGCCATTGATATTTAATAACGGACCTCCACTATTTCCCGGATTGATTGAAGCGTCCGTTTGGATAAAATTATGAAATACTCTTTCTTCGGTTTTTATGCTTCGGTTTGTTGAGCTGATAACACCAGTCGTGACTGTATTTTGAAATCCAAAAGGATTTCCGATTGCAATTACGGTTTCTCCAATCATTAAATCATCGGAACGTCCCATTTCAATATCTGGAAGAAAAGTGTCTGATTCTATTTTTAATACCGCCAAATCTGAATCTGGATCTGCACCAATCATGATGGCTTTAAATTCTCGTTCATCTTTTAGCGTAATGGTTATATTTGCTGATTTTGTAACTACATGTGCGTTCGTGAGAACCAACTTTCGTTTTCCATCAATAATAATTCCAGATCCCAAATTGCTTCTTTTAATATCTTTATTGTAATTGAAATCAAAAAAGTCTTTAAAAAAGGAATCAAATCCAGGTGTCATACCAAATCTTGAAAATGGGTTGTTCTGTATATGGACTTCATATTCGGAGCTTATATTGACAACAGCAGGACTAACATTTTGAACAGCATCTACAATGGCGTCTCGTCTGGGGTATTCTGCAGTTGATTTGGTTGTAAAGAGGGTAAGATATAATAAAACACACAGGAGAGAAAAGATTCTTTTGTTGTGAAGCAGATGAATTTCTGACATATTAAAAAGCTTTTTTAAATTTCTGGAAGAAAAAAAATTTGATCAACACAATATATTTTTTACATATATCAAAACGAATGTTTCAGGATAGAATACCATGACAGAAAAATTGATTCAAGATATCTTGAGTTTGGTTGAAAAACCGAGTCAATACCTTGGCACGGAAACAAACATCCAAAAAAAAAATTTGAACCAAATTCAACTGCATATGTGCCTGGCATTCCCGGATCTTTATGAGATTGGTACGTCTCATTTCGGCATGCAGATCTTATATCACATTTTAAATAATCATTCCATGATCGCCGCAGAAAGGGTGTTTGCACCTGCAACAGATATGGAATATCACCTGCGAAAATCAGAAACGTTTCTGTTTTCTCTTGAATCAAAAACACCATTAATAAATATGGATATCATTGGGTTTAGCTTATTGTATGAGCTAAATTATACCAATATACTCACCATTCTGGATCTTTCCGGTATTCCATTTTTCGCAGCGGAAAGAGATAACACTTTCCCTTTGATTATTGCAGGAGGCCCATGCATGAGCAACCCTGAACCGGTTGCTGATTTTTTCGATGCCATTGTAATTGGTGACGGAGAAACGATTATAATTCAGATGGCGGAGGCATGGATTTCATGGAATCAGGCAGGTTTAAAAAACAAAAATGAGTTGTTGAAGATCTGGTCAGATTTAGAGGGGGTATATGTTCCTCTTTTTTTTAAACCCCATTTTGACAATGATGGTTATCAGACTCTCGTGTCGGTTTTTCCAGAAAAGAAATGTATCGTTAAACGAATCATTGAGAGTAATTTGGAAACCATACCTTTTCCAGATAAACCGGTTGTTCCTTATGGACGCCCCATTCATGATCGACTTCGTCTTGAGATTGCAAGGGGGTGTACCAGGGGATGTCGTTTTTGTCAGGCAGGTATGATATACCGTCCGGTAAGGGAACGGTCTGTGGAAAAACTTTTATCAATTACGGAAAAAGCGATTCTCCAAACTGGATATGAGGATATTTCACTTCTTTCTTTGAGTGCTGGAGATTATGGGTGCTTATCTTCTCTTATGCAGGAGTTGATGGCCATGTACGCAAAAGAACATATCGCAATTTCATTACCCTCTGTTCGTGCAGGAACCTTAGCGCCTGAATTGTTAAATTTCATAAAAGAAGTGAGAAAAACAGGATTCACCATTGCACCGGAAGCTGGGACTCAAAGGTTGCGCAATGTTATCAATAAAAATGTGACAGAGACAGAAATTGTTGAAACCGTATCCCAGGCTTTTGAGATGGGATGGCAGATCATCAAACTATATTTTATGACAGGGCTCCCAACTGAAACAAAGGAAGACCTTCAAGGGATTGTAGATCTAGTTCGAATTCTTCGCAAAGGAAAAGCCAAAGGGCAGAAGTTGCGAAAAATTAACGTGAGCGTTACCACCTTTATCCCAAAACCCCATGCTCCTTTCCAATGGGCTGGTCAAATCTCTCTTGCACAGTCTAAGGAAAATATTCAACGATTAAAACAGGACTTGAAAATGCCAGGGGTTGATTTTAAATGGCAAGTCCCAGAAACTAGTTTGCTTGAAGGACTTTTTGCAAGAGGAGACAGGCGTTTAAACCATTTAATAGTAGCGGCCTATCAAAAAGGTTGTCGATTTGATGGCTGGACAGAGCAATTTCAGTATTCTAAATGGTTGGAAGCAATTGAAGAAAGTGGAATAGATCTAAATTTTTTCACGACAAGACAAAGAGATGAGAATGAAAATCTTCCTTGGGATCATATTCATTCCAGAGTTACAAAGGAATATCTTCTCCGTGAATGGAAGAAATCTGTTAATGGCCAAACTACAGAGGACTGCAGGACGGGTATCTGTAATGACTGCGGAGTATGTGACTTTCAAACTATTAAAACTCGCCTTGCAATTTGTTCTAGTGTAGAACCAGCTTCTATTATAGAGAGGAAAGCAATCGGCGAATATCAGGATATAATGTATCGGATAATCTATACCAAAAGAGATCAGGCCAAATATTTTGGCCATCTTGAAATGGTTAACTCAATGTTAAGAGCCATTAGACGAGCAGGCATTCCGGTTCTCTACTCTGAAGGCTTTCATCCAAAACCCAGAGTTTCTTTTGATGATCCTTTACCACTGGGCATTGAAAGTGACTCAGAGTTGTGTACGATTCGAGTTACAGATCATATAAGACCAGATGATATGATTACAAGGATGAATCAACATCTGCCGGATGGAATTCGGGTGGTTGATTGCAGAATTTCATCCAAGAAAATCCACTCAGAAAAAATATCCGAAATCAGCTATGAGGTTACGCTACCTAATCCATGTTTGGATAAAAATAAAAAAGACATATTGGACAATAGAGACGGGGTTATTGTAGAATATAAGGATAAAAAAGGAAAGTTGAAAAAAATCGACCTAACAGATATACTTCATAGAATTGATATACTGGATACCAACCGGATGAATATTGTGATTCGAAATGATTCAGGAAAAACCATACGACCTTTTGATATTCTTACGCATGTCTTTTCACTGTCTGAACAAGAGGCCAGACAAGCAAAGGTTGTAAAGGTTACACCCCAGGGCAGGATGATCATTAATAATGTTTAAAGAACTGATTATAAACGCAACAGAGCACGAAACGCGGGTTGCATTATTAGAAGATGGAACAATCGTCGAGCTTCTCATTGACAGGGGGGATGACTCCAATATTGCTGGTAATATCTATAAAGGAAGAGTTCAAAGAGTCCTTCCAGGTATGCAGGCTGCTTTTGTTGACATCGGGCTTCACCAGGCAGCTTTTATTTATGTGGATGATGTGATTGGTGATGTGCATGCCGAGTATGAGGAGGCTTTTATAAAAAACTCTAATACTATTCGTGATGATAATGAGCCAAATGAATTTAACGCTCCGCCTGTCTTTGATAAACCGGTCACCCCTATTGAAGAGCTAATCACTGAAGGACAGGAAATTCTTGTTCAGGTAGCAAAATCACCTATTGGCAGCAAAGGGGCAAGAATCACCTCACATATTTCCCTTCCAGGTCGATTTCTTGTGCTAATGCCAACAGTCAATCATATTGGAATATCGAGAAGAATTGAGGATGAAGAGGAACGAACAAGATTAAAAGAAATGATTGTTAACCTTAGGGAAAAAGAGTACGGTTTTATTGTCAGAACAGCAGGAGAGGGGGTTGGTCTGGATAAACTCGAAAAGGAAATGCATTTCCTGATCAACCTCTGGAATAAAATACAAAAAAAACATCACTCTGGCTTAGCCCCAATTCTGCTTCACAAAGAGCTTACTATAACGCTCAGAGCTGTTCGTGACCTGTTAACCGATGAAGCAGATAAGCTCATTGTAGACTCATCAGATACTTATCATTCATTACTTTCATTTCTTGAAGAGTTTATGCCTGGACTGAAAGACTCTGTGGAATTGTACTGCGGTAATGAACCTATTTTTGATGCCTATAATCTTGAAGTCGATATTTCACGAGCATTAAAAAAAAAAGTTTGGCTTAAATCAGGAGGATATATTGTAATTGAACTAACAGAAGCGCTGGTAGCGATTGATGTAAATACTGGAAGGTATGTAGGAAAACACAATTTTGAAGAAACAATTTTAAAAACCAATCTTGAAGCTGTAAAAGAGATAGCTTACCAGGTTCGATTACGTAACCTTGGCGGTATTATTATTATTGATTTTATTGATATGGAAAAGCCGTCTGATCGGGAAAAGGTTTTTAATGCTCTGAAAGATGCTTTAAAAAAAGATAAAAGCAAAACAAATGTACTTCCGATGTCCGATATGGGGCTGATTCAGATGACGCGAAAAAGGGTAAGAAAATCGTTATCGAGACTTTTATGTGAACCATGTTTCTATTGTGATGGGGATGGATATTTGATATCGAAACAATCAATTTGTTATAACATTTTCAGGGAAATTTTACGGGAAGCTCAGGATATGGTCGGTAATCGATTTACGCTTAGAGTTAATCCTGAAATTGCGGAACTCCTTCACGGGGAGGAAAATAATCTTATTACCTCCTTGGAAAAAAAGTTGAACAAACAAATTATTATTTATCCCAATTCACGATTTCATGTGGAGGAGTTTGATGTTTTTGAAATTATCAAATGAATCTTGACATTGCCTGTATATTGTGTTTAATTTTACAGGTTAAAGACAAAGAATGAATACTCTGATTCTGTTTGAATTATCTATATAATAAAGGGTTTTTATCATGAAAAGGACATATCAACCAAGTCGAATTAAACGTTCTAGAACCCATGGTTTTAGAAAAAGGATGTCAACAAAACAAGGAAGAAGAGTCATCAACAGGCGAAGAGCCAAAGGGAGAAAGAAACTATCTGCATAAACAGAACATAAAACAATTTGATAGTATTTAGAGATTATAATGTAAACAGCAAATGGCTGGTAAAAGCAGCTGGGTGTATGCGGCAAGCCGATATGGCCGAAACCACTTTTTAAGGGGTTTCATTGAAGACTTTCCACTTTAATAAATCGGATAGAATTCGGAAACGAACTGAGTTTATTAGCTTATCGAACAATGGCCAAAAGCTCAAAAATGAGCATTTTCTTGCAGCAGTAAGGCCAGGACGATCAACAGTAACAAGACTTGGTATTACGGTGACTAAAAAAATAGGATGCGCCGCTACCCGAAACCGGATTAAGCGTTTAACGCGGGAATACTTTCGACTTAACCGACATCGTACTAAAGGTATTTGGGATATCAACATCATAGCTAAGAAAGAATCTTCCGCTATCTCTTCAAAAATTGCATTTTCATCATTGGAAAAGCTTTTTGATGTATTGGTAAGGGAATATAAACATTAAATATATTTTGTTATTTTTCATTAATATTTATCAGATCTTATTGTCCCCTGTCCTAGGACCTTCGTGTCGCTTTTATCCAACCTGCTCTGAATATTCACGCCAAGCTATTTTAAGGTATGGGGTATGGAAAGGACTACTCCTATCTACTAAAAGGATTTTGCGATGCCACCCGTTCAATCCTGGTGGGTTCGATCCTATACCATAGCCGTATCACGGAAATTGGTATTATGCTGTTTTTTTTCTCTTCTGCGCATTATCAAATTTGTCAAGGTCTGATATTTCGTGATTGGTAATTGAATTTATATTATGCTGTAGGCATACCTAATATTTTAGGAGATTATTTATGGAACAGGCTCGAATGTTTATAGCCATTGCACTGTCTTTTCTTGTTTTTTTTGTATGGAATTATTTTTTCATTGATAAACCTGCTGATTCCCCTGTTCAACAAAATCTGCCGGTAACAGATTCCCAATCGGCCCTTGAACAAAAAAAAGTGGTGGCTCAATCGAACGAGGTGACTGGATCACCTGTTACATCAAATATTCCTGAAAAGCCCTTAAATGAAGATACCATGATTACCGTGGATACACCTATATACACGGTCGTTTTGTCGGAACAGAAGGCTTGTTTCAATAGTTTTATTTTAAAAAATTATCGAGAAAATGTGTCTGCCAATTCTGAATACAAAGAACTGATTCAAAAGGAAAATCATGTTGGAACCATTCTTACCCATTTTTTGGGAAACAGTGTTCCCGATATGCAAAATTACCAGTTTGCTTCAACAGTATCGATTCAGAAAATAATCGTTAATGAGTCTCCACAAATTCTTTCTTTTTCCTGGATGTCAAAGACCGGCATACTTGTTACAAAAAACTATCGTTTTTATCCAGATAAATATCTGATTGACCTGGATGTTTTGGTTGAAAACCGAAGTCAATCTGTTTTGAATGATACTCTTGTCCTTACACTTACTAGTAAGATGTCTGAACATAGGAAAAGCAGCTATGGTTTTGAGGGCCCGGGAGCACTTATTAATAACCAATTAACAACAGTTGCTCTTGATGATATTAAGGAGTCCCCCGTATCCTCTGGAAAAATCAAATGGATTTCAATTCAGGATAGGTATTTTATTTCAAGCCTGATTCCCAGACAGGAAAAAGAAACCAGAATTGAAATGGCGATAGATGCAAACCAATTTTTAAGTATAAATTATTTAGAGCCAATTCAATCACTGTCTCCAGGTCAATCACAATCAAATGGGTATCAAATATTTATAGGACCCAAGAGCGTATCGATACTCAAAGATGCAAATGTCGATTTGGATAAGGCAATCCATTTCGGGTTTTTTGATTTTATTGCCAAACCGTGTTTGTGGCTTATGAACTTTTTATACCGATATATACCAAATTACGGTGTTGCGATTATCATATTGACAGTATTAATTAAAATATTATTTTGGCCATTAGGTACAAAAAGTTATAAGTCAATGAATGAGATGAAAAAGCTTCAGCCATTGATGACTGAGATTAGAGAAAAGTATAAAGATGATAAAAAGCGTATGAATGAAGAGGTCATGGGGCTCTATAAAACCTATAAGATCAACCCACTGGGAGGTTGTCTCCCAATGATTGCACAGATACCGGTTTTTTTCGCCTTGTATCAAATGTTATACGGAGCGATTGAACTCAGGCATGCGCCTTTTATCAGTTGGATCAACGACCTGTCTGCACCTGATCGTCTTTTTCAATTCGGGTTCAGCATTCCATTCATGGATCCACCATACGGAGTTCCTGTTCTTACAATCGTTATGGGGGCAACTATGTTGATTCAGCAAAAATTGCAGCCACCTGCAGGGGATCCCACGCAAGCGAAGATGATGATGATGATGCCAGTTGTTTTTACTGTTATCTTTATAAATTTTTCATCTGGACTTGTATTATACTGGCTTATCAACAATATTCTTTCAATTGCTCAGCAATACCTAGTTTCAAAAACAAAAACATGATTTATGGAGGAAGTTCATGAAGCCTAATTTAGAATTTGTAGGCAAAAATGTTAAAGTAGCGGTTCAAGCTGCAAGTGATGAATTAAATATACCCTTGTCTGAAATTCAATATGACATAATATCAAACGGTTCCAGCGGAATATTTGGTCTTGTAGGTGCAAAAAAGGCAAAAATCAGGGTACATTTTCCAGCTTCAATCAAAAGTGCAGTCAGAACGTCTGTTCATAAGGAAGATCGGATTAAGTCTTTTGAAGAAAATGATGTAAAATCGCTTGTAGACGAGGCTTTCAATGAAATGCCTGTACGACCAAAAAAGAGACCGCTTGAAGTGAAAGAAGAGTCAGAACAACCAACAGAACCACTTATCGATATCTCGTCTGATTATGTACAGGCAGGAAAACTGGCATTGCAAAAAATTATTGATTTAATCACTGAAGGCACAAATGTAGCTGTTGAAATTGACCGGGGGCGTGTCCTGTTTAATATTTTTGGGGGCAATTCAGGCGTACTCATTGGGAAAAAAGGACAAAATTTAGAAGCCATTCAATATCTTATTGACAAAATCGTAAATAAGAATAGTGATAAGCGTATCCGTATTCAAGTGGATGTTGAAGGGTATCTGAAAACGAGAAAGGAAAATCTCGTTAAGCTTGCAGCGCGCTTAGCGGAAAAGGTCAAAAGGACTGGTCGGCCATCCACTATTGGACAAATTAGTGCACAGGACCGAAGAACGGTTCACCTATCCTTAAAATCGGATAAAGAAGTTCGCACGCAGAGTATCGGAGATGGTTATTATCGAAAATTGGTAATTTTTCCCAAAAAGAACAACCATAGGAAAAAAAATCCAACAAAAAAGCTATAGAAGCCAGTTACTATGCTTTTCTTTTTTTTTTGATACGGCAAGGATGGCCTTCGGTTAATATTCCTTGCCGTTCCTATTTTCAAACAAATTAAAATTATTTTCATAATACAGATCATTTTTCTTACAGATTTTTTGATTCGCCACCAAATGTGCTTTTCCATGACACAAGATAAAGCTCAACACAAAAGTGAAGGTTTGAGGCCATGACCTCTTCCACAATCGCAGCTATTGCCACCCCTGCTGGCCGTGGTGGTATCGGAATAGTGCGGATTTCAGGCCCTCTATCATTTTCCATAGGGCTTCAACTATTCAAGCCACTCAGTAACTCCAGCACATCAACTTCATGCAACCGATTTCCATATAAAACGCACAGAGTGTATTTTGGTCATTTTTATAGCCACCATCAAAATGCCCCCATTGATGAGGTTCTGATTGTCTTTATGAAAGCACCTCGAACTTATACCAGGGAAGATGTGGTGGAGATACATGGTCATGCTGGATATCAAACTCTTAAATCCATCCTCAAGGCTGTTTTAGATGCTGGTGCTGTTTTGGCTGAACCAGGGGAGTTTACGAAAAGAGCTTATTTAAATGGTCGTATTGATCTTACACAAGCAGAAGCTGTTATCGATTTAATAAATGCAAGATCAAATTTATCTCGTGAGATTGCCTTTTCTCAAATTACTGGTAACCTCCGGAAACGTATTTCAGATATTCGGAAAATACTTATCGATATTATGACCCATATTCAAGCTGAAATTGATTTCCCAGACGAAATTCCAGCATCAATTAATAGAGATACGCTTTTTTCCGAAATTCATAATCGTGTTGTTATACCTATCCAAAAGCTGATCAAAAATCATGATCAGTACTATTTCCTAAATGAGGGTATACAAACCATTATAATCGGAGCGCCAAATGTTGGAAAATCAAGCCTTATGAACTGTCTTTCCCGTAAAGAAAAATCCATCGTGTCATCCTATCCTGGAACGACACGCGATCTGATTGAAGAGCACGTTCAGTTTATTGGATTTCCAATGGTGCTTACGGACACAGCCGGACTCCATGATTCAAAAGATCCAGTCGAAATTTTAGGTATCGACAAGGCCTTAGCCAAGATTCAAAAAGCCAACCTTATTCTTTTTATACTTCAAGCTGGCCAGCCACTAACTGAAAACGAACTTCGTATTAGCAAACTTATAATGAACAAGCATGTTATTCTGGTTTTCAATAAAATAGATTTACTTACCGAATATCGTGAAATTGAACTCCCGGAAACGCTCGCCGGTTTCAAGGCTGTTTACATTTCCGCTCTTAAGAATACTGGTATGGATTCACTTAAGGCAATTATCGAGAACGTCATTTCCCAAAAAACTGAAGGCTTCCATGATTTCTTGCTGCCAAATATACGCCATAAACATCTTTTAGATAAATCTATTGCCTCATTATTCCGGCTTTCAGAAGGCTTGCTTTCAGGGATACCAACTGACCTTTTGGTGCTTGATCTTAATGACGCAATCATACAACTTGGTCAAATTTCTGGTGAAGACATACACCTTGATATTCTTGATCAAATATTTAAAGATTTTTGTATTGGTAAATAATGTTTCACGTGAAACAATTTTGATGAAGAATGACTGAGGGGTAAAAGGAGAAAATAATGCATAGTGAAATCGATTATTCACCCATTTTTAAAAAGTATGAAAAGATAGTTGATTTGGTTGATAGCGCTTTTGAACAGGTAAAAAATCAAAATGGAGATCTGGTGAAATGTAATTCCGGATGTTCAGATTGCTGCCACGCATTATTTGATTTAACCTTAATTGAGGCAATATATATTAATCATCGTTTTTTAGAGCAGTTCAAAGATCAAAAAAGAGAGGAAATAATTGAAAGGGCCAATATTGTTGATCGAAAAATTTATAAAATTAAAAGACAAGCTTACAAAGAGATTGAAAAAGGACAGAATGAGATCAAGATTCTTGCAGATATAGGCGCAGAAAGGGTGCGTTGTCCTCTGTTGAATAAGGAGGAAATGTGTGAATTGTACCAATACAGACCGATTACATGCAGGGCATATGGAATTCCGACAGCTATTCAAGGAATGAGCCATACGTGTGGAAAATCAGGTTTTGTGGAAGGGGGGAAGTATTCAACAATAAGCATGGATAAGCTTTATCAGAATCTATATGAACTTTCCGAAGAGTTTGTTGCAATAATTCAATCAAAACACTTGAAAATGGCGGATATCCTTGTGCCGGTTTCAATGGCATTAATTACGGATTATGATGATGAGTATCTTGGAATAAAAAAAGAAGAAGAAAAAAAGGGAGAGAATAATGACTAATCTTTCGCCGGAAGAGGAAAAAAGGAAGAAAGCGGTTTTCGATAGTATGTCGCCAAGGAGGCAAAACCATATTATTAAAAAGGGATATGCTGACTGGGATCCTTTTGAAAACCCAAAAGATCCGATTGATATGCGAAAGGATAAAACTAGACGAACCAGTCAAATGCTAATTCGAGAGTTTTTACAAAGCCGACCCATGGAAGGTTATAGTAATGACTTTGGAAAAGGGGCATTTGATATTTGCCTTGGAATGATGAATAAAGAGGAGCGATATTTGGGGATGTATGAGTTCGCGGTCTGGCATGCAAGATTAGATAAAGGAGAAGGTGCTGAGTAAACAGTTATTTGTTCAAAGGTTAGATAAAACAGATCGGTTCAATGGATATAATTATCGTGAAGAATCATTTGCAGAAAATGATAAAAGAATGGGCACTGGAGCTTATATCCAATGCAGATAAAAAATATACTCAAAACAGACTGTTAGAGGATATTGTAGTTAAAACAGGTGTAGGTCGTGGGATGGTCAAAAAATTTGTTAGAGAGCTTGTTGATGAGGGAGAGTTGTTCTACACATATCAATATGGCTGCTCTTTTCTGGAAAGCTCCATTTATAAAGTATGTAGTGTTTCAGAAAGGGTTTTACTTGCTCCAGCAGGTGTAAACGTTGTGGCCGATGAGAAAAAAATTTGTGTTACATTGGAGCATGGCGCCTCATTCGGCACGGGCCAGCATCCCACTACGAGACTATCACTTCAGGCGATTGATTGGTTTATGGAACAGAACGAATATTTTGATATTGTATCAAAGGGAACAGCTTTAGATATTGGTACGGGATCTGGGGTGCTTGCAATTGCAGCTGTAAAACTTGGAATGCATCAGGCAATCGGATTGGATATTGAGTCAATTTCAAGAAAAGAGGCAAAAGAAAATGTCGCGATAAATGGGCTTTCTGAAAAAATTCATATTATGGATAAGGATGTTAATGAAATTTTCGGAAGTTTCAGTCTGATCGTGGCAAATTTAAGATTCCCAACTTTGAAGCAATTGGTTCCAACTTTGAGGAATCTTGCTTTGCCAGGGTGTGGGTTGGTATTGTCGGGCGTGAAAGAGGAGGAGATGTCTAATCTTCGGATGATTTATGAGAAGACCGGTTTTCAGTGTCTGAGGCAGTGGGTTGAAAACAGATGGGCGTGTCTGGTTTTTATTAGAAATGGAATAAAAAAGGCGTGATGGCTTGATGATTAGAGGCACTTATTTTGAATATTCAGAAATTGTAAAATTTCGTGGCTGAGATCAAAAATATAGTGATAAAAGGGCAAGACATGCTTTGGTATTGGTTTGATCGAGATCGTTTAAATATTTGGATTTGAGTGAGTTGTTATTCTGGGGCGGAGAAAAAAAAATAATTATTAGATTCAATCTGCCTATGAAGATGCGCATAGTTCGGTTTTTGTTAGATTCAAAGATAACGAATTTTTGAGAAGAAGCGGACGTGAGTTGTGGTGTAATTGGAATAGAAAATGATATATTCGGCTCAAGATCAGAAAAAAACTTGATAGTAACATCAGCATTGTCAATGATGTTTCGAACATGCCAGTGAAAATCAAAAAGTCATTAAACTACAAAACAGGAGAGATTCGATATCTTAATGAAGAACCAACTGGATAAAAAAGATGACCATTTAAATTTATTATGTGATGTCAGCAATCTTGCAAATCTTTTGACAGGGAGCGCGGATATGGAAGGCTTTCTTCAAAGAGTTGTTGAAATGGTTGCAGTGCATTTGGATGCAGATGTTTGCTCTATATATATGTATGATGAAGATAGTTTAGAGTTGGTTTTAAAGGCAACCAAGGGATTAAATCCTGATTCAGTAGGAAAAATCAGGATGAAACCTGGAGAAGGTATTGTGGGAGCTACGCATAAAAAGGTTATGCCGATTTGTGTCGGAGATGTTGGTAATAGTCCGGAGTTTAAGTATTTTAAGGAGGCAGAAGAAGATAGATTTACCTCTTTTCTTGCTGTTCCGCTTCAGAGAGGTGTTGAAAGCATAGGTGTAATCAGTATCCAGGATGAGGAAAAAGAATATTTTAATGAAATAGATATTATTGCCCTGCGGACAGTAGCTTCACAACTGGCATCCTCTATTGAGAACGCTCGTCTTCTGTTGAGTCTCCATAATGTTGTGGAGAAAAGAAAATCAGTTTCAGAACAGCTGCAATTTGTGAAAGGAGAATCTGCATCAGGGGGATTTGCCTTTGCTCCTTCAATGGTAATGAAAAAAAAGGGGAGGTCGATTCTGCTCAACCAATTTTTTGATGAGAATTCCGGCTATAATTTATCTGATTTACGAAGGGCTGTAAAAAAAACAGAAAGTCAATTACAAAGGATACAAAATGATTTTAGTACCCAACTTCCTGAAAGTGCATCACTGATTTTCACTGCGCACTTTATGATGCTCAAAGATCCAGGGTTTGTTATGAAAATTGAGAGTGATATTCAACAGGGTACTGATCCGATAACAGCGGTTCGGAAAATAGCGGGGCAATACATATCATTGTTTACGTCAAATCCTCATCCATATATTGCGGAAAAGGCAAATGATGTAGAGGATTTGGCACTGCGAATACTGAAGAATTTTCAGAGAGAAAGCACAAATGAGAGAGAGATAGGGGAAAAAAAGATTATTATCGCTGAGAAGCTATTCCCCTCGGATATCTTGAAACTTGTAACAAGTGATGTCAAAGGAATTGTTTTAGTCGGTGGAGGTGTAACCTCTCATATTTCAATTTTATCCCGGTCGCTGAAAATACCACTGATTATTGTTGAAGAGCCCCAAATGCTACAACTTCAAGAGAACACACCAATTTTGATGGATGCGGATTTAGGAAACATTTATGTAAATCCGTCTAAAGAGGTTATCGAGCAGTTTGAGAAAAGGAATCAACTCAGGGAAGATGTAAAATGCAAAACAGTAAAAATGGACACAGTCACGCGCACAAAAGATGGGACAAGGGTTGGCCTTTTTGCAAATATTAACCTGTTGACGGAGCTTTCGATTGCCAAACAGCTCAAAGCAGAAGGAGTTGGACTATACCGATCTGAATTTCCTTTTTTAATTCGTCCAACGTTTCCGTCTGAAACTGAACAGTATCTGGTATATCAACATTTATTTAATGAGATGAGAGGGAAGGAAATCACAATTCGAACTTTGGATGTCGGTGGTGAAAAAACATTGGCCTATTCTGATATGGCAGAGGAACAAAATCCAGAGTTGGGAATGCGTTCTATCCGGTTCTCTCTTAAACATAAAGAGGTTTTTGAAAATCAGTTACGAGCAATTCTTAGGGCAGGATTCGAAGCGGACTCTTTACGGATTATGTTTCCGATGATCTCATCCTTAGACGAATTTTGTGAAGCAAGGCAGGTCATTTATGACTGCATGCAACAGCTATCTGATAAAAAGCTACAGTATAATAGAAATCCGAAAATCGGTATGATGATCGAGTTACCGGCTGTTGTGGAGTTGATTGAAGATTTTTCGAAAGAGGTTGATTTTTTTTCAATAGGGACAAATGATTTTATACAATATATGCTTGCGGTAGATCGGACAAATCGAATGGTGTCTGATTACTACTGCCCGTTCCATCCCTCTATATTACGTTCTCTGTCAAAGGTAGTAAGAGCAGCTCGACAATGTAAGGTTGATATTTCTGTATGCGGTGAAATGACACATGATCCTGCATATCTTTCTTTTCTGTTGGGAATTGGTATTCGGAAAATTAGTGTAGATCCTAAGTTTCTTTTTATTCTCCAAAAACGAATTCAAAAAATAGATATCGACGACGCTGAAAAGCATGCCGATCAGCTTTTATCAGAACCGTCTCTTCAAAAAATTAAAACCTTGATCCAATCGACTATCGGTCAAATTGGATAGACATTTAATGTCTATGATATTTCGACCACTGTTGTAAAACAAACCAGTATAATATTCTTATGGTTAGGGATAACATACATTAATGTACAAAAATGTATAATGAAAAGCGTATAAATTACAAAACTGCAATATAACTGACTGTATATAAATCCCGAAAAATTTTAACAACTTGATTTTTAGTAGAATAATCCTTGTGAGGCTTTATGGCATGTTGATTGCTTTTTTTAAGGGTCAAAGGCATTAAGGGAGCAACATTTTAAAAACTTGAAAAACGCGCGGTGCAAGATAGTTATTTGCTAATAGATTTAAATCATTATGGAAAACTCCGCTATAAATCTGAAAATAAATAGAAATCGATTGATAAAGGATTTACGGGAAGATTTTAGTTCTGAATTTCTTAAATGGAATACACAGATTTTTGATGAGTATTTTATTAATAGTACAAAGGAAAGTATAGCCTGTTTAAAAGTTAGGGAAACAAAAAATGCATTTTCAGTTATTGCACTGGGTGGTTATGGAAGAAGTGAGCAGTGTCTGTTTTCAGATTTAGACATTTTGTTTCTATTTCAGGGAATGGTTCCAGCTGAGGCAGAAGGGATTATCCGTGATATTGTATATCCTTTATGGGATCTTAAGTTTGAAGTTGGTCATGCAACCCGCTCTTTAAAGGATTGCATTTCATTGGCCTCATCTGATTTTCAAATACTGACTTCTTTGATAGATGCACGTTTTATTAGCGGTAGTAAAGATCTGTTCTTAACACTTAAAGAATTCCTGTATAAGAAAGTTATTCATAAAAAGAAAAAGCAAATAGTGTATTGGCTCTCTGATAACAATAAAAAGCGTCATGATTTATTTGGAGATTCAGCCTATCTTTTAGAGCCGAATATTAAGGAGGGCATAGGAGGTTTGAGGGACTACCATTCCATGTTGTGGATGGCTCGAGTTGTATATGGGATTGAGAACCGGTCTGAACTTGAGAACCTGTTGCAGATACCTGAAATAGAGTACCAGGATTTCAATAACTCGATTTCATTCATGTGGGGTGTAAGAAATAAACTTCACCAATTAGCGGGTAGAAAGTGTGATAGGTTGTATTATGAATTTCATTATGACCTTGCCAATCAATTTGCAACAAAGCATGACGATGAGTTACACCACGTTGAACGGTTTTTAAGTGAATTTCATAAAAAGGTCGAAATTGTAAAACATCAGTCTTTGTTATTTCAATCTGAACTGCAAGGATGTTCGAACGTAAGTATCAAAAATTATTTTTTTAGAAAACAGACCAAAGTGAAAGGACTGGTCATACGAAAGAACATGCTGGATTTTGCTTCAATGGAAGAGTGTATTAAAAATCCGATTCTTCTCATTAAAATTTTTACGGAAAGCATTTCTATTCATCTTCCTGTAAGCAGGGAGGCAATAAGAATTGAAAAAAAGATTTCATATCTTATCGATGATGAATTCCGGAAATCAAAAGAGTTGATTTCTGAATTTGAGTATATTCTTGGTTCTTTTGATCATAAAAACAGTATTCTTGATGCGATGTTATGCTCCGGTCTTCTTGTGAGTTTAATCCCTGAGTTCAAAAGTGTTGCGCATCGGATAGAATATGATGAATACCATAACTATCCTGTGGACAAGCATTTACTACTTACGGTCAGAACTGTGAACAATCTGGGAAGAAAAGCTCTGGAAGGTGATACAGATCTCTATTATCAATTATATCTGGAAATAAAAGATATAAAACTACTTCAGTGGGCAGCACTATTGCACGATATTGGGAAAAGCGGTTTCTGCACAGATCATTCAAAAAAAGGAGCGGATCTGGCAGAATCGATATTAAGGCGATTTGGATATGGAGAAAGGGAAATATCCGTTGTTTCATTTTTAATTCAAGAGCATCTTCTTTTAAAAACAACTGCATTGAAAAGAGATTTGAATGATGAACAAACGGCAATTTCGTGTGCAGCGCTGATAAAAGATGTCAATCGATTAAAGATGCTCTATCTGTTAACGGCAGCAGATTGCATATCAACAGGTAGTAAAGCATGGACAAGCTGGACAGCGATTCTGATAAGAGATCTCTTTTTTCGAGTATTACATGTGCTGGAAAAAGGAGAGTTGGCAACAGAACAGTCACTGACAAAAATTCAAACAAAAAAAGAAGCACTCCAAAAAATTTTTATCTTTGAGGAAAAGCAAGAAGAGTTGGTTTTTTTGCTGAACAGTCTTTCACCAAGATATCTTCTATCTGTTGAGGAAAAAGATATTATAGATCATCTCAGACTCTACCATAAGCTCAGGGGGAAAAATTTTGTTTGGCATGTAGCGAGTGAAAAAGAAGCAGAAACAAGAACCGTTACGATTTGTGCCAAAAATCAACCAGGGTTGCTGTCGAAAATAACGGGTGTTTTTTTATTACAAAATCTGAATGTGTTGGATGTAGGCGCATATACTTGGCGAAATGATATTGCTTTAGATATTTTTCAAGTAACAGCACCGAAAGATCGGTTATTTGAAGAGAAAATATGGAAGGGAGCGGAAAAAAATCTTGAAGATTCGTTAGAGGGATCTTTTAATATATCGGAAGCAATCCGGAGAAAATTTCAAACGGGAGAGCAAGTCATTACGATTTCTCCACATAAAAGCTCAATGGTTAATATCGACAGCCAAACGTCGAGCTATTTTATAATTATAGAAGTTTATACTTATGACTTTCCAGGGCTTCTATTTTGGATAACCGATACAATATTCAATCACGGGTATGATATCATGGTATGTAAGGCTGCAACCAAAGCAGACCAGGTTGTCGAAGTTTTTTATATTCGGGATTTTGATGGGGGCAAACCGGAGATGAATAAAAAATTAGCTCAACTGAAAAACGCGATTGAACAAATCGTGAAGGTAGATTGTTATGAAAAATTAAAAATAGATTGATGCTTTTGGGTTTATGATGGACAGGGCATCTTGCACATATCCAATGTTCATGTTAATGGGATATGAGAATCTATCGTTCGCCTTTCTGGGGGATTAATATATTGTGATAGGGATCGTTTTTTTAAGAAAAGGGAGAAATCAAAATGAAAAAGATAGAGGCGATCATCAAACCGTTTAAATTGGATGATGTAAAGGAAGCTTTGAATGAAATTGGTATTCAAGGTATGACGATTGTAGAAGTAAAGGGGTATGGACGTCAGAAGGGGCACAAGGAAATTTATCGTGGTGCAGAATATGTAGTTGATTTTATACCAAAGATTAAAATTGAGATTGTTGTGGATTCCAAACTTGTAGAAAAGGTTACACAAGTTATAATGGATGCTGCAAACACAGGAAAAATTGGTGATGGAAAAATATTTGTTTTGCCTGTAGAAGAAGCCATTCGCGTTCGGACCGGAGAAAAAGGAGAGGATGCAATATAGATACAACAGGTCAAGCCGTTTTTTATAAGCCGCGTGTAATTACCTGGCTTATTTTTTTTACAAATTTGTGAATAATCAGGAAGCTTAACCTACAAATATGTAACTGAATTGTTTGCAGGATGTAATGTCAAATTGCCAAGTATAACCAAAAGCGTTTATTGTTAATTGGTTATGTCCTATGAGTAAGACTGGTATGCTTGTTGCTGGCCCAATTGAAGGTTAACATTAAGACATTGGAAAACATTAAAGTAGGGGGTAGGGTATGGTAACGCGGTTTCTCAGTCTTAGCTTATTGATTCTTTTTATTTATCCAGCAAAGGTATTCGCTGTTGAGAATGGAGTGATTGATTCGGGTTCTACTGCCTGGATGTTAACATCCACTGCGCTGGTGTTATTGATGGTACCCGGGCTAGCCATGTTTTATGGTGGGTTGGTTAGGACGAAAAATGTATTAGGGACAATGATGCATAGTTTTGTGTCTATGGCCGTCATAGGAGTTCTTTGGGTGGTATGTGGTTATTCTCTTGCATTTGGTAAAAATGTGCTTGGTGGCTTTGTTGGTTGGGATTGGGATTTCTTTTTTCTCAAGGGGATCGACGATCGGATAACAAAAGGAATACCGGAATATGTTTTGGCAATGTTTCAGGGAAAGTTTGCCATCATCACCCCAGCCCTTATCAGTGGTGCGATCGCCGAACGAGTATATTTTAAAGGTTATACCCTCTTTATCGCGCTTTGGTTTTTGTTGGTTTACTGCCCCCTTTGTCATTGGGTCTGGGCTTCTGATGGATGGTTGTTCACCTCGGGGGCATCCGGAGTTATAGATCTTGCTGGAGGGCTTGTGATTCATGTTTCTGCGGGAGTCAGTGCCCTTGTTCTTGCAATTCTGATGGGTGCCAGGAAGGGGTATCCAAAAACAGCAATGCATCCAAACAATCTGGTAATGACGATGATGGGTGCTGGATTGTTGTGGGTTGGATGGTTTGGGTTCAATGCGGGTTCTACGGTGCAAAGTGGTCTTGAAACAGCAAGAGCGCTTACCATGACTCAGG
>CAYTGW010000003.1:34534-59060 GCA_964437395.1 uncultured Desulfocicer sp.
GAGTGGTGCTCTGACATGGCTCATTATGGAAGCCATTATATTTAAAAAGGCTACTTCCCTTGGCTTTGTGTCCGGGATTCTGGCAGGGCTGGTTGTCATAACACCCGCTGCTGGTGTTGTGCAGCCCACTGGTGCAATGGCACTGGGGGCATTGTCTGCCATTGCGTGTTATTATGCACTTCAGTTAAAGGTCAGGATGGGTTACGATGACAGTCTTGACTGTTTTGGGATACATGGTGTGGGTAGCGGATTAGGTGTTTTGATTCTCAGTTTTTTTATTCGAGATAGTTGGATGTCATCTGCATGTGTGTCTGCTGGTGGCAGTTGGACCCTTTGGAATCAATTGATCATACAATTGAAGGGAATGGGGGCAACGATATTTATGGCCGCCTTAGGAACAGCTTTAATTTATTTTATTGTGGAAAAAACAGTGGGGTTTCGAATCAATGAAGAGGGGGAACAGGAGGGGCTCGATAAGTCTCTCCATAGCGAACATGGATATGGCCTTGTGAATTCAGAGATCATCTGATTCGGCGTGAGATGAATATATATATATGGAGCTTTCAATCCTTTTTTTAATGTATTAAAAACAGCCATCATAGTGTATAAGTGGTTAATCCTAATTTTTTAGCAAACAAAACGAACAACAAAATTGCAATTTTAATGGAAAGTTTTTTACAAAAATGTAATCCGGCATTTCCAGAATAGGGCGAGCCATAAAAAAAAATCTATGATAACGAATTGTTGAATGCTTTATCGGTAAATGGAACAGCTTTTGCTTTATCAAGGTGTACAAATGAATAGGATGGTATCGGTGAAAAGTGAACGCACGTAACGATTTACTATAATTGAGTGTTTTTTGAATATGGTTGATAATTTAATTACCTTATAAAATGGAGGATAATATTATGACACCGAAGGAAGCAATAGCTTATGCAAAAGAAAATGGAGCAAGGGTTGTTGATATACGCTTTATGGATTTTATTGGCGTATGGCAGCACTTTTCCGTGCCATTGAGTGAACTCGACGAGTCTAGTTTTGATGACGGATTTGGATTTGATGGTTCAAGTATTCGAGGTTGGCAGCCAATCCACGCCAGTGACATGCTGGTTATTCCAGATGCAAAAACTGCTAAAATGGATCCATTTTTTGAGGTTCCAACATTGGTACTGATCGGTAACATAGTGGATCCGATTACACGGGTAGCTTATACACGAGATCCCAGAAATATTGCTCAAAAAGCCGAAGCCTATTTATCGAAAACCGGTATCGGCGATACCGCTTTTATTGGTCCGGAAGCTGAATTTTTCATTTTTGACAGTATCCGGTTTGAATCAGCAAGCAATGTTTCCTATTATGAGATAGACTCTGTAGAAGGCCCATGGAACACCTCAAGGGATGAGGGACCGAATCTTGGATATAAACCGAGACATAAAGAGGGATATTTCCCGGTACCGCCTATGGATAAGTTCCAGGACTTGAGAACAGAGATGATGTTGACCCTTGAAAAACTCGGTATTGATGTTGAGTGTCAGCACCACGAGGTTGCGACAGCCGGACAGTCTGAAATTGATATGCGCTTTAAACCCTTGGTTCAAATGGGAGATCAGCTTGCGTGGTTTAAATATGTCTTGAAAAATGTCGCCTATCGACATGGGCACACGGTTACATTCATGCCCAAGCCGCTTTTTGAGGATAACGGCAGTGGCATGCACACCCATATCAGCATTTGGAAAGAGGGAAAGCCACTTTTTGCGGGTGATAAATATGCCGGAGTCTCTCAGATGGCTCTTCATGCAATCGGTGGTATTTTGAAACACTGCAAGGCGATATGTGCTTTCTCCAATCCAACAACCAACTCTTACAAGAGGCTGGTTCCAGGATATGAGGCACCGGTTAATTTAGCTTATTCCAGCCGAAACAGAAGTGCAGCAGTTCGAATTCCAATGTACTCTTCTTCGCCCAAGGCCAAAAGGCTTGAGTTCCGGACACCGGATCCGTCCTGTAATGGCTATCTGGCTTTTTCAGCCATATTGATGGCGGTTATTGATGGTATTGAAAATAAAATGGATCCGGGTAATCCTCTGGATAAAAATATTTATGATCTTCCACCGGAAGAGCTTGCAGAAATAGCATCTGCTCCTGGATCTCTTGATGAGGCATTGGCGGCCCTTAAAGCAGATCATGAGTTTCTGTTAAAAGGAGATGTCTTTACAAAAGATGTTATTGATATGTGGATTGAATATAAAACGAAAAACGAGTCTGATGCTGTTAAACTTCGTCCACACCCCCATGAATTCTATCTCTACTATGATATTTAGAAATTAGCGTAACTGAGAGAAAAACCGGCATTTGTTTCAATTCAGATGTCGGTTTTTTATTTTTAAAACAGAGTTGTTACTTTTCTGTTCGAGTGCAATCCGGTTATTCAAGACATTAAATAGGATTTCCATATTTCAGCAACAGTATAGCCGATTGCTTGGAGGTCGGGGTGATCCACAACAGGTGGTTGATCCTGTAAATGCAAATGATGAACACTGGATCGGAAGGTCAGGTAGGCCTCCTTTAATAAAAGGGAGGTATTATTTTCGAGAATTCCGGCTTGAGCAAGAGCTTCAAGTTGTCGGACATTATCAGACCATTTTACAAGCTTTGAATGTTGATGAGCATTTGCCAGGATAAGATATTGTACGATAAATTCAATATCAATGATTCCTCCCTTCCCCTGTTTCAGATGAAATTTACCAGGTTCAGAAATCCCTTGCACTTTCCGTATTTTTTCCCGCATATCCCTTATTTCTGATCGCAATTCCGATAGATCTCTTTTTCTCATAAGTGTTTCTCTTCGAATTACTTCGAACAGGTTTGAGATCGCAGGGTCTCCACAAATAAAACGGGCGCGGACAAGAGCTTGATGTTCCCAGGTCCATGCATTATTCGCCTGATACTCTCGGAATGAATTGATGTGGCTGACAAGGGGGCCGGAGCTCCCGCTGGGCCTTAATCTCATGTCAATTTCATATAACCTGCCTGCTCGGGTATGAGTGGTCAGGATATGAATAATCCGTTGACCGAGTCGGGTATAAAATTGACTGTTATCAATCGATTGAAATTTTCCTCCAAGCGTTTTGCCCGGTGCTGCTCCGTGAAGGAAAACCATATCCAGGTCAGATCCGTATCCAAGCTCAATGCCACCTAACTTTCCATAGGCAATCACAGCAAATCCTTGTTTGCTGTTTTTAATATCCGGTGAACAACTTGGATAGCCATAGTTTTTACCAATATGATGATAAGACAGGTTAAAAACCTGAGCTAATATCAACTCCGCAATATCAGACAGGTGATCACTTACACGCATAAGCGGATAGTTCGCACTGATGTCTGCTGTGGCAACCCGCAGGGTGTTGATTTGTTTAAAAATACATAGCTGTTCGATCTGAAGTTCAAGGTCGTCAATAGGAACAGATTTCAGCCTTTTTTTTTTTTTTTTTTTCAATTGATTGCGATCAGGTGGGCTGTTTTGTATTCTGGCTTCCCGCAGTTCATTCTTCAAAACCGGATGTTGTGTGAGAAACTTGATGATCCATGGGCTGGCGATGGACAGGCTCACGAGTTGTTTCAAGGCACCGGGATTTTCAATCAGCAGAGAAAGATAGTTGGTTCTCTGTTCAATTGCTTTGATGAGTTCTACAATACGAAAAAATGAAAGATCCGGCTGTTCAGATTGTCCGGTAATTTCGAGGACTCGTGGGATAAGCTGATCAAGCTTCCTGCGGCCATCTCTGCTCAGAGATCTGGTTGCAGTGTCATCTTTCAGGCCAATAATTTGTTTAAGAATGTCGGATGGCTTTTGGAATCCGGCTGAAAGAAGAATAACCTCTCCATCTTTTGGCTCAAAAAGGTTTTCCCAAATTCCCGATAGTTCTTTTTTCCCTTCTGAAACAGGTTGCTCTTGATCAGCAGTTGAAAGTATCTGGGTAAAATGATCATGAACATTTTTAATATGGGCATGCAATTGACGGGAAAATTGGTCGATATCTGAAAAACCGAGAGAAAGTGAGAGGAGGAAAAGTTTTGTTTCTTCTGTTGGAAGAGAATGGGTCTGTCGGTCATCAAACTCCTGGAGTCGGTGTTCTGTGTTGCGTAGAAAAAGATATGCATCGGTCAGCTCATCACAGGTAGACGGAGATATATATTTTTCTTCAACCAGTATATTCAGAACCTTCAATATGGATGGTTCTTGAAGCAAAGGTAAGACACCGCCCCGTATTAATTGAAAAGCCTGTCCGAAAAATTCGATTTCCCGGATTCCTCCGGGTCCTAGTTTAATATTTCCCTTAAATCCTTTCCGCTGGATTTCAAAATCGATGCTCTGCTTCATTTCGCGCAGGGATTCGAAGGCGTTGTAATCAAGGTAACGCCGATAGATAAAAGGGTTTAGCCTTTTGAGCAAGTGGTAACCTGCTATTTTATCTCCTGCTACCACTCTCGCTTTAATTAAGGCATACCTTTCCCATTCTCGTCCTAGCGCTTCGTAATATTCTTCTAAGGAGTTAAAACTCATGATCAAAGGACCGTTTTCACCAAATGGCCTCAAACGGAGATCAACCCGGAAAATGATACCGGCAGAGGATGATCCGGCAAAGATTTTGAGAAATGCACGAGAAAGAAGTAAAAAGAATTCATGGTTTGTAATGGATTCGTGCTTACCACTTGTGATTCCATCTTCTGGAAATGCAAACATCAGGTCAACGTCAGAAGAAAAGTTAAGTTCATTTGCACCCAGTTTTCCAAGACCCACAACAACGATATTTTGATTTTTCCCCGACTGATTTTTCGGAATGCCATATTGGGCTGTAAATTGATCATATAATTTTGAGAAAACTCCATCAATACAGGCATCCGCAAGGGCAGAAAGATCAGACATGGTTTCTGATAGATCTGCATAGCCAGTAAGGTCTCGAAAAGCAATACGGATCATTTCGCGACATCGAAAAAGGCTGGTTATTTCGGCAATCTGTTTTTCATCAGAAGCGTTTTGTAAGATATGAGAAAGATAGTTGGCATAAGTTCCTGATGGATAGGCACTGTAGAGACAGTTGCTTTCAAAAAGTTCCTTAAACAATACAGTATTTCGAGTCAGATTGTAAAAAATAAAATCACTGAACAGGAAGGCGGTTTTGAGATCGCATATAACTGTTGAAGATTCCGGGATCTGAAGATTGGAGGCTTCCATCATATTACAGAAAGTTTTCCATTTTCTGTCTTGATGCGCAGCGATCTCAATTGGAAATAGAATAGGCGCCTTTTTTGTATTTATCAAGTTATTATACCAGCCCCTGATCAAGCATTGCGTCAACAACTTTCACGAATCCGGCGATGTTTGCACCTTTCATGTAGTTACCGGGTACACCATAGGATTCAGCTGCATCAAGACAAGTCTTGTGAATATTTTTCATGATAAGACGAAGCTTTTCGTCGACCTCTTCCCGCTGCCATCGAATCCTCATGCTGTTTTGAGACATTTCCAATCCGGATACTGCAACACCGCCGGCGTTTGCGGCCTTGCCGGGGGCATAAAGAACATGACTATTGGTTAATACATCAATTCCATTTGGAGTAGTCGGCATATTTGCTCCTTCGGCCAGAAGAATGATCCCGTTTTGAACAAGATGAGCAGCATCCTTTTCATTAATTTCGTTTTCTGTTGCACATGGAAACGCACAATCCGCCTTATGGCTCCAGAGAGGGTTAAAATCCAATTTTGAATCAACAGGCGTATAAACAGTTTCCTTGTATTGGTCAGCATACTCTTTGATTCTTCCTCTTTTTTTGTTTTTCAGTGTTTTAATAAAATTCAGTTTGCTTTCATCAACACCTTTTTCATCGAAAATGTATCCTGAAGAATCAGAAAGAGTCAATACTTTACCCCCAAGAGATAGGATTTTTTCCGTTGTAAACTGTGCAACATTTCCAGATCCGGATACAAGACACCTTTTGCCTTTCATGGTTGTGTTTTTTGTTGCAAGCATTTCGGAAGCAAAATAAACGCATCCGTATCCTGTTGCCTCCGGACGGATCAGGCTTCCTCCCCAGTTCAGGCTTTTTCCGGTGAGTACACCGGTAAACTCATTGGTGAGTTTTTTATACATTCCAAAAAGGAATCCGATTTCCCGGGCTCCAACGCCGATATCGCCGGCAGGAACATCCGTGTTCGGTCCGATATGACGAAAAAGCTCGCACATAAAACTCTGGCAAAAGCGCATCACCTCATTATCGGATTTCCCTTTGGGATTAAAATCAGATCCGCCTTTTCCGCCTCCCATGGGGAGGGTAGTCAAAGCATTTTTAAAAACCTGCTCAAAGGCCAGAAATTTAAGGATGGATAAATTGACAGAGGGATGAAATCGTAATCCACCTTTATAGGGACCGATAGCGCTGTTCATTTCGATTCGAAAGCCTCTGTTTACATGGATTTTACCCTGGTCATCCATCCATGGAACGCGGAAAATGATGGTTCGTTCCGGCTCTGTAATTCTTTCCAGGATTCCGGCATGTCGATATTCCGGATTTTTGTCAAGTACGGGCATGATAGAATCCATGACTTCACTGATGGCTTGATGAAATTCTTTTTCTCCGGGATCTCTTGATTTTATCGTGTCTAGTATTGAATTCATTTTTCCCTCACTTTTTGCTATATAAAGCGGTTGAACAACGATTTATGCTGAAGGTGGTTTGACAATTACAGCGCATGACTCTTTACCATCTATCTTGATTATTAATTGATTGTTTAATCGACAATGACAAATAAAAGTGGTTTCATTTTGGACAGGTAATGATTTAAGCCAGTCATTATCCAGAAAGCCTTTACCCTTGTTTCCAATCGTGAGATAACCGATTCCCAGTGATGTGATATTATGAAAAAAATGAGTTCCTTGAGACGGGTCGGCCGTTAAAAGTTCTGAAGCGGTTTCAATAATGGCTGCTACTCCGCAAATATCTTTCCAGCTTACCGGAATGCCGAGCCATCGATCGGCTGATCCCCATCTTCCTGGCCCGATTAAAAGATATTTTTCATTCTTCTCAATCATGCTTTTATTCAATTTTCTAATTTCAGAAGCAATCTCTATTGTCCGGGCAGGATCAAATGACTCTGGTTTCACAAAAACAATTGAATATAAATCGGTTATGATACCATTCCCCAAGGCATTGTCGGAATAGCAGAAGGAATTTTCTATTTCTTTTTGTTCAATCTGAATGTTGACATTTCTTCTGTTGATCACCATAGGCCGTATCTGGAGAATAACCAGTTCAGGGCCTTTTCTTTTTTCATTCAGATCATTTTCAGCAGGGAAAGTAACGGCAAATTCAATTTCAACCGGAGCCCCCATTCCGGTTTGACCGATTTCCAATAGCGCAATCAAAAGATCCGGGAGTGGGTACTCATTGTATTTTAAAATATTGGAAAAAGATATTACGTGCTGGGTATTGGCATGATAGGTGTCACGAATTCTATGATCCTCGGAGAGGTAACTGCTGAAGATATTTCGCAGAGCGCTATTGGCTTCTATGGTCAATTCAAAATCATTTATATCCAGTTGTGTGAGGGTTGAATCAAATTCAACAAAACCATCTATATGTATAGCAATTCCAAATTCATCCGGAAGATGGGACATGTCCAGCCCATAAAAAAGCTTTTGCGAGTTTTTAAGGATATCATCCACGGTAGTATATTGGGGAAGAAATTGAGGATATCGGGGAGAAAAGCGAAGAGCGGCGCCTCCTTCTACAACAGTTTTTCCCAGGCCAAAAGCAATATGGACAACGCCATCTTCCGGTTTCATATAAGAAACCGGATAGAAATTATAGGATTGAGCAACTCCTGAAATTGGCGGAAAATAGAATCCACCATATTCCTTTCCGGTGATTTGTTGAATCACGATCGCCATTTTTTCTTCTTCCACTCGGTGGGAGGTATTTGTTGAATAATATTTTGGAGCTTCAAAATAAGTTGAAGCATAGATTAGTTTGATTGCACGAATCAGATGATTCAACCGGATGGAAATTTTAGGATCATTGTTCGGGATCATGTAGGTTTTATACATACCGGCAAATGGTTGAAACTGTGCATCCTCGAGAAGACTTGAAGATCTGATGGCAAGTGGTTGTTTGACACAGGATAAATAAGTTGTGAGATCATTTACAAGGTTTTCGGGGAGGTCTGACCCCAGAAATTTTTTTGCAATAGTAAGATCCGTTTCCGAGTTTTTCGAAAACATTTTCAGATGATTGGTTGAGACAAAAGTATCAAAATATTCAGTTGTAATCACGAGAGTTTTTGGAATCGTGATTCGTGCGGATGGAAATTTTTTCCAGAGTGAACAGTTGTTTCCCAAAAGGGATGACATAAACGCAAGCCCTCTGCCTTTTCCTCCAAGAGATCCGCTTCCGATTTTTGTAAAATCCAAATCAGGATAGAATCCATCTGATGAAAAATCGGTGATAACGCCACGGTGTCTGATTTTCCGTTTTTTTCGAAGGCAATCCACAAGGTATTGTTTTAACTCTCTGGTACTTGAAAAATCAGTGGTATGCACCGGCTGGAGTTTGGATGCAAGCTGAATTTCTGAGCGAGCCATGAGCCAGGTTGAAAAATGATCCTTTTCTGCATGAAAATATACAGATTCATCCGGAATGGAAGGAATGGCTTTTTCCATTTGGTAAAGGCTGGAAACTCTAGTTACTTCCTCACCGTTTGGAAGTCGAAAAATAAAGTCTCCGAAGGCCAGGTATTGTTCAAGGAATGTTCGAATGTCCATGTGAAGAGAGGGAGAATTTTTGTTTAGAAAAGCATTAGCCATTTCCAGTGCTTTTTTATGATTGGAATCATCTGAACTGAGCATAAGGAGAGGAAGCCCGGGTTTTTCTTTTTTGATCATCTCACACAAATGAAATCCGGCATGATCATCAAGATTGCCGTTTCTGGAGAACCGAACATCGGAAAAAACACTTAATACGTATGGCTTATACTTTCGAAACAGGATTTCAGCCTCTTCATAATCTTCAGCTATAAGAATTTTGGGGCGGGCTCTCATTCTCAGGATACGGTGTTCTTCATTGAGAGAATCGTCCATTATTTTTTGCGTTTGTGTAACAATTTCCCGATACAGGAGTGGCAATAAGGACGATCGGTATTCGGGAGAGTCTTCAACCAGGATGATCACCCTTACCATGGCTCGCTTTGTGTCATGGTAAACGTTCATCTGATCCTCAGTACTTTTGATCATGGCAAGGAGAAGATCTGTGTTTCCGCTCCATATAAACAGCCGGCAGGTTGAATCATTTTTTCTGTGCTCGGGAGCCAATGACAGAATACCAGTGTCATGGACAAGAAGAATCATTGGAATTTGCGGAAATTTTTTCTGAATTTTTCGACGGAGGATATATGGATCAGCAGTATCCCTTACGGGCATGGTGATGATAAGGTCAAATTTACTTTTTGATAATATCGTGAGCGCTTCGTCAATGGAAGAAACCCAGGTGATTCTCGGGGGACGTGACAAATTCAGTCCTCGATATTCATGGATGATTCTTTCCGCAAGCCTTCCTTCTTCTTCCATAATAAAGGCATCATAGGGGCTGGAAACAAGGAGGATTTTTCCAACCCTCTTGGACATTAAATCATGAAAGACCTTAAAGGATAAATCTGGATCATCTGACGATTCATCCGGTTTCATATTTTTCATGTGTAACCTGGGTTCGTTTTTCAGGTTTGGTTGACTTAATTGCTCAACAAGGGAAAACAGCCGGATCGTTTTTTACCTAACTATCATATATACAACCATTATATACTGAATCATCGGTTTTGTCACGAACACAATTATTTTGGTGCAAAACCATTCAATTTGATATAAAGTTTGCCAGTATTAAGACCGTGAATTTCCGGTGAAACAGGTGGAACTGCTTTTGATGAAAAAATAAAATCCTTAGGTGAACAAGATATGCCTCAATCAACAGAATATTCAGATAGAATGAATCCTCCGAATGATCCATTTTCAGATGAAAGGGTAATCCGGACTCTTTTAAACGCAGGATTGCTTTCTCAGAATCAGATCAATGAGGTTCTGAAAAAAAAGAGCAGTGTGATCAATCGTCTGACAGCAATTCGCGCCAAGAGTCATTCTAGTGCTATCGGGCTAAAAATAATAAGACCTTTCACCATTATAGATGTGGTTGTTTCATTAAAGCTGCATCGGGCAGATAAAATTCATGAAAAATTGGACGAAGAATCAATTTTTCAGGCTCTTGCCAATGATTGGGGAATACCATTTAAAAAAATAGACCCTTTGAAACTGGATTTGAATGTCGTTACAACCACCATTCCACGGAACTTTGCCCTGAAGCATCAGGTTCTTCCCATTGAAATTCAGGACGGATGTTTGACTGTAGCCACACCGGACCCCTTTAATACAGAGACGCTGGAGGATCTGTCCCGGGCAAGTCAAATGAAGGTCAAGGTAGTGGTAAGTTCCCGAGCAGATATTATTAAATGCATTGATGAGTTTTTTGGCTTTAAACGATCCATAAGCAAAGCAGAAGGGCTGTTTGATGCAACAGCCATTGATCTTGGAAATCTGGAACAATATGTCCGGCTGAAATCAGCCGATGAAGTACAGTTAGACGATCAGCATATTGTGAATGCGGTAAATCATCTTTTTGTTTATGCGTTTGATCAGCGCGCAAGCGATATCCATATTGAGCCCAAAAGAGATATTACGGTTGTACGGATGCGGATTGATGGGGTTCTGCATACGGTTTATAAAATAACGAAAAAGGTCCATGTTGCGATTGTCAGCCGGATTAAAACGCTGTCCAGGCTGGATATTGCGGAAAAGAGACGCCCCCAGGATGGCAGGATCAAAATGGATAAAGAGGGAACGGAGGTTGAGATTCGTGTTTCAACACTACCGGTTGCTTTTGGTGAAAAAGTGGTGATGAGGGTTATGGATCCGGATATTCTGTTTCAGGGGCTGGACGAGCTTGGTTTTACAAAATCGGATTTTAGCCACTATAACCAATTTATCAAAAGACCTCATGGAATCATTTTAATATGCGGTCCTACAGGCAGCGGCAAATCCACAACACTGTATTCTACGCTGAGGCAGATTTCGACCCCGGAGGTGAATATCACAACCATTGAAGACCCCATTGAGATGATCCATGAAGACTTTAATCAAATTGCGGTTCAACCGGCTGTTGGTATTACATTTGCGACAATTCTTCGAACGATTTTGAGACAGGATCCGGATATCATCATGATTGGTGAAATGAGGGATCTTGAGACAGCCAGTAATGCGATACAAGCTGCCATGACCGGTCACCTTGTTTTCTCCACCATTCACACCAACGATGCACCATCGACCATAACGCGACTGTTGGATCTTGGCGTACCGCCCTTTCTGATCCAGACAACCATTATCGGGATATTGGCCCAACGACTGATGCGAAAAATTTGCAATTCTTGCAAAGAATCTTTTGAGATGGATAGCGATGAGTTGAAAAAAGCCATGAGCATCAATTTAAAAAAGGAGGGAAAAATTACATTGTTTCGGGGTAAAGGATGCACCAAATGCCGTGGAACAGGTTATCGAGGAAGAGCTGCGATTTTCGAGGTACTTCCCTATACGGATGCACTGAAGACACTAACGACCGCAGAAACAGACCTGACAGCATTTGGTATGCAGGCTCGAAAAGAGGGGATGGTGACACTGCGTGAAAACGCAGTCAAGAAATTGCTTGCCGGAGTTACTACTTATCAGGAAGTTCTTCGGGTTACTATGGAAAATGCCTGATTGGCTTTATTCATTATTTACATATCTGTAAATTCTTCAGGGGAATTTTTTACAAAATAGTATTTTATTTTTCATTAGAGATAGATTTGAATTGTGAAGATCGAACTCTGTATCGTTTAAAAATATTTGGATATCAGATTGTTAAAAGCGATACAATGTTTGCTTGGCATATTCGTTGCTATAATTACTCACGCTCACGGATTTTGATGTAACCCCAAAAATTTATTTAAGACAGTCTTGAGGTCTTATGGTTTATACAAGGAGAACAACATGTGTCGTTTATTTGCGTTAACCAGCGAAACGCCACAATCGCCGATGGTTGCACTGGAAGCATTGGATGTCATGCGAGAGGGGCATGATGGTTCCGGGGTTGGTCTTTTTCTGCGTGACCTTGCCGGTCCGTTTGAGGATATCAAGGAGTCACCGATCCTGTCCGGTATTTTTACCACAGAGGGATTGAAACGTCTGGATACGTTTATGATGAACCTCGGGTTCATGACAAAATTCAAGTTATCCATCAAGGTTCCGAAAGAATCGATTCATGGTGTACCGACACGGGATGTTTATTTGGTCAGAGCATATGAGTATCCATCAGAATGGGAAGGGTTAAGCTTTGAGGAGCTTGGGGGTAAGCTGATGAGGATCCGGCTTGAGCTTCGTGAAATGGGTCATGAAAAAGAGGATATGATTGTCTTTTCATTCTGGCCGGATGTGATCATGCTGAAAGAGATCGGGGATCCTCTTACCATTGGACATTATCTTGGGCTTGATCGTTATGATTTAAAAGCACGGGTAATCATGGCTCAGGGAAGGCAAAATACAAACTATGCGATTAATCTGTATGCCTGCCATCCTTTTTTTGTAGAAGGATTTTCAACCATGACAAATGGTGAAAACACTGCTTTTGTGCCGATAAAAGAATATTTGATGTCACGGGGATTCCCGGGATATACCGGATTTCAATCCGATTCAGAAGTGTTTACCCATATCCTTCATTATACAATAAAAAAACTTGGATTAGGGGTTGATGCATATAAGCATATTATCACGCCACTTCAGGGGGAAGACCTTGAAGACCATCCAAACGCTGAGTTTTTAAAACAGCTGAAGCAAACGTGCCGGAGAATGATTATTGACGGTCCGAACTGTGTTATCGGGTGTTTGCCGGACCATTCTGTTTTTATGGCCCAGGACCGGAAAAAATTGAGGCCGGGAGTAGTGGGTGGCCATCCCGGCTATTATGCCTTTTCATCGGAAATTTGTGGCTTGGACGCTGTGATTCCGGACCGTGATAAAAGCAAGGATTTTCAGCCCATGTATCTGGATACCGTTATTGTAGGGCCGGATCGCCAGGAGATTACGCTATGTCAGCAAACAGACCCGTTACACCATCAACACTGAGCATTAAAGATTTACTGTGGCAAATCCGGTGGAGCAAGGAAAAGTGTACACTCTGTGGCAGTTGCACGGCAGTGTGCCCTGTCCATGCCCTGGAACTTGGCGTTTTTCGGAAAAGAGTTGTTGAGACCAGTATTGATATCAAACAATCATCCTCGAATGTTTTTAAGATTTATCACGGCATTCGTCAGAAAACAGATCCCCAGCATGCCTGTGTGGGATGTGGCATGTGCACCATGGTGTGTCCGAATGATGCCATTATTCCGGCCAGGAGCGATGAGGCGGATAAACTGATATATCATCAGAATCAGGGAGGACAGCCAAGACGCAGGGGAGGACGACGGAATGTTGTAGGTGGTATTCTGGACCAGATAAAATTTATTCGAATTTCAATGCTCACAGACCCTGCTTTGGATGCAGGTCGGCATGAATTTGAATTGCGTACGCTTTTAGGAAGGATTCTGTCTCCTGAAGACAATTTCAAACACCTTAAGGCAAATGGATGGATTCCGCCGGTTCGTGAAATATACCCACTGGTGATCGGTGGAATGTCGTTTGGTGCGCTTTCTCCTACCATGTGGGAAGGGCTTCAGATGGGCGTCGCATACCTGAATGAAGAGATGAAAATGCCGGTAAGAATGTGTACCGGAGAAGGGGGCTGTCCACCCAGGCTTCTTCGAAGCAGATTTTTACAATATGTTATTTTACAGATCGCCTCTGGTTATTTTGGCTGGGATGAAATTATCCATGCTATTCCGGAAATGAAAGTGGATCCATGCGCTGTGGAAATCAAATACGGTCAGGGAGCAAAACCAGGAGATGGTGGATTGTTAATGTGGTATAAGGTAAACAAACTGATTGCTGCCATCCGGGGCGTACCGGTAAGTGTCAGTTTGCCCAGTCCACCGACGCATCAGACCCAATATTCGATTGAGGAGGCTGTGGCGAAAATGACCCAGTCAATGTATATGGCATGGGGATTTCGAGTACCGGTTTATCCGAAAATTTCAGCATCATCCACATCTCTGGCAGTATTGAATAATCTGACGCGAAACGATTATGCCGCCGGCCTTGCCATTGATGGCGAAGATGGCGGAACCGGTGCAGCATACAATGTTTCCATGAACACAATGGGGCACCCGATCGCCAGCAATCTAAGGGACTGCTACCTGAATCTGGTGAAACTGGGCAAGCAAAATGAGATTCCTCTGTTTGCCGGAGGCGGAGTGGGTAAAACCGGTAATCTGGCAGCCAATGCAGCCGCTCTAATTATGCTGGGTGCCAGCGGGGTCCAGACCGGTAAATATATCATGCAGGCGGCAGCCGGGTGTCTTGGATCAGAATCGGATAGATGCAATATCTGTAATGTGGGGCTGTGCCCCAAAGGAATCACTTCCCAGGATCCAAGATTATATAGGCGCCTCAATGCTGAAGATGTCGCTCAGCGAGTTGTGGATGTTTTCCTGAGTTTTGATACGGAATTTAAAAAAATAGTTGCGCCGCTAGGTCGGTCGACCTCTTTACCCATCGGCATGTCAGATGCACTCGGGATCAGTGATTATCATGCATCGGAGAGGTTGAGTATTAAATATGTAGTTTAGCTATTGGAGAGGAAATCAAAAGGTACAGCATCGTATAGCGGTCTGTTTGTTTCCCGGAGAATACCATGAGTAGCAAGACATATTATAAGATAGACGGGAAAGAAAAGGGAATTCGAATTGAATCCCGTATTCTGGAAGAGAAAATTCAGGTTGCAGTTGAAAACGGAGAGCGCTTGATTGAGGTTGACGCTTTTGGCCAGCATGGTATCGGCGGCCGATTATGGAAAGCAGGAGATGCGTCCATTCATGTTAAAATTACCGGTCATGTCGGTCAGCGAGCAGGATCTCTTGGGTTTCCAAATACGGTTGTTGAAATCATGGGGCCTGCTTCGGATGATGTGGGCTGGTTGAATGCAGGCGCAAAAATTATTGTTCATGGAAATGCAGGAAACGGTCTTGCCAATGCCATGGCCCAGGGGAAGGTCTATGTTGCCGGAAATATCGGTGCACGTGGAATGACAATGACCAAAAGCAACCCGCGGTTTGCTCCCCCTGAAATTTGGGTCTTAGGATCGGTCGGAGACTATTTTGGTGAGTTCATGGCCGGAGGGATTGCTGTTGTTTGTGGTATAGATCCCCAGACACCGCAGAATATTCTCGGATACAGACCCCTGGTTGGAATGGTAGGCGGCAAGTTGTTTTTTCGTGGTCCTCATAAAGGATACAGTGATACTGACGCGAAACAGATACCGATTTCAGATGAGGATTGGTATTGGCTCACGAAAAATTTGAAGGAGTATCTGGCACAGATCCGCAGGAAAGAAGTTCTGGAAAGCCTTTTGAAAAAAGAAGAATGGCAATTGCTGGCTGCTCGTTCACCTCAGGAAAAAGGCGGTATTCAGAAAAGGTCAATGGTATCTTTTCAAACCGATATCTGGGACAAAGAACTCGGTCCGGGAGGTCTGATCGGGGATTTGACAACCCTGGACAGAAGTCAGGTTCCATTAATCACGACTGGTGAACTGAGACGATTTGTTCCAGTTTGGGAAAATCAGAAATATAAAGCCCCCTGTGAAGGAACATGTCCGAGTGGGATTCCAGTTCATGAAAGATGGCGGCTTGTTCGGGAGGGACGTATTGATGAGGCTGTGGATCTAGCTCTGGAATACACACCATTTCCAGCCACCATTTGCGGATATCTCTGTCCCAACCCCTGCATGCAGTCATGTACGCGGCAGATTGGATCCATGATGCCTATTGATATTACGAAGCTGGGAAGAGCCAGCATCCATGCAAAAATGCCTGAGTTTCCAGCACAGAGCGGGAAGAAAATAGCGGTTATTGGAGGCGGTCCGGCAGGGATTTCAATTGCCTGGCAGCTTCGAAAAAGCGGGCATGAAGTGGTGATTTATGATATGGAAAAAACCATTGGCGGAAAAATTGCCTCGGTGATTCCGGAAAGCCGGATTCCAAAGGAGGTTCTGACAGCAGAGATTGACCGGATATCCAGTGTGATTCCCCATATTCATTTGAAACAGAAGCTTGGAAAGCAGGAAACGGAAAGAATAAAGGGAGATTATGATTTCCTGGTTGTTGCTGCCGGAGCCCAGAAACCGAGAATACTGCCTGTCCCGGGAAAAGAGCGTATGATTACGGCAATGGATTTTCTGGCACAGGCCAAAACCAATGAAATTGATCCGGGGAAAAAGGTTGTCATTATCGGGGCTGGAAACGTAGGATGTGACGTTGCAACGGAGGCCGGTCGTCTTGGAGCGGAAACTCTGACGCTCATCGATGTTCAAAGGCCGGCATCCTTTGGAAAAGAAAGAGAAGAAGCAGAAGCATGCGGCGCTGTTTTCAAATGGCCCTGCTTTACTCAGGAAGTGACGGAAAAGGGCGTTTTGCTGACGACCGGAGAATTGCTGGAAGCGGATACGGTTGTGATTTCCATCGGGGATGTTCCGGATACGGAATTTCTTCCGGAAAGTGTTGAAATTGATCGCGGGTTTGTCAAGGTGGATGCATTTTATCGAACCTCGGATTCCAAAATATTTGCGGTTGGTGATATTGTCAAGCCCGGACTTCTGACCGATGCCATTGGTGCAGGCCGAAAAGCCGCTGAAGCCATCAATAAGATTCTGAAAGGTCAGGAGCCGGTTATTGAAAAAAGAGTGATGATTGATACAGATCGAATCCGCCTGGAATATTTTGATCCGCGCATCACCTGTTTTGATGATGTGGACCATTGCGGAGCCCAATGTTCATCCTGTGGTAATTGTAGAGACTGCGGCATCTGTATCTCAATCTGTCCCCAGACGGCCATCGGCAGAAAAGATCTTGGAAATGGTGCATATGAATATGTTGTAGATGATTCCCGGTGCATTGGATGTGGCTTCTGTGCAGGAGCATGTCCTTGCGGAATCTGGTTCCTGACGGAAAATTATCCCATGGGATAATTCATCTTTTTATTGATTTGATACAGATATGTGTTAATGGGTGTAGGGTTGTTAAAATTATTTGTTCATTGGCGAGCAAACCTTTGTAGGGATCGTTTGATATATGGAGAGAATAAAAGCACTGATCGCACTGGAAGATGGCCGCACATTTCCATGTACCAGTTTTACGGGAACAGGTGAAACCTCGGGAGAGGTTGTTTTTAATACCAGCATGTCCGGGTATCAGGAGATTTTGACAGATCCGTCCTACCGGGGTCAAATGGTAACCATGACCTATCCTCTGATTGGTAACTATGGTGTGAATCCCGAAGATGCGGAATCAGACCGGATACAGGTATCCGCTCTTTTGATTAAAGAATATCAGGAATTTCCAAGCAACTTCAGAGCCACGGAAAGTCTTGCCGATTATCTTAAAAAACAGAGAGTGCTTGGGGTTGAAAATTTTGATACCCGTGCCCTGACCAGACATATTCGAAAAACAGGCGCCATGCGTGCATTTATTTCCACGACAGATTTAAACCCTGCCTCTCTGATTGAAAAAGCAAGAGCCATACCCAGTATGACCGGCCAGGATCTTGTAAAGGAAGTGACAACCAGCAGCCCCTATTTTTGGGAAAATGGAAAACCAGTATGGATCAAGAAGGGAGAGCTGGAAGCTGGTTCGGATATCTGGAAATCAAAAGGAACAAGATTCTCGGTTGTCGCTTTTGATTTTGGAATAAAATATAATATCTTGCGATGTCTTGAAGCAGAAGGGTGTGAAGTGCTTGTTGTGCCTGCAACATTTTCATTGGATAAGATACGTTCCTATCAGCCGGATGGAATATTTTTATCCAATGGACCCGGTGACCCGGAACCCTTGACCTATGCGATCGAATCTGTGAAATCCTTGATTGGACAATATCCGATATTTGGAATCTGTCTCGGGAATCAGATTCTTGGGTTGGCTTTGGGGGGCAGGACCTTTAAACTTAAATTCGGGCACAGGGGTGGAAATCAGCCGGTAAAAAATTTAAAAGCCGGAACAGTTGAAATTACCGCTCAGAATCATGGGTTTGCCGTAGACACGGACAGCATGATCGGAAAGAATATAGAACTGACGCATATCAACTTGAACGACAACACTTTTGAAGGATTCCAGCATAAGGAATATCCTTTATTCGCAGTCCAGTATCATCCGGAAGCAGCGCCAGGACCGCATGATGCACATTATCTGTTTAAAAATTTTATAAAGATGATGAAAAAATGGAGTTCTGTCTGATTTTTCAGATCATCTGATCTAGGTGAAAAAGTAACAATATGCCAAAACGATCTGACTTGAAAAAAATTCTAATTATCGGAGCCGGTCCGATTATCATCAGCCAGGGGTGTGAGTTTGATTATTCCGGAACCCAGGCATGTAAGGCACTGCGAGAGGAAGGCTTTGAGGTTGTGTTGATAAACAGCAATCCGGCCACAATCATGACAGATCCGGAAATGGCCGAGGCTACGTATATTGAACCGATAACACCACAAATTGTTGAAAAAATAATTCAGAAAGAACGGCCCGATGCATTGCTGCCGACACTTGGCGGTCAAACCGGATTGAACACAGCAATAGCGGTCGCCAAGATGGGAGTACTTGAAAAATATAATGTCGAGATGATTGGCGCTTCCATCGAAGCCATCAATAAGGCAGAAGATCGGGATCTGTTCCGAAAGGCAATGAAAAAAATCAATCTTCGCATTCCGGAAAGTGGTATTGCCTCGACCATGGAAGAAGTAAGGAAGATTGCAGAGGAAATCGGTTTTCCGATCATTGTAAGACCCAGCTTTACCTTGGGCGGTACAGGCGGAGGGGTTGCCTATAATAAAGAGGATCTTGAGGTGATGGCAAAAGCCGGCCTGGATGCCAGCCTGATCACCCAAATCATGCTGGAAGAATCCGTGCTGGGTTGGAAAGAGTATGAACTGGAAGTGATGCGGGATCACAAGGATAATGTGGTCATTATCTGCTCCATTGAAAATATGGACCCCATGGGGATTCATACGGGTGACAGTATTACGGTTGCGCCGATTCAGACATTAACGGATCGGGAATATCAGACAATGAGGGACGCATCCATTGCCATTATCCGGGAAATCGGGGTGGATACGGGCGGGTCCAATGTGCAGTTTGCAGTCAATCCAAAGAACGGAGAAATGATCGTAGTAGAAATGAATCCAAGGGTTTCCAGAAGCTCTGCCCTGGCATCCAAGGCAACAGGATTCCCCATTGCGAAAATTGCCGCAAAACTGGCAGTCGGATATACACTGGATGAAATTTCAAATGATATTACCGGGGAAACATTGGCTTCTTTTGAGCCGACCCTGGATTATTGTGTCGTGAAGATTCCACGATTTACCTTTGAAAAGTTTCCGGAAACAGAGGACTATCTGACCACATCCATGAAGTCTGTTGGTGAGACAATGGCAATCGGCAGGACTTTTAAGGAAGCGCTTCAAAAAGGGATCCGTTCTTTGGAAATCGGACGGCATGGTCTGGGTTCAGATGGGAAGGATCATGCGGATCTTTTTCAAGGCCCCCCAAGTGAATCAGAGATCATGAAAAAACTGGCAACACCCAATTCACAACGATTGTTTTATCTGCGGGAAGCGTTTCTTGCCAATATCCCGATGGACATTATCTATGAACGCACCATGATCGATCCCTGGTTCCTGAATCAGATCCATCAGATTGTCGAGCTTGAAAAGAAGATATCCAGATGCAAAACAGAACAAACCATTTCCAATGAGCTGCTTTTACAGGCCAAGTCATTTGGATTTTCCGACATTCAACTGTCACATCTTACCGGCAGAACAGTTAAGAATATTCAGGAACAGAGAACCATGGCCCGGATAAAGCCGGTCTATAAACTGGTTGATACGTGTGCCGCAGAGTTCAAGGCAGCTACACCTTATTACTACTCCACCTATGAAACGGAATGTGAAGCCCGGATTTCGGATAAAAAAAAGGTAATGATTCTGGGAGGCGGCCCGAACCGGATCGGTCAGGGTATTGAGTTCGACTACTGCTGTGTCCATGCGTCCTTTGCTTTGCGTGAAGAAGGAGTGGAAAGCATTATGGTGAACAGTAATCCGGAAACCGTAAGTACGGATTATGACACATCGGACAAACTATATTTTGAACCATTGACCCAGGAAGATGTCCTGCACATCATCGAGAAAGAGAAACCAGATGGAGTTATCGTTCAGTTCGGTGGTCAAACGCCTTTAAATCTTTCCGTTCCATTGCATAAGGCAGGCGTTCCTATCCTGGGAACACAGCCGGAAAGCATCGACCGTGCAGAGGATCGGAAACTGTTTCAAGCCATGTTGAAAAAACTGGGGCTTGTTCAGCCGGATAATGGAACGGCGACAGATGCTGAGAAAGCAGCCGCCATTGCAGAGGAGATTGGATATCCGGTGATTGTGCGTCCTTCTTATGTATTGGGAGGCCGTGCCATGAAAATTGTTTATAATCGTCCGGAACTTGAAAACTATGCCAGGATAGCCATTGATGCCTCTCCGGGGCATCCGATATTGATTGATAAATTCCTTGAAGATGCAGTTGAGCTGGATGTGGATGCCATTTCCGATGGAACAAGAACCATTATCGGTGGTATCATGGAGCATATTGAAGAAGCCGGCATCCATTCAGGAGATTCTGCCTGTATTCTTCCGCCTGTAAATGTTGAACGAAAATCTTTGGATGAAATCGCTGAAGCCACAAAGGCTATGGCAGCGGAACTGAATATTCTCGGGTTGATGAATGTTCAATATGCAATTAAAGATGGCCGGTTATATGTCATTGAGGTGAATCCAAGGGCATCCAGAACCATCCCTTTTGTGAGCAAGGCAACCGGTATTCCTCTGGCCAAACTGGCCACCAAAGTGATGCTGGGTAAATCGCTTCAGGAACTTGGTTTTACCAAAGAGGTTGTTACATCGCATATCTCGGTCAAGGAAGCGGTATTACCCTTTGACCGGTTTCCGGATGTGGACACTCTGTTAGGACCGGAGATGAAATCCACCGGGGAAGTAATGGGTATTGACAAGGATTTTGGATCTGCATTTGCCAAGGCACAACTGGGTGCCCGTCAAAACCTTCCGGTGGAGGGAACTGTCTTTATCAGTGTTCAGAACAAAGACAAGCAAGCTGTTTTATCTGTAGCAGAGCAGTTTTTTCATCTTGGTTTCCGGATTGTGGCTACAAACGGCACATCCGGGTTTCTGGAAAAAAACAATATTGAAAATATAAAAATTAATAAAGTCTCCATAGGAAGACCTCATGTGGTGGATGCCATTACCAATGGTGAAATTCAATTGATTATCAACACAGGAACCGCGGATGAACCCCGCAATGATGGTTATCTGATCCGAAGAGCGGCCCTCAAGTATTCCATTCCCTATGCCACAACCATTGCCGGAGCCATGGCCATCTGCAAAGGGATTACCGCAATGAAAAAGATGGAGATGACTGTCAAAACCATTCAGGAGTATCATAATTAAAATGAACCATCATCCGGAAAGACCTCGGGAAGAGTGTGGCATCTTCGGTATTTACGATCATGCTGAGGCGGCCAAATTAACCTATTTCGGGCTGTATGCCCTTCAACATCGGGGGCAAGAGAGTGCAGGTATTGCTGTTGCCAGGGAAAAAGCCATAACCGCACATAAAGGCATGGGGCTTGTTCCGGAAGTTTTTGATATAGACCACCTGGAACAGCTTCAGGGCGGATCAGCTATTGGTCATGTCCGGTATTCAACAACCGGAAGTTCGATTCTGTCCAATGCCCAACCTTTTGTTGTCCATCACCGGGGGAAATCCTATGCGGTTGCCCACAACGGAAACCTCGTCAATGCACATATTCTGAAGAATCAGTTTGAGGAAGAAGGCTCAATTTTTCAAACAACCATGGATAGTGAGGTTGCAATTCATGTGTTTATCAAGAATTTGAAATATGGACTTGAAGGCGCTCTGATGAAAACCGTAGAGTTACTGAAAGGGGCTTACTCTTTTGTGGTGCTAACGGGGAAGGGGGAACTGATCGGCATCAAAGATCCTCATGGATTTCGTCCTCTATGTCTCGGAAGACTGAATGGCCATTATATACTTGCATCAGAGAGTTGTGCGCTGGATCTCCTTCAGGCGGAATTTATCCGGGAGCTTGATCCTGGCGAAATTGTGATCATTTACAAGGATGGAATCCGGAGCATAAAATCGGAAAAGCCAGTCAAAAGAGCTTTCTGTATATTTGAACATATCTATTTTGCAAGGCCGGACAGCACTTTTTTTGGAAAAAATGTGTATATCACTCGAAAGAAAAACGGAAGGCAGCTTGCAAAAGAAGCTCCGGTGGACGCAGATCTGGTGATGCCTTTTCCAGACTCCGGCAATTATGCAGCGCTTGGTTATGCAGAAGAGTCCGGAATCCAGTTTGATCTTGGTATGATACGAAATCACTATGTGGGACGGACCTTTATTCAGCCCACACAGAACATGCGGGATTTTGGAGTGCGAGTCAAATTGAATCCAGTAAAGGAAGTTTTAAAAGGCAAGGATATTATTATCATAGAGGATTCCATTATCCGGGGCACAACGGCCCGTACAAGGGTGAAAGCGCTTCGAGAACTGGGTGTAAAACATGTACATATGCGGATTTCCTGTCCTCTTCATCGGTTTCCGTGCCATTATGGAATCGATTTTTCGACAAAGGGTGTGTTGATCGCTGCAAAAAAAACAGTTGAAGAATTGCGGAAATTTCTGGGTCTGGATACACTCCATTATCTTACCCTTGAAGGCCTTCTTGAATCAACGGGCGCGGATAATGAGGAAAACAGTTTCTGCAAAGCCTGTTTCGATGGTTGTTATCCGGTTTCTTTTGATGATACTCTGACCAAGGATTGTCTTGAGATTAACTGCTGAAGTACACCAGATGCGGTTTTAAATCTTTATCTGTCTTTTCATTTGGCAATTGACTTTTTATAAATACTTAAATATATAGTCAAATCAAGTGAAATGACAAATCCTTGGAGGTTCTAATGATTGAATCAAAATACTTGAAAGACAATATGCAGAATATTCAAAGGCTTTTGGATATTCCCGGACTAAAGCATTTTGAGATTAAAAATCTGGCAAAAGTTTTAAGATTGAGTAAGATCAGGGAATATAATGATGGTGAAACCATTATCCTGGAAGGAGATCGGGATCCCTGGTTGTATTTTTTATTAAAGGGCAAGGTCACGATTAAAAAGGAAGGGCATGAAATAATCAAGATTGATAAGAAGGGCGAGATTTTTGGTGAGATGAGAATCATTGACAGTCTCAGCCGTTCGGCATCTGTTTTTGCAGATGGCCCGACAGTTTGTCTCGCAGTCGATACTTCTGCCCAGGAGAAATTGTCTTCTGATGAAAAAAAGCTGGATTTTCTGCTGCTGTTATATCGAATTTTTGCGGAATATATGTCGCTTCGCCTTCGTTTAACCAATGATGAACTAGTGAAAGCCAAGGCTGAACTAAACCAGTTGAAAAAAGATCAGTCCAAGGAAAGAAAAACAAAGATTCTTACGCGTACAATTATAAAATAAAATGATTTCTATCCCAGTATGATAAATACCGGCCTGAAGCCGATATTGTTTTGGAAACATCCATTTCAGACCCGATGGATTTCATGATAAAAAAGACCGTATCGTTTTCGAAAAAATCCACGAATCTATTCTTTCATATATTAACTCAATGTAACCTGAGATGCACCCATTGTTACATCAATCCGCATGAGCACGGAACGCAAACCCTTTCCATTGAAGTAATCGAAAATTGGCTTGGCGCCTTTATGGAGAAAAGCCGGTCTGCGAATGTGGTTTTTCTGGGAGGAGAGCCCACGTTGCATCCGGATCTGCCCAGGGCTGTAAAAAAAGCCAGGGCTATTGGGTACAAATCCATAACCATTGATACAAACGGATTTTTATTTCATGATTTTCTGCATAAGGTGGCACCGTCTGAAATCGATTTTCTGAGCTTCAGTCTGGATGGTGCCACGGAAAAGATGAACGATAAAATTCGCGGGAAAGGGGTTTATCAAACCTGTTTAAAAGGAATCACAGAAGCGGTTTCCCTTGGATTTCATACAAGTCTGATCTATACAGTCAGCCGGACAAACATTCATGAACTGTCCATGATGCCCTCCCTGATTGAAGCCATGGGAATCAAAAGATTCTTTATTCATTGTTTGGAAATAAATCAGTTAACTATTGTGTC
>CAYTGW010000003.1:59070-61992 GCA_964437395.1 uncultured Desulfocicer sp.
GGTAATTCCGGAAAAATAAAGGCAAGCAATACTCAGGTTTCCAAAAAAGAGTGGTTGGAGAAAATTCCGGAGGTGGCTTTGGAAGCAGCAAGCCGGGGAATCATTACCACCTATCCGAAAGTCTTTCTATCCCCTGAAGATCCTTTTGAGTGTGCCGGGATCGTGGCAGACAACTATTTTATCTTCCCCAATGGCAGGGTTTATAAATGCCCGCTTTGCGAGGATTTTCCGATACATGGTTTTGCCTTTGCCAACAATGTACTTGTCAAAACACCCAAAATCAACGAAATGGATCTTTTTGAACTGTCGATATCAGAGGGTTGCGTAATGAACAAACTGATTCAACCGGAGAACCTTGCTTATAAAAAAGATGGAACACCTGAATATAAAATTGCATGCTGCATGCTGAAAGAGGAGATTGATCCAGCCGGCAGGGAATAATCGTTATTCCATTTTGTGATCAAGATGGCATGATTCGTAGGGGCAGGCCCCTGTGCCTGCCCTTTATGTGACCATATATAGTGTCAACATGAAAGCAAATCGGAATTAGAACCCTGTAGGCAATTAAGAGATTGACATGCCGCAGATATTCAAATAAGTACTTTTTACCTTATGATAAGGATGTATAGATTTTTCAAGTATAAACATAAACTTTTGGAAGTCTATGTCCAGCCAGCAAAATCGAATGGTATTCAATCATCCCCGCTTCATTCACCAGCTATTTACCTGTCAGAAATCCTGGCAATGTTTATTTGCAATCATTTTAACAAAGGAGGCTACACAGTGAAAAAAATTTTAATTTTCATGTTGTTACTATGTGCCTTGGGTTTTGTTTTTGTTGTACCAGCTTTCGCAAAAGTTCTGATTATCGCCAATAACAGTGTGGCACAGGAATCTTTGAATAAGGAGGATATACAGAATATATTCCTGGGTAAAATGGCAAAGTGGCCGGATAATTCCAGTATCAATTTTGCCACAAGTGAAACAGATGTTCACGAGGAGTTTTTAAAGACATATATAAACCGCAGTTCTTCACAGTTCAGAAATTATTGGAGGAAAATGGTTTTTACAGGAAAAGGACAGAAACCAAAAACATTTAAAACCGATGAAGAGCTCATTCAATATGTTTCAGAAACGAGTGGTGCAATCGGATATGTGAGCACAGAGGCACCATTAAAAAATGTAAAAACCATTACCGTATGAAAGAATGTATAAATTTTTCAAGAATAATCATAAAATTTTGGAAGTCTATGACCCGCCAACAAGATCGAATGATATTCAATCATCCCCGCTTCATTCAGCTGCTATTTACCTGTCAGAAATTCTGGCAATGTTCATTTACAATCATTTTAACAGAGGAGGCTATACAGTGAAAAAAATTTTAATTTTCATGTTGTTTTTATGCGCCTTGGGTTTTGTTTTTGTTGTACCGGCTTTCGCAAAAGTTCTGATTATCGCCAATAACAGTGTGGCACAGGAATCTTTGAATAAGGAGGATATACAGAATATATTCCTGGGTAAAATGGCAAAGTGGCCGGATAATTCCAGTATCAATTTTGCCACAAGTGAAACAGATGTTCACGAGGAGTTTTTAAAGACATATATAAACCGCAGTTCTTCACAGTTCAGAAATTATTGGAGGAAAATGGTTTTTACAGGAAAAGGACAGAAACCAAAAACATTTAATACCGATGAAGAGCTCATTCAATATATTTCAGAAACGAGTGGTGCAATCGGATATGTGAGCACAGATGCGGCAATAAAAAATGTAAAAACCATTACCGTGAACTAGGGAGGTGATTCTGATGAAAAAAATTATTATTCTATTGTTTATATGTTTAAGTCTTGTACCTGTTGGAGCTGTTTCTGCTTTGGATGAGCTTAATAATGTTGGAATTCATGGATTCATTTCCCAGGGGTATATTCAGTCAACCGATTATGATTATTCCGGGATTAAAACAGAGGATGGTTCTTTTGAATTCAATGAAATGGGGATCAATTTTTCAACCACTCCGGCTGAAGGATTGAGGCTTGGGGCACAGTTTTTTGCACGGGATTTCGGGGAACTGGGTAATGATGGGATTGAGATTGACTGGGCATATGGTGATTACCGTGTCAACAACTACTTTGGAGTACGGGCGGGAAAAGTCAAGATTGCCATGGGTCTGTATAATGAAACCAGGGATGTGGATGCGGTACGGACATCCATCTTGCTTCCCAATGCGATCTACGTAGAACAAAACCGGGATGTCTATGCCGGTATCAAGGGTGTCGGGGCCTACGGGGAACTGCCGGGAGGTTTTTCATACCAGTTGGCTTATGGTGTGGGAGGGGTTTCAGAGGATTCAAACCTCCTGATTGATATGACAACCATAATGGAAGAACGGATCAAGGTAGGAACGAGAGCATCCGTTTTGGCTACAGTTGCAGCAAATACAGCAACTTTTTATCGGAATCTAGGAGCAAGTGAAGCAGATGCAGCAGCGGCAGGGGCCTTAGCGGCAGGATCAGATCAAGCTATAGCGGCTGCGGACAATGCCGCAGCTATGGTTGCAGATGAATAGCCTGCTGGCTAGCAGAAGTAACTGGCCTGGCACAATACGTCGCAGAATGATAATCAAAGCGACGATGATCACCATCCAGACGTGATCGCGAGTGGTGAGACAGAGCACTGTTCAAATAGCCAGCCCAATGACCGTGTTAGATGACTAACCCCTTGCGATACAGAGGGATGCGCCACTGCCCCGTACAGATAAACTGCCGCCAACGTCGCCGCCAGTTCAACTCCTACGCTTGCCGTAGCGCTTGCAACAGAGGGTGTCAGACTCAAAGAGTGCCGCCACCACCGGTGCCATCCGTATGTCGTCTAATGCCTCACTCCTTGAAAGGTAGGTAACCACGGCTAACAGTCCCCCGATAGCG
>CAYTGW010000004.1:0-46483 GCA_964437395.1 uncultured Desulfocicer sp.
GCAGAATAAGGGATGGACCGTTACAGGCGCAGGTATATTGATTAATCTTGCCTTGGGAATTCTTTACACCTGGAGCATTTTTAAAAACGCCATTAAAACTTCAATAGAACTGGGAGGCGTTGACTCATTTAACTGGGAACCGGCTGCGATCAATGATCCCTATGCTGTCTGCTGCCTTGTTTTTGCATTTTCCATGATCCTTGCCGGAAAATGCCAGGACAAGCTGGGACCCCGGATTACTGCTCTCATCGGTGGATTGATGGTAGGCATTGGATTTATTTGGATTTCCCAGACAACGGTATATTGGAACTGGATTCTCGGTTTTGGGGTTCTGGTAGGCGTTGGAATCGGCTTTGGTTATTCATCCGCAACACCTCCGGCCCTGAAATGGTTTCCTCCTGAAAAAACCGGGTTAATCGCCGGACTGGTGGTTTCGGGTTTCGGCCTGGCCTCGGTTTATATTGCGCCTCTGGCCAAATATCTTTTGTCCATATGGAGCTTGCAGCAGTCGATGCTTTTCTTTGGGATTGCATTTATCATTGTGGTATGCAGCGCTTCGCTGCTGCTGGTCAATCCGCCTCTCGGGTATAAACCACCCCGGCCACAAACAGCAGAAGTCCGGCTGGAAGATGTCTTTCGATTTGACTCCTTTCTTGCAGACTGCTTCCCGGAATCCAACAGCGGAGGCCCTGCGATGCGATCCATTTCCACCGGCAGGGAGATGAAACCGTCTCAGATATTAAAAACTATCGATTTTTATATATTATGGCTGATTTATCTGGCAGGAGCGGGTGCAGGACTGATGGTCATTGGCAGTGTAGCCGGGATGGCTCAAAAAAGCATGGGAGAGTCCGCCTTTCTTGTAGTCGCGATCATGGCTATCGGAAATGCCGGCGGCAGGATTGTTGCGGGAATTCTTACCGATAAAATCGGCCCGACAATCACCATGGTGATCATGCTCCTTTTTCAGGCGATTTTAATGTTTGCTGCGATACCGATTGTCAGCTCTGAAAATGCAAGCGCCCTGCTGCTTTCGTTGCTGGCCACTTTTATTGGATTCAATTACGGTTCAAATCTCTCCCTTTTCCCGCTGTTCACCAAAAGCCTGTGGGGCCTTAAGAATTTTGGCACCAATTACGGTATTGTGTTCACCGCCTGGGGTGTAGGCGGATTTATCATGAGCCGCCTTTCACAAATGCTTGCTGCAAAGAGCGGATCTTACAATTCCTCCTTCTTCATTGCAGGCATTCTGCTGATGGCAGGTATTATTCTGACGTTGATTATCCAGTCTCGGCTGAAAAGACAAAAAACTTCCTGAAAAAAAAGATGAAACGAAAAAGGCTGCCTGAGATGAAAGAAAATCCCAATGATGTATATAATTCATAGTAATCACAAGGAGGTGTCAATCAGAACCAAAATAGGCCCGCCATTGAAATCCAAAATAGACCAGAGATGCCCCGCTGGTTTTTTCAGCTTTTCAAACAGCACTCTAAAAAAGATATTGCGATTTTATCTCGTAATATGTATATTCATTGTAGATACATTCTATATGACATGATTTTTTTAAAATTGGGGTCAGTATGCAGACAAAAAAAAAAAAATGGGGCAAAAGTATTGCAATTTTATCGCATCAGATGTATCTTCATAGTAGAAACATTTTAGAAGGCATGATTGTTTTAATGGAGGCGCAATATGCAGACTAAAATTCAAAAATGGGGCAATAGCCTTGCATTACGAATTCCCAAATCATTCGCAATAAATGCAAAGCTAAGGCAAAATGAAACAGTAGAATTATCGATTGACAAGGAAAAGATTATTATTACTCTGATTGGGAAAAAAGAATATTCGCTCAATGACCTCTTAGAAGGTGTCTCGGAGAATAACCTTCACAACGAGTTTGATACCGGAGTTCCGGTGGGGAAAGAAACCTGGTAATTATGGGTAATTATATTCCAGATAGAGGAGATGCCGTTTGGATAAACATGAATCCACAAGCAGATCATGAACAAGCGGGAAGACGCCCTGCTATCGTTCTGTCGCCTATTTCCTATAATCGTAAAGTAGGCCTTGCCTTATTTTGCCCGATAACCAACCAAATAAAAGGTTATCCTTTTGAAGTCAATATTCCTTCAGGTCTAAAAATAACAGGTGCTGTTTTATCCGATCAGGTTAAAAGTCTTGATTGGAAAATAAGGGATACAGAATTCTATGACAAAATTCCTGATACTGTTATTTCTGAAATATTAAAAAAACTTGGGGCTCTGTTACGTTTTGAAAGTTAGATCGTTAGAGCTAATTTCAAAACTATTAAAAAGCGTCACACCGGCGAAAGTCGGTGCCCAGAAAAGAGCCGAAAATACTGGATAGCGCTACGCTTCACTGCGTGTCCAGCTTTCGCCGGAACTACAACAACAGACTTTTAAAATTGGCTCGTTATATAAAAAACAGATACTGAAATGACAAAAAAATGCATTCTCAACCTTCTGTCTGAATTGGATGTGTAATTTATGATTGATTCCATAATACAAGTAATATATCAAAGAAGATCTACGGGTACCATGACCGCTAATTTGAAATCATACTGGATCTGTGAATAAATATGAATCAATGTGTTCTGGACATTATCATCGTAAACTATAAAAGCACCAATTTTTTGCTCAAAAGCTTGAAATCCATATATAATGATATGAACGGGCATCCTGTAAGGATTTATATCCAGGATAATGCTTCCAATGATGGAGTTGAAGAGATTTTACAAAGTTTTCCAGAGGTTCAGCTCACGATAAATCCCCAGAACATCGGTTTTGCGAAAGCGATCAACAATGCAGTTAAAAAGAGCAGCTCGCCCTATATCATGATTATCAACCCGGATACCATTCTCGAAAAAGGTTTTTTTCAAACCGCTCTTCAGTATATGGAAGAAAATCCGGAAATCGGTATTGTCGGGCCCAAAATATTCAATAACGACGGATCGATTCAGGGTTCTGCCAGGGCTTTTCCAACACCGCTCTCCGGTTTTTTCGGAAGAACCTCTTTTTTGTCCAAATGGTTCCCCAATAACTGGATCACCCGTAATAATATCCTCACCAAGAAAATCAATGGAACCCTGCCGGTCGAGGTGGATTGGATATCCGGCGCCTGCATGGTGATCCGAAGAGAGGCGCTGATTGATATCGGCCTTCTGGATGAAAGATTCTACATGTACTGGGAGGATGTTGACTGGTGCAAGCGTATGTGGATGAAAGGGTGGAAGATAGTATACTATCCGAAAATACAGATGGTTCATTATGTTGGCGGAAGCAGCAACAAAAGACCGATCAAGTCCATGTATGAATTTCATAAAAGCTGCTATCTGTATTTTGTAAAATATCAGGCATGGCCATCGATCCTCTTGAAACCGGCACTTTTTCTGGGGCTCTCCTCACGACTTTTTCTGTTATCCCTTCTCCTGCTCTTTCGGCAAGATAAAATTGAATATAAAAGCTCCGGTTCCAGACTGAAAATTCTGTTTTTAATCACCGAAGACTGGTATTTCTGGTCCCATCGGCTGCCACTAGCCCGTGCTGCAAGGGACTCTGGGTTTGAAGTACTGATTGCCACAAGGGTTCATGACCACAAACAATGTATTGAGCAGGAAGGATTCAGGCTGATTCCAATCAGCCTTGAACGAAAAAGCAGAAAGCTGTTCAAAGAGTTGCAGGGATTTCTTGAGATTGTAAAAATATACAAAAAAGAAAAACCAGACATTGTCCATCATGTTGCCATCAAACCAGTGCTGTATGGTTCATGGGCTGCAAAGATCTCAAAAGTTCCGTTTATCGTCAATGCGATTGCCGGACTCGGTTTTATATTTGTGGCCCAGGGAAAGAAATCATCCATGATCCGGAAGATTGCCCAGCTCGCCTATAAAACCGCTTTTCTTCCCAAAAACACGATCGGGATTTTTCAAAACCCGGATGATTTGAACCTTTTTATCCATTCAAAAATATTGAAGAAAAAAAGAACAGTCATTATCCGGGGCTCAGGTGTGGATACGTCAGTATATAAAAATACCCCGGAAAAAAATGGCGCCCCCTGTATTGTACTGGCTTCCAGAATGCTCTGGGACAAAGGTATTGGCGAATATATCGATGCGGCAAAACAACTCCGGGAACAGGGCATGCAGTATCGTTTTTTACTGATTGGTGATCCAGACCCTGAAAATCCAATGTCCATTCCGAAAAAGGTGCTGGAACAATGGAGTCAGGACGGGATTGTTGAATGGAAAAACCACAGTGATGAGATACCGGAAATATTTGCCAACGCCAATATTGTTGTCCTGCCATCCTACCGGGAAGGGCTGCCCAAGGTGTTGCTGGAAGCGGCCTCATGTGGACGGGCAGTGGTTACAACCGATGTCCCGGGTTGCCGTGAAATCGTAAGAAACAATGAAAATGGATTTCTGATCCCCCCCTATGACTCAAAAGCATTGGCTGAGGCGATAAAGCATCTGGCAATCCACAAAGAAAAGAGAATGAGCATGGGGCAAAGAAACCGTGAAATTGTGGTCAATGAATTTGCAGAAGAAATCGTGGTACAGAAGACCATGAATATCTACAATCACTTTTTCCGGAAAATGAAGCATATAGAGCTTCCGTCTTCCGATCATCACATATTGAACTGATTTTTGATAACCGCACTTCCTGTAATGACTCGCTTTCATCGCTACTATTGATCTTGTTTGATGTAACCATTTCATTGCCTGGCCCGTCTTATGAATAAACACCCTTTAAAGGAGGACAAAGCAATGAATCAAAAAATGGACATTCTCATCTGTATCGGTACCGCCGTCGGCGCTAATTGTATTCCCTGTTTCGAGCATCTTTACGAAAAAGCCTGTGCAGCCGGGCTGACACATGAAGAAATCAAGGGGGCAGTAGCGCTTGCGGAACGGGTAAAGCAGGGAGCCCATAAGGCATTGAAAGCCTGTGTCAATGAATTACTGGATGAGAAGGAAACTCTGAATGCCGGCCCATGCGATTGTATTGCCGCAGGCACCGGATCATGCTGCGCTTGAAATGCAGATAGGTGGCGTATGACGTTTTGGGATGTATATCATCAATATTACGATAAGATCAGGAAGTTTATTTTGGCCACGGTCAAAAATGAATGGGTGGCAGATGACCTGGTACAGGAGACCTTTATCCGTATCCAAAAACATATGGATCAGGTCAGAGAAGCTGAAAAACTGCCGTCGTGGATGTTTCGGATTGCCTATAATCTGTGTCAGGATCATTTTAGGGATCGGAAACATCCATCAAATCCCATACCCGAGATGACCGAAAAGATGGAATGCCAAAGCAGCAACGGTGTGTTCATCCAGAAAAAACTGGAGCAGCAGGAAATGAGCGCCTGCGTCCAACAACAGATGCTCGAGCTGCCGGAAACGCTGAGGACGCCGTTGATCCTGCATGACATCATGGAATTCAAGCATCAGGAGATCGCGGATATCCTGGGCATCAGCCCTGAAAATGCCAAGGTCAGACTGCATCGGGCGCGAAAGCAGTTCAAGACCATATTGGAAAAGGCTTGCCGCCTGGAAGTGGACGACCGCAACGTGTTGGTGTGCGAACCGGTTGAAAACAGCAAACCATAATCACGTAAGGAGCAGAACCATGCTGCTGAAATCATACCATAAACGAATCTTCAGGGCTGAATGCAATCCGGGATTTGAATCATTACATTGTATTGCACAGTTAGAGCAGGATGTGAGTTCGGCACTGCCTTACCTCAATGCGGAGCTGGGCGGATTTGAATATCTCAAAGACCCGCCCGCCGTCACCTTCAAGACCCATGGTAGACTGATAACGGTTCAAGGCCGGGAGATCGCCGTCAACGCCCTCAAGGATGAAGCCGAAGCGGACAAGATCCTTGAATGGTTGAAGCAGGAAATCAACGCGGCCTGGGAAAAAAGAAAAGAAATAGAACCGAGTGAAAAAGGTCTTCCCAAACCAAAGATCATTGAAATCCTTAAATGCCTTCCCAAGACCAACTGCAGGGCTTGCAGTGCAGCCACCTGCATGGTTTTCGCGACCCAGGTGACCGAAGGAGCCAAAGGGCCAGATGACTGTCCGTCCTTAAATGGATGCGAAAAAAATCGCCTGAATGAATATCTGGCTGGTTTTTATTCCTGTTCGTAAACACAATGATTTGATTCGTGTATGTAATCTATTGGGTAATGATCATAGCAATCCGGCAACCTGTACACATAATTACCACGATATTCCATTTGGCAATCCTGAAATGCCGGTATGATGCCGGCAGCAGAAACCTGCCGATCGATTTTTATTCGGACAAAAAACAGAAAGGATCTTTATCCTTGAAAACATTCAGGCCATGGCTGTGGATGATCGCAAGGCAGCCCCTGCAGACCGGATTCAGGTTACAGCTCTGACAGGCCTCGCTTCCATTCCGATATTTTCCGGCAAGGTCGGAATGATAAATATCCAAAAGAGACCGCTGCCGGAAATTGCCGATTGGCGAAGGAAACTTCCTGCAGGCATGTACCTCTCCGTCCGGAAGCAACGATACAAAATTAAAAGCCGCACCACATCCATACCCAGTGCATCCGCCGAAAAACCCGGCTTCTTTTTCTTTCCGTATAATATTGATCAGATTGTCTTTCAACCCCAGTATTGGATTATTCCCTGCCGCTTCTTCATAGTCACGTAAAAAAGCGATAAATTTTTCTTTTTGAGGCATCAGAAGGTGCTTGCCTTCTCCCACTGTGGAAAGACGGTTGAAGGTAAAAAAATCCGCTCGATCCCTGAGCAATTCTCCTAGGGGAAGAACCTGATTTAGATTGTCACGGGTCAGGGTAAGCATGACCATACTGTAAATCCCTATCTTTCTGAGTTGCTCCAGAAAGACAAGAGACCGCTGGAAATGACCAGCTCCCCGCATATAATCATTGTGTTCCTCCAGGCCTTCCAGGCTGATCTGAAAAAATAGAGGCTTTGTTTTTTCAAAGAGCCTTTCCATCTGGGATTCGTGGGTGGGGTTTCCCAGTATGGCCACTCCAAAACCCTTATCAGACGCGGCATGATACAGTTTCAAAAAATGCGGGTATAACAGCGGATTCCCTCCGGTAAAGGTCACCTGCCCTCTTACATTCATCCGGCTGCAAAATGTATAAAAATCATCCAGGATGGAAAGAGCCATATCATATGCCATCGGTTCCCGGTCACTGCGGTCATAACAGTGCCTGCAATGAAGATCGCAAGCCTGGGTGACATGCCACTGGAGCGTAAAAATATCTGCGGATTCAAATGCTTTAAATATTTTGGGGGATTGCAGCAAGGCAGGAGCGTCTCTCCTTATCCGGGATGGAGGCGAAACAAGGATGCCCTGTGCAGCCGCTCTTTTCAATGCCGTCTGTATTACCCCCACAGTTGTCTGTCCTGTTTTCGCTGCTTCCTGCGGATCAATCTCTTCGATGACAATCTTCAATGCCAGAAGATCGATATCAAGGGCTTCCCGGATATGAATTTCATTCGTTCCTGGATGTCGCCAGACAATGACATGGACTGGAGATGCTTCCGGCTGCGGGCAGTCAGCCTCACCCAAAAGGCCTGCCAACATAGCAGCAATGTTTTTCCAGGAAACCGGAATAAGGGAGAGGGTTGGATTGATTGCTGTTTTTTCAGGTGATTCTACCGGATGTACATTCTCTGTTTTGATCTGATGATATATCCATTCCAGACGGGCAAGATCATCAACATAATCCGGCAGATGATGATCTGTCTTCAGAGAGGCCAGCGCATCCGGAAATATTTGCGGTGTTACATCATGATCCAGTGCCGCCAGCACCCTGTCCCAGGTTTCCTTGCCAAGGATGCGGCGGCATGTGGAAAAGACAGATTGAAATCTTTCACTGCAAGTACGGGTCACAATGTCTCAATTAAAAAAATGGAAATGTGCGTTTGCCTTCATCTGGTCTGAAACCATACACGCAGACTGCGTGTGAACCGGCTAGTTTCAGCCGCTTTTCGCGGGTTTTTCTTTTTTTACATCCTCGTCAGTGCCACCGGCACCGGAATGACTGCCACTTCAACCGCTTTGGGAGCTACCTGCTCCTTTTTTGTCGCCACTTCAGGCACTGTTACCGGATGAGCAGCCATCCAGAACAAATGCAGATCCTGTGATCAGGCCGGCAACGCAGAAACCTGCAAGGATCTTTTTTAAATCTTTACCATCCATAATGATCTCCTATCAGGTTATAAGGTGAGCTACTGCTTTTTCCCCCCTGGGTCGGGGTTGCGAAAACGAAACAATAATGGGTTCGAGGTATTGATTTTTTCTATTGTTTCGTCTTTTACGATTGAAAATATACATATCAGACCGGCCCATACCCGTCAATCCTGTTTTTAAGCAGACTAAAAACATGAAACAGAGGCTCCCGGTTCCAGGTATCCATTGTGAGTTCGGTTATTTCTTCTTCCGGCACACCTTCCGGATTGCAGCGGTGATGGTGGACATCATAAACAAGAGGAATTTCCATCTCACGGCATACGGGCAACAGATCCTTTGGAGAGTACAACCGGTCGTCATTTTCAAGGGTCAGTCTTTTCCGGATAGAGATAGGAAGCCGGTAAACTGTTTCTTTGATCCGGTTCAGCGCCTTTATTTTATCATCATACGCTCCGCCTGCATGGATGTTGATCACATCTGCGTTGACCCATTCCGCCACCTCGGCGTGGTATGCCAGATCGCGGACCGAGCTTTTCACGACCTCCGGTCTGGGAGAAGACAGGACAATGAACTGATCTGGATGACCGGATAGATATTTTGCCGTTGTTCTCCTGAAGCGAATGGGTTCTTTTTTAAATATGCAGCACAATCCAAAACGTATCACCTTGAAACCTCACAAACAGTTACGGATATTCTTGAGGCGTCCGGCCAGACATTCCTTACAATCACAAGCAATGATCAGCAGAAATCCTGCCGGAAACAGGCATAAAAAAGGCACGGCAGGCAAGGTTCCTTGGATCAGAGAAAAAAAGACCGGCATCAGCATGTAAACAAACAGCACCAGATTGATCAAAAGATTCCAGATGGTTTGCCGGGATACTGTTGTGTGAATTGATTTATCCCGCAAGTTGTTCAGAATACCGAACTTGGGCGTGCGGGCAAACATCCCGCCTTTCCGAAGCATTCCTTTGACCACTGCAACGGAAAAAAAGGGCGCAAGGCCAATACTGGCCGCGGGCAGCAGAGGCAAGACAAGAAGAGAGTGTTTCAGCCCGGATTTCCAGCCGTACAGCAGATAATAGGCCAGAACTGCCCCGCCTGTGAAGATAAACAGAGGCAGATCCACCCAGAGCATCTGATACATACCAATGCCGATCCGGTTGATCAAAACCGGATAGAGCGTCAGCGTGGCCAGAAACCCGAACACCCAGCAGCAGTTTGCCAGAAGATGGGCAACCGTCTCCACCTTCACGGCCAAGGGAACAGGTGCGGCCAGTACACGGGGCAGGAGTTTCCGGGCTGTCTGGATGGCTCCTTTGCTCCATCGTTCCTGCTGACAGCGAAAATCAGATAGATTCACCGGTAGTTCCGAAGGCACTTCCACATCATGAAGATAAACAAACCGCCATCCGGCAAGCTGGGCCCGGTAACTCAGATCCAGATCCTCGGTGACGGTGTCGGACTGCCACCCGCCGGAAGATGTGATGGCGGATTTTCGCCAGACCCCGGCAGTACCGTTAAAATTGAAAAAAAGTCCCCGGCCGAAACGCACCGCATGTTCAATATCGAAATGGGCGGAAAGCAGCAAAGCCTGGAGGCGGGTCAGCCAGGAATAACCTGCGTTCAGAAACCCCCAGCGGGCCTGGACCATTCCCACCCCTTCTTCGGCAAAATAGGGCATGCTCTTCCTGAGAAAATCCGGCTTCGGCACAAAATCCGCATCAAACACAGCGATAAAATCTCCTGTTGCCTGTTCCAGTCCGGCAGCCAGCGCCCCGGCCTTGTATCCGATCCGGCTGTTCCGGCGAATCACCTTGATATCCCGGCCCTTCAAAGCCCAATATTTTGCCCGTTCCGCCGTGATGGCCCGGGTATTGTCATCGGAATCATCCAACACCTGAATCTGCAGTTTGTCATCCGGCCACTCAACAGCAGCCACGGCATCAATTATGCGACCGGCTACTATCGGCTCATTGTACAAAGGAATCTGAATCGTAACCCGCGGCACATTCTCCTTCCGCCAGTCCACCGGAACCGGCAGATCCACCGGATGCCTGCACCACCACCGGATCATCCAGATCCGGTGCAGACCATAAACCGCCAGGCCCACCATGGACAGAAAGTGAACCGCCGTGAGTAAATTGATGACTTCCGTATGCATGGGCGAGGGCTTAGCATACCCATTTTCAAACTGCAACATTTCAATGTTTAATGGGTGTAATCAAAACTGATGGATAATCAAATTATGTGGGAGCGGCTTCCAGCCGCGATATGGCTTTTTTCATGATATCAATCAAGACAGTACTGTCGCGGCAAGATGCCGCTCCCACGATGAAACAAATCGAAACCCAACACTTTTAATTGCACCCATGTTTAATAGTTTTTTTCAATTCATCTTGAAAAATATATCGAAACTAACAATTGGACAGATTGAGATTTTTAATTGTAACTATTCACTCTTTTCCGACATATGATGTAAGGGGATTTTATGAAAAAAAATAATTTATTGCAGTCCGTTATGGCTGTCTGTCTGGTTTTGATGACCGCCGGGCCAGCCTGTGCCGGGGCCTGGACTCAGGAAAAAGGGAAAAGCTACCACCGGGCAGCGGTCAACTATTACAATGCCGATAAGGAATATGACGCGGATGGCGACTCCCGCCACATGAATTATAATGGAGAATTTTCGGATTTCAATCTGAATTATTATCTGGAATATGGCATCCTGGATGAGCTCACGGTCATGGCTTCGGTGTATTACAAGATGATCGAACGGGAAGACGATGATTATAAATACGATACATACGGAATAGGTGATGCAGATCTGGGGGCACGGTATCGCCTGCACAACAGCAACATCGGCATCTTTTCCATTCAGGGATTGGTCAAAATTCCGGAGCTCTATGATGAAGATGACGCACTTCCCCTGGGCAACGGCCAGTATGACTATGAAACGCGCCTGCTCTACGGCCGATCTCTGTGGCCCCTGTTCCCAGGTTATATGAATCTGGAAGCTGGTTACCGCCGGCGGGAAAAAGCTCCATCAGATGAATTCCGCTATCTGGTGGAAATCGGTTCGGACCTGGGTAAAAATTTTTACACACGGGCCAAACTCGATGCACTGGTGAGCATGGACAATGCCGATGATCTCACCGACGATCTGGGAAACCCTACCAGCACACTGGAATATGATCTTGCCAAACTGGACCTGACGCTGGGATATCATATCACTGAGGCCATTGGTCTGGAACTGGGATATACCCCGGCTCTGTGGGGCGAAAACACGGCCAAAGGCACCATTTGGAGCATTGCTGTTTCGTTTCAGCCGGGGAAATGATTCGGAGACTTTTCCCGAAATTTTCCCGGTGTATACCGGCTGATGGCAACAAGTATCCATGCGGCCATTGGCCCGGCAACCAGAAGCATCGGGAAAAAATCGTTTTCAATCCATTGACCGGTCATCCAATAAAGCATCATTACCCGATATCCTGAAAAAACCGACCAGGAGAGAACCATGCCTACTGCTCCTCCGGCAAACGGGAGGAACGCGGCAAGATACAGGGCATACCAGGGATGAAGGGTCGGCGTCAAAACCAGAAAAGCGATCACGACGCCGTAAACTGCCTTAAAAATCAGAAGGCCGTCACCAACGGTTTTCCCTTGCCGGAAACCGCCGATGGCCCGGTAGCATCTGAGATATACAATTCCCGCAACTGCTAAAAAAAAAGCCGCCAGCGTTAGACGCGCAATTCCGCCGGAACCTGAAGCCGTTCTGAGCAGCCGGAAAGCAAATCCTGAAAACTCCCAGTTGGTGACATATATGAACAAGGTGTGAAACCCGTTTTGCACATCCGGCCAGAAAACCCATATCATGGCTATCCCACCCAACAGGAATCCATAGACCACCGGCCTTCGGTTACCCGAACCGCTCAACAGGGCAACTCCGGGCAGGAACATCAAAGGAAGCCATTTGGTCAATACCGCTGCGACTAAAAACAAACCGGCAGCCCATCCGGACAGGGAATGCCATATGCTTTTGAATCCTCCTGCCGTGAATGTTGACCTGATTAAAAAAAATAGGCCCATGAATGTAAAAAAAATCACGGCACTGTCAATGTGACCGGAACCGGCGATTTCCACTACCGGCAGGGGATGCCAGGCATAAAGGATGAGACAGGATTGTGGACGGCCGAACTGGTGCAGTATCCGCGCCATCAGAACACAGGAGAGAATATCCAGAACCACCAGAAAAAGCTTCATGCCAAAGACTCCACCCAGAAAAGCACCTGCGGCAAACACAAACTGTGCGGCTGGTGGATAAATGGTTGGAAGATCCGCATGATTGATCAAGGCCGCCAGCCCGGAAAGCGATGGATGTTTGGAAAGCATGTCCAGAGGAGCGGCATAATAAGGGTTGCCCCCGGAAAGAAGCACCTGACCGTCAAACAGGTAGCGAAAAATATCATCAGATAATTCCGGAGGCCGCATCAGAAACAAAACCCGAAAAATCGCACCCATACTGATGATGAACCCGGAGGACCAGGCTGCTGCTCCTTCTTGTCCTCTGTAACATCCCAGTGCAAGCAGGATGGTTATCAGGGAGCACCCGCCGATCCATTCCGGGACGGAAAGTCGCAGGTCCGGCAGACGGAACATCATGAAATAGATGATAAAGGTCAGCAGCGGCAGGCCGATGATGATCATTTTATTACCGAACCGTACCGTATGTTTCATCATGTTGTCATCTTTCCTGAGGGCATGTATATATTTACAATCTCTAGAGCCAATTTCAAAAGTCTGTTGTTGTAGTTCCGGCGAAAACTTGACACGCAGTGAAGCGTAGCGCTATCCAGTATTTTCGGCTCTTTCTGAGCACCGACTTTCGCCGGTGTGACGCTTTTTAATAGTTTTGAAATTGGCTCTCTATTGTATCCAAGGCAACGATAAATCCATTTTTGGTCAATCGTGATAAAAAGTAAATAAAAAATAGATAATATCCATTAGACATTTTCCCCGTCTCATGACAGTGTGTTGAAAAAAAATAAATAATCCAACGGCTGTCTGCATCAAACAGCCGAGTTTTCCGAAAGCTTTTGAATGAAAAAAAGACCTGACTCCACCATCACAAACATCGGCCGGGGATTGCCGACATGGGTTCAAACTGCTGTCCGGGTTCCCTTCCTGTTCTTAATGGCCTGGGAAAACATAAGGACATGGCTTTCCCCCCGAAAGCCGAAACAGACAGCTCTCTGCCGAACGGTTTCCATCGTCATCCCTACCCGAAATGAAGAGCATCATATTGTGCGTTGCATCCACTCCATTGCCGGCAATCCCCATGTATGCGAGGTTATTGTGGTGGACGCCGGCTCCGGTGACCAGACGCAATCACTGGCACGAAAGGCTGGAGCCCGGGTGCTGATCCATGACCGGCCCATTGAAAGCGGCGGTGGTCGCGGCGGCCAGATAAAAGCGGGCATTGACGAGGCATCCGGGGACGTGGTGGCAGTAGTTCATGCAGATACCATCCTGCCGGAAAGCGAAATTGATCGCGTGATCGCTGTCTTGAATCGCTGCCCGGACATCGTGGGCGGAGCCATCGGCTGCCGGTTTGATTCTTCCCTGCTCCGGTTCCGATTCATTGAACTGGCAAACGCTTTCCGGGCTGCATTTTTAAAAATCAGCTTCGGGGATCAGGTGCAGTTTTTTCGAAGATCTCCCGTGGTTTCCCAAAACCTGTTTCCCAACATTCCGATCATGGAAGATGTTGAATTTTCACTCCGTCTCCATCGGCTGGGACGCCGGACATACCTTTTTGGAAATGCCCGGGCCTCCACAAGGCGATGGGAACAAGCGGGATATCGGAACGCAGGATGGGTAATAAAAAATGTGGCAGTCTACATGGTAAGCCGCCTCCGGCAAAGGCCGGACACCTCCCGGATATACCGCCGGTATTATGACCCATCTAATAAAACCAATACAACAATCCAATAAGATCAAGATAATCAATTTGCTATTCCCTATCTGCCAAGGTAATTCAGGATTCTTGTTACAGATCGTTTGCAATAAAATTATACTGAAAATGCCGATAGATTTTAAAAAGGAGAAGGATGAAATGGCAATCAAAAAAGTAAAACCTATGTTCTGGCTTCTGGCCATAATTGTTCTGACTGGCCTCATCGGGTGCGGGGATTCCAGCGAAAACAAAAATGAGAATCCAAGCAATACCTATCCCAACGTCAATCTGCTCATGTCTGCTGATGATTTGGAAGATCAGATTTCAAACAGGGACCTTACGACTGCTGCGGATGACACCCTGATCATTGACACCCGTTCACAAACAGCATTTGAAGCAGGCCATATTCCGGGAGCCGTCAATATCACCTGGCAGACCTTCTGTAATTTTCCCGGAGGAAAATTAAAAGCTGTTGCAGAAATCGAAACAATTTTAGGCAACCTCGGCATCTCCCGTACCATGAATTTTCTGATCTATGATAACACCCTGGCATCCTGGGGATCGGCCGGGAGAATGTTCTGGATGCTGGACTATCTGGGGTGCCCGAATATTCAAATACTGAACGGGGGCTGGGATAAATGGGTGGCTGACGGCAAGGATACGGAATCCGGACCTTCCGAAACGAATTTAGAGCCTGTCGTGTTTACAGCAGAAATCAAGGCAGACCTGAATCCCACAAGCGATTATATCCACAACCGGTTGGGAAGCAATGATTTTGCAGTCATCGATTCCCGAACCGATGAAGAATACAATGGCTGGCAGTTGTATGGAGAAGTAAGGGGCGGTCATATGACCGGCGCTGTCCAGATCCCCTATGCCTGGTTTTACAACGCCGAAGACAAAACCATTCTGGAGTACAGTCAGATGAAAGAACTTCTGGAATCCAGAGGAATCACTACCGATAAGGAGGTAACATCCTACTGCACGGCAGGAATCCGAAGCGGTTTTGTTTACTTTGCGTTAAAACTCATGGGATATAAGGTGATCTCCAATTATGACGGCTCCATGTGGGAATGGGCAGCAGACAGCAGTCTGCCCATGGAAAAAATGGCCCGCTATGATGAACTGGTGTATGCAGGGTGGATCAAGGCACTGATTGATTATCATTCTTCCGGAAGCACATCCGAAGCCCCTGTCAACTACAATTATGACCGCGACCACAAATACCTGATTTTCGAAACCCAGTGGGGGAGTTTCGAGGATATGGAAAAAGGATGGGCGGACAATTCCTATCTGACCGGCCACATTCCAGGAGCCATCCACTCCAATTCCGATGTTTATGAAAACGGATTTCCGAGATGGTTTCTCCTTCCGGAGGATGAACTCAAAGCATCTGTAGGCTCCATGGGAATTACCGCCGACACCACGGTGGTGGTATACAGCAACAATCCGATTTTCGCTACACGGCTTTGGTGGATATTAAAATATGCCGGGGTGGAGGATGTGCGCGTATTGAACGGCGGATATGGCGCTTGGATTGCTTCCGGCGGAGAGAGTGAAACGACCATCAACGAACCAGTCCCGGTCACCTATGACGGAACCCTTCACCCGGAATATATTGCCACAACAGACGATGTGGCAGCCAATTACGATACTTCAGACACTTTGATGGCCGATGTTCGGACGATGGATGAATACATCGGCAAGGTAAGCGGTTACAGCTATGTTGTGCAAAAAGGACGCATTCCGGGCGCGGTGTATGCCTTTAATGCAGACAATCCGGATCGGGAGTATCTGGATGCGGATGACACGATAAGGAGTTATACGGAAGTTCGTACCCTGTGGGAAGATCTGGGCATTACATCCAGCACAGCAAGCAATGTCTTTGACAAGGAAGTAATCTTTTACTGCGGCAGCGGCTACCGCTCCAGTCTGAGCTTCCTCCATGCCTATCTCATGGGCTATGACAATGTACGCAATTACTCCGACGGATGGGAAGGCTGGAGCACCGACTATGTTGAAGATCCTGCCTATGTGGCAGATCCCGCCATTCCCGGAAGCACAGACGGCTGGATTCAGAATCCTTCGGGCAGGCCGGTTGCGACCGGTGAACCGGAATAGGCCGGTTTTGGATTAAACATTGTTTTTGATATATCAGGGGGTGCCGGATTGGGCTTGACAGAATCAAGACCAATCTGCGCCCCTTTTGAATTTATTTTCCGTGCTGAAGCAATTCATGGAACATTTTGTTTATCTTTTACCTGTTATCACTCCAGAGACTTTTCACCAGAATATGAAAGTCATCGGCCTATCGGACAAACCTGCGTCCCCTCATCTCAATCTTCTTATCCAGATCAATTCTTCATAAAAAGGCCCAACATATTCATTTCATAATTCCTTGGACTCCGGCTTTTGCCCGGAGTGACGGAAATGCTTTTATTCAGGTACAACATGATTAAAAAGTGTGTTATTTTTCCCATTGAAAACTATATCACTTAGTGCTATATTGATGCAAAACCATGAGAAACACCATTTCAAAATCCATCATCGACACCGTGACCGACCTTCATAAAGGCGGTATCATTGATGAGATTACCATGAAAAATATTCAGAGATTATGTCTGCCGGAAGTAAAGGAGTATTCGCCGGAAAAAATCATCTCCATTCGGAAAAAGTTCAAATTGAGTCAGGCTGCACTTGCATCCATATTCAATATCAGTCCGTCTACCGTACAAAAATGGGAACAGGGAAACAAGCGACCGACCGGCGCATCCAAAAAATTACTGGACATCATCGAAAGAAAAGGGCTTGAGGCATTTGTCTGATCCATTGATATTCGATGTGCTCAGTTCCACACCGGAAGGTATTCTCTCAACTGGATTCAATGGAATGCTTTTGCGAAGCTTTTTTTTAATGCATTGCGATTCTTCCTTGTCAAGCCCCAGGAAATCTTCGGGTGTAATCAAAACTGATGGATAATCTAATTATGTGGGAGCGGCTTCCAGCCGCGATATGGCTTTTTTCAAGATATCAATCAAGACAGTACTGTCGCGGCAAGATGCCGCTCCCACAATGAAACGAATCGAAACCCAACACTTTTGATTGCACCCGAAATCTTCGGCTGATCCTATTGTATAACCTTTTGATTTCAAAATTTTCTTTTTATAATTTTTCAATTTTTATCAATCCCTTTTTTGGGCATCCTGTATTTACGTGTTCAAAACCGCCCGTTCCCCCAGATTGCCATACCGGTGATAGTTGTCGCAGATGCTCTGTTCCCTGAAGTAGTGGAGCATCTCGATCCTTCCTTCCATCAAAACAGGCCTGCGGGCAATATAGAAACCGGTCTTTGCCGCTGTCTGAAAAACAATATCCGGAACACGCTCCGGTGCGGCGTATCGAATCCGATGAACGGTTTTCAATGAATCCGCCACATCTTGATCCGACTGGTGAATGAATGGTTTATCCCCGGTCAGCTTTCTGCCTTCGTGATCGTTCAGAAAACCGGTTACGGAGTTGTTCATGCCTGTGGGGATGCTGATCATCAGTTTACAGCCACTGATCTGAACCGCAGCAATCCGGGCCAGGGTATCAAACAGTGAATCCTTTTCATGAAGCCTGACCATCACAGTGCCGACCGGCAGATATTTTACCAGGTTATCCTGCCCCCTGAGATGAAAATAATCCTTGACCTGAGAAAACTCCTCTTCCATCCAGTACAGATAGCTTTCTATGGCCATTGCTGTTTTTTGGAGATCCTCCTTCAAATTCGGAAATTTACCCCAGGAGGTTTCCCGCTGCCACGAATTGGCCAGGCGCTGCAATAGGTATTCTCCCCGGATTGCTCCGATCCGGGGATTCCCGGTTTCCCGGAATTCCATGAGCTGAGATACATAGTTAGGGCCTCCTGCCTTGATTCCAGCACCGAGGGCTGACTTTTTCATTCCGCCAAACGGCTGCCTCAGAACTATGGCACCGGTGGTTCCCCGGTTGATGTACAGATTTCCGGCCTCGATCCTGGATTTCCATATTTCATGCTCCCGTTGATCCAGACTTTCCAAGCCGGAGGTCAGACCGTATCCGGTCTGGTTGACCAGTGTAATGGCCTGATCCAGATCTTCCGCGCACATCACCCCCAGTACCGGGCCGAAAAATTCCGTCATGTGAGTGTAAGAACCGGGCTTCACTCCCCATTTAATGCCGGGTGTCCACATCAGCGGGTTGTTCAGGATGTTCGCAGGCGATAACAGCCAGGTCTCTCCTTCTTCCAATCGGGTCAATGCATTGTGAAGAGCCTTTCCAGGTTCATGAATCAATGGACCGATTTTATTCTCATAATCCCAGACTGATCCGACACGGTAACTCCTTGCCGCATCCGCCAGTTGCCTGGCAAATGATTGATCCTCATAAACTTCTTTTTCAAGAATCAGAAGAGATGTAGCAGAGCATTTCTGGCCGCAATTTCCAAAGGCCGAGTAAATCACATTTTTAATGGCCTGATCCCGGTCGGACATGGCAGTGACAATGGTTGCATTTTTCCCTCCGGTTTCAGCAGCCAGATCCAGGTTCGGGCGGTATTTCAAAATCCGGAGGCCGGTTTCGGTTCCGCCGGTCAATATTACAGTTTGTATATCCGGATGACGGGTGAGTCTTGCCCCGGCTTCTGAACCGGAACAGGGAAGGAACTGAAGTGTATTCCTGGAAACGCCTGCTTTCCAGAAACACCGGCATAATATCCATGCGGGCAGAACCGCTTCGGAAGAAGGCTTGAAAATAACGGTATTCCCTGCGGCCAGACCGGCAATGACCCCTCCGCAGGGAATGGCGATGGGAAAATTCCAGGGAGACAACACCAGACCGACTCCTTTTCCCCGGCATTCCACTCCTTCCAGTCTCGAAAAAGTTTCTGCGGAAAAAGGGTAGTATTCTGCAAAATCAATCGCCTCGGAAACCTCCGCATCCGCTTCCGTGATTATTTTTCCGGTGCCGGCCATGGCCGCACCGATCAGATCCTTCCTTGACTCCCGGAGGCACATGGCTACCCTGGAAAGAATTTCATGTCTTTCCTTTTGGGTTAAAACCCGCCAATGATCCGGATCGTTTTTTGCCGTGGCAATTGCTTTCTCAGCATCCTGAATTCCTGCAAGCGCAAACCAGGCAACACAGATCTTTTCCGGAAGCTGGGAAGGGTCAAAACACTCCCGGATATCCCGGTCTGTAAATATCTCCTCCCCTCCCACTACGATGGGAATTGCAAGGGGAGTATCTTTTTGACTTTTTTCCCATTGATCCCGGATCTCTTTGGCCCACTCCCGGTTTCCGGGCATGCACCAGTCCGTATCCGGCTCATTCACAAAATGGTGCTGATAAAACGTCCCGATTGTGGAAGAAAAGCTTTCCGTTTTCCGGTTCTGTATCCGGTTCGCTCCCATTGGCGCTTCATTTATGGCTTCACAGGAGTCCACAAACTGCTTTTCCAGAAACCGCCACTCTTTTGAACCGGGATTCAAACTGGGAGAGTATCGCAGAAAATTGTCTTCCGCCGTGTTTTCATCCAGCCTTCGAATCAGGTAGGCAATGGCGCTGATAAACTGCTCTCTGGTTGCAACCGGTGCATACAGAACCATCTCTTCCCCGGTTTCACAAATGGCCCGTCTTACATGGTCTGCCATTCCTTCCAGCATTTCAAAGGATAAATATTCTTTTACTCCATTTTTCTCCGCCACCTTGCAGGCATAGGCAAGTTCAAACAGATTATGGGAAGCAATGCCCAGATGCACTGCCCGGATATGATCCAATTCCATGCCATATTCGACCATCCTTTTATAATTTGCATCCACATGAAGCTTCTGGTCATAGGTAGCCAGAGGCCAGTTCTGAAGAGCGGATTCCACCATCTCCATCTCCATGTTGGCGCCTTTTACAATACGGATTTTGATCGGACTTCCGCCCTGTTCAACCCGATGCATGGCCCAATAGGTCAACTGTTTCTGCATGAGAAAAGAGTCCGGCAGATAGGCCTGGAGAACAATGCCTGCGGAATGATTTTTGAATTCCGGCTGATCCAGTGTTTCGGTAAAAGCTTTTGCCGTAATCGCAAGATCCCGGTACTCTTCCATATCCAGGTTCACAAATTTTGGAACTTCCGTCCCATCTTTTCTCACAAATCTGTTGCTTGCAGCAGTCCGATATAAAAGAGACAGTCTTTCTTTCAATATGGAAATGGTATGCTCAAATGCCAGGGCATGAATCTGGGAATAGATTGTGGAGATTTTAACGGAGATATATTCAATCTCCGGGTTCAGCAGATCCTGGATATAGGTTTCCAGCCGATACTTTGCTTCGGCTTCTCCCAGAACCGCTTCCCCAAGATGGTTGATATTCATTCTTACACCCTGCTGTTTGCGTTTCCGGAGATGCTCATGCAGAACATCGACTTCTCCCGGAATGATGGCGCGGCTGCTGTCATGACGCATCTTGTCGATCATCTTGGGAACCGCAAGGTTCGGGATGTGCCGGCCCACACTGAGAAACATCTGAACCAGAAGCTTTTCCACAGATGAGAAAAATTCCGGAACACCGCTGTTTCGAAGAAGATAATTGATCTGGTCTGCAACACGATGGGTATTATCCGAACGGAAGCTCTGGTCAATCATCTTTGTCAGAATTACCTTATCCAGGTGATGCGTCAAAAGCCTCATCATCTGTTCCTGAATTCCTCTTTCCTCTGAGGTCAGAAGTGCGTTGGCTCTTTCCTGCCATTTTGTCGCCAGAACAATGGCTTCCCGGATGATCTCTTTTTTTTGATTGTTTTTCATGACAGCGTCTCCATGATCTTGATCATTCATTCCACCGGATATGTTCTGCTTATCTTGCTGTCCGGAACATTGAAAACCGATGATGATGATTTATCTTGTTGAATTATAATATATAAAATTATTTGGGAATGGGAAGAAACTGTTTAAAAATAGACAATTTGTCATAATGTAATCATGAATCAAAGCGCCTCTGCGTGTCAAGAAAATTAAAACCATTTTGATTCAACAGGATATATGGTACTGTAACCTATTCATTGGCTATACGGAGTCGAGGCGTGAGTTTTAAAATTTCGAGCCTGATACAAGCATGAAATATAGAAAAAAAATAATCCGTATCTTTAAACAGTTCGAGGAACGATCCATCAGCCGGATGATTCCCGTGACCGAGATCCGGAATGCCGGCATAACCTACTGGCGTGCCCGTATTCTGTTTTTGATCGTGTGTACCGGTTTATTGATCGGTCTTTTTGTTTTTATTCCTGTATCTGTAATGGCAATAAAAAAACAGATGTGGGGATTGCTGTTTTTTGACATCCTTGTATGTATATCCGGCGTGTGGCTTCTAGTATATAGTCGACTTGGATACCTGGCCCGCTCAGGAATCGCCCTGCTGATAATTTACGGAGTCGGATTGATGGTTATCATTTCAGTAGGGCCTTTAAGCGGGGGGCCGGCATGGCTCTTTACATTTGCCATTCTTGTCGCTGTTTTTTTCGGTGCAAGGGCCGCAGTAGTTGCGCTGATGATCAATGCCATAACCCTTGCCATAACCGGATGGCTCATCAAAACCGGTGTATTCGGCCATTCCTTCCCCTTTTTCAGCAGCAGTGAAGTCATGTTCGCGGCAGGTGCCAATTTCGTTCTGTTAAACACGTTAGCTGCCATCTCAATTGCCATGCTTGTCAGAGGTCTTTTATCCGCGCATCAGAATGAGATCGGACTGACAAGAGAGCTGGAAAAAAAACATGCTGAACTTCTGGTGTCACAGGCCGGGATTGAATCAGAAATTGAAGAGCATAAACAAACCGAAGAGTTGCTGAAAAACAGTGAAAAACGATATCGTTTTCTTGCGGATAATGTCACTGACAATATCTGGACCATGGATATGAACATGAATTTTACCTATGTCAGTCCATCGATTAAACGGATACGGGGGTACACTGTGGAAGAAGCGCTCACCCATAAACTTGAAGAGATCATGCCGCTTTCTTCTTATGAAATCTCAACACAAACCATGGCGGAAGAGCTGGATCTGCATTTCAAGGGAAAAAAGCCGCCGGATAAACCGAGAAAGGTGGAAATTGAGCTATATCGCAAAGACGGTTCCAAGGTATGGTGTGAAGTGGAAGCCAATTTTATTTATGATTCAAAAGGAGAACCCATCGGAATCATTGGTGTCACAAGGGACGTTACAGAACGGAAGCAAACCCTGGAACAATTGCTGAGATCCGAAAGGCTGGCCACCCTTGGGGATATGGTTGCCGGTGTTGCCCACGAAATCAGCACACCGTTGGGGGTTGGCCTGATTTCCGCCTCATTCCTTTCCGATAGAACGAATGAATTTAATGCACTCTGCAATTCCCGGCAACCCTCATCCCATGAACTTTCAAAATATGCAAAAAAGATCGAGGAAGCTTCTTTGATGGTTCTGTCAAACCTGGAACGGGCAGCAGAGCTATTGAACAGTTTTAAAAATGTCGCTGTGGATCAGGCGGTTGAAGAAAAAAGAATTTTCAATATCCGTTCCAATATTGAAGACACCGTGAACAGCCTGCGCCCGAGATACAAACGTACCGAACATTCGATAACTGTTGAGTGTCCGGAAGACCTCGAGATCAAAAGCTATCCAGGTGCATTTTCACAGATTACCACAAACCTGATTATCAACTCTCTTATCCATGGGTTTGAAAATATAACAAAAGGAACCATCCGGATCAAGATTGAGAAGGGAAAAGACAACCTCTGCTATATTTATCAGGATACGGGAAAAGGAATGGATGAAAAAACCATGCACCGGCTGTTTGATCCATTCTTTACAACCAAAAGAAATCGGGGCGGCATCGGCCTCGGGATGCACGTTGTTCATAACCTGATCACACAAACCCTGAAGGGACAGATTGAAGTGAACAGCTCCCCGGGAGCAGGAACTCGGTTTTTGATTTCCATACCCATCAGCACTTTATGATCCATCGGACTATTCAGCAGAAGTATGAAACCAGAACAATTCAACCTCGAAGCGATGCAATCAGTCTTTTGGGCTCTTTTAAATCTGTTTTGGTTTTTGTCTTAAAGCTCCTGTCCCAATATCCGATCAAATTGATCAAAAACCTTCCGATCCGATAAGATTGTCTCATGGTCGCAATCAAATCCAAAATGCCCCTTTGCCTCTGCAAATGCACGATCATCGATTGCTTTCCCCTGGGCGATCTTGTCCTGCTTCCCGTAAAACAGATAATAGTTTATTGATTCGGGAAGTCTTGCCCGCATGATTCGCTTGCCAAAAGCGCTTCTTGTACCCACATCAAACCAGTTCGGCAATTTTTTAAAAGAATAACGGACAGCGGTGTCTGCCGAATCAAACCCGGACCAGGGGGTGGCAAAGGTAACATACAGTTTTACAAATGACAGCTCTTTTCTGAATTCCGGATCAATCAACATCGCCCTTGTGACAAATCCGCCGATACTGTGTGCTGTCAGTGCAATTCTGTCAAAGCCATATTGCTGCTTCAGGGAGATCAGGTTTTCATACAGTATCCGGGAAGCAAGGGAAAGGTGCATACCGGCCGGATAATAAAAAAAACAGGGCTGATATCGCTTCCGGTCCAGACGAATCCAGTAGTATACCCAGTTCTGGGGACTTCCCTCTGTACCGTGAACAAACAAAACCGGTATTTTTTCCGGATCATATTTTTCCATAAAATAGATATTGGCCCCATAAGCCTTCATGAAAGAAGAAGGCTTCCATAATCCAGCCTCTGCATTTTTCAATGAAAACATCTCATCGTAGATTTTTCGAACCTGGCCGTTCCTTCCCAGATATGTTATTGCATTGATATCATCCCGGAATGAAAATTTCCCGGGAAACGGGATCTTTTGAGCTACCTTGATATCGGTTACCAGGCGGAAGCCTTTTCTGACTTCTCCCTTTCGGATCAGAATCTCTTCTCCGTTGTTGAAGATGCCGGAGACTTCCGAACCCTCAAAAAAAGTGTCATTGTTGCTGTCGCTGATGACATACAGCCGATACTTCCCCTCCGGAACATACATCATGAACGGACCGGCATGATCCAGAAGGATATAATCCTGAACAGGGTCGCTGGAAAAAGAAAGCGGGTATGCAATCACCAGAACCGGATAATCATATTCCTCCCTGCTGATGACCTCTCCCATGAGAAGCGCTGAATTATAAATCGTGCCGGCAGCCTCCCCCTCTTCTCTTGCCGGATTTTCCGCAACAGCGCTGTCCCGCTGCTGAATATGAAAAAACCCGCACGCTCCCATTGAAAATACAATGAGAAGAATCAAAAGAATCTGAATCCTCCGACTCCGCTTCCGGCAGACCGTCAGATGTCTATTTAACCGCACTTTTAAGAAATTCAACAATATTTTCATACCGGCGCTCCCGTGCCAAATCCAGGGCGGTTTTTCCTTCCAAACTCCGTATGGTCTGATCTGCACCATTTTGAACAAGACTCTTTACGATATCGATATAGCCGTCATATGCGGCTCTCATTAAAATGGTAAATCCCTGGTTGTCACGAATATCCAGATTGGGTTTTTTCTCCAAAAGAATGGGTATGATTTCCATATACCCGTTCATAAACGCTTTGATTAAAGCGGTTTCGCCAAGATGATTCCGGATATCCGGATCTGCACCTCTGTCCAGCATCAGTTTGATCATTTCAATTGCGTAATAATCCACAGCAAGCATCAATGGAGTAGTGCCGCTGTCATCTTTCTGATTCAGATCCGCCCCGTGTTTGATCAATGATCCGGCAATTTCATCGTTGTTGTATTGCAAAGCAAGGTGAAGAGCTGTTTCCCCGGCAGCGTTTGCGACCCGGAGATTGCATTTTCTCAATAAAAGATGATTCGCAATTACCTTATTGCCATAACGGATAGCTGTCATCAGGGGAGAATAGCCATCTCCATCGTGCATATCCAACTCCGCACCCCGTTCCAGTAAAAAAATAACAAATTCCGTTTCATTATTCGTGATTGCAATCTGCAACGGGAAATTTCCGGAAAGGTCCTTTGTATTGATTCCAGCCCCCTCGTTGACAAGCAGAACCGCTATATCCATATACCCGTTCTGGATAGCGGACATCAAAGCGGTAGACCCGTCTTCATCCATAATATTCAGATCTGCTTTTTGCTGAATGAGATACTCCATCATTCCCAGATGTCCCTTTTGCGCTGCCAGAATAACCGCTGTCTGTCCATAGGGATCGGTTGCATTGATGGGTATGATGTTCTCTTCAATCATGCGCATGACCTGAATGATGTCATTTCCGGAGACAGATACAAAAAAATAGGTCTCGGGATCATCATAATGATCAAAAAGATCTGTATAGTACGGCTTCAGATTGATGGAGGAGCAGGAAACAAGACAATACATACAGATCCCTGCCATCAGAATAAAAAAAAGTATGTTTTTCAAACGGATCATGAGTTCGCTTATTGGGTTTGGATTTATACGATCATCGATCCATATACCTCTCTCTATACCGCTTCCACTTAACACGAAGTTCACCGGGAGGCAGACTTTTTAACTGATCTGGTAGAACGACTTTTTCGGCCCATTGATTTCTCAGCTATACCGATGAGAGACCGAAGTGCATCATTGACAGCTTTCTCGGTAGAGAATACTTTTGCTACATCGGGACTCAGGAGTACGAGATTGGTGCCTTTGCAGTACTCTTCAAAGTACTTACCGCGGACTCCTACACCAAGGTCTTCCCGCTTGTACTCAGGACGAAGTTCGTCTGATGTCTTAACCTTCTTCATAGATCACCCTTTCTTTGCGGTCCATTAGCCGCGCGTTTATGATTCTTGTTCGGTCTTTACGTTCCGTATGAGAGACGACAATGAGTCGTTTCTGTAGCGACAAACCAAAAGTCAGTTGTCTTTCTTCATCCTCTGAATGGTCAATGTCTTGGAACGTAATGGCCAGAGGATCTTCAAAGACTGTAGCAGCTTCTTGAAACGTGACTTTGTGCTTTTTGAGATTTGCTGCTGACTTCTCTGAATCCCATTCAAATCTCATCATAGCGTCCTTCCTTTCAACCATTATACCAGAAGTGGCTGCTATAAAATGTGAGGCCATTTATTATCAGCAATAGAACCATTTGAGTTATGTTATGTCAATACAAAATATGTCAACATAAAAATTACACTGCATTTCCTCCTTGACAGCGGTATAGGCATTTGATAGCTTGGTAATACCACCAGCCAGAAAAGGAAAATTATGATACCCAGATTAAAACCAGTGAAAACCGATTCATTAAAAGATATTTGCGCTACCCGCTTTGAAGAATTGATCATCTCCGGAAAATTGTCTCCGGGACAGAAACTCCCCTCGGAAAGAGAACTGGCCCTTCAACTTGATGTGAGCAGGCCGGTTGTCCATGAAGCGCTTGTAGAAATTGCCGCCAAAGGACTGGTTTCCCTGAAACCCAGGATTGGTTCGGTTGTCAATGATTACAGAAAAGAAGGCTCCCTTGCCCTCTTGAACTCCCTTGTCAACTATCATGACGGGAAACTGGAGCCAAAGCTTCTGGACGGACTGCTCGACATGCGAATCCTGTTTGAAACAGAAAATGCAAAGCTGGCGGCCAGGAATCGTACAGACCAGCAGGCCGGAGAACTGAATCAGCTTGTCCAGCAGGAACAGGATGCTGCCCGAAATAACATCCACCTTCTGACTGAACTGGATTTTGAATTTCATCTGCTTCTTGCCATTTTAACCGACAATCCGAGCTATCCCCTTCTCCTGAACTCTTTCAAACAGGTTTACACCAATCTCACCGGATTGTTTTTCAGCCTGCCCTCTGTGATTCCAACCGTTCTTGACTTTCACCATCAACTGGCTGCTGCCATTGAAAAAAAGAGTGAAAACGATGCTGTCCATGTGATGACCCGTCTGCTTGCCCATGGCGAAAAAATCCTGAAAGAACTTATAACACAATAAGGAGAACCCCATGACCTTACCAGCATTACAAAAAGAAACTCCTGAGATCAAAAAACCCAAAAGTCTGTCCGGCAGAATCACCTGGCTCAGGGACTACTATTTCAAGGGAAACGAACGGGCCTGGAACAATGAATACACTGCATGGTCTACCGGAACCCCCTGGGATATCCAGTTTAATGAAATGACGTTTTATATTGTTCCGGAAACCTATATGCTGATGCAGACCATGGTGAGTTCCTATCGCCAGGCAGCAAGGACGGTTGCCCTGGATAAAAATTTCTGGTCCTGGAGTCTGCCGGAAAGAAGAGCGTGGTTTGTCAAGGAAACCATGGTGAACTATGTGCCCAAAGAGATCCTTCCCGGAGACCTGATCGCCGGTGGACGGTTCAATGTCCAGACCTCTCTGTGTATGAACCGGCAAGAACAAAAAAGATACGATAAACTGACAGCCGGGAAACATGGCGCCAGGGCAGCAATGAAGTGGTTCCATGATCATGGTTATGGCAACTCCGGTGCCACGAGCGGTCATCTGATTCCCGGTCATGAAAGAGCCCTGCAGATTGGGTGGAAAGGTATCCATGAAGATCTTACCCGGAAGTACAATCAGTTGAATCAAGTTGAAAAATCCAGAACAAAAGGATCTCAGTTGCGCGCCATGATCACAGCATCTACCATGCCGAGAGATTTTTCAGCCGCTTATGCCGGATTATGCCGGAGTCTGGCCAAGAAGGAAACAGACCCGATCCGGAAGGAAGAGCTCATGCAGATGGCCCAGAATCTGGATCGTGTTCCATGGGAACCCCCCAAAACCTTCTGGGAAGCGGTTCAGTCACTCTGGATCACCCACATGCTGATCATGAGCGATGAGAACTACCCCGGTCCGGGAATCTCTTTTGGCCGTATTGATCAATATCTTCTGCCCTTCTGGGAGTATTCTCTTAACATGGGAATGAACCGGGAATTCGGGAAGGAAATTCTGAAGTGCTTCTGGATCCATTGCAATACAGCTTACGATGCCATGATCCGGAACGGCAACCAGGGGATTACTGCCGGATTCGGTCAGCTCATCACTCTCTCCGGAATGGGTAAAGGAGGAAAAGATCTGACCAATGATCTTACCTATGCCTTCCTGGAGGTGATCGATGAAATGACTCCCATACTGGAACCCAAACCCAATGTAAGGCTTCATCGCAATTCACCGGAACCACTCCTGGATAAAGTAACGGATATGATCTCCTCAAGCCAGGGCGCTCCCTTTCTGCTCAACTTTGACGAACGATCCATGGCCGGCATGATGCTGGAAGCGAAGATGTCCGGGATCAGCCATCTCATCCATGAGGATAATGTTTTCAACTATGCACCGGTGGGATGCCTTGAAAACACCATGGTGGGGAATGACCGATCCGGAACCGTTGATAACAACCTGAACCTTTTAAAAGCCGTGGAACTTGCCATGACCGGCGGAAAAGATCTTCTCCCCTACCGGAATCCCATGACCGGTAAACAGGAAAAAATCACCCAGGACGGCCCGGATACAGGTGACGCCACTGGCTTTCAGACCTGGCAGGAATTCTGGAAAGCGTTTGAGGCTCAAGTCCGGTATATTATCCGGAAATGTGTTGATTTGTATGAATGTTCCGAGTCGATACGAAAAGAGTATTTCAACACACCCTATCTGTCCTGCCTAGTAAAGGGATGTGCTGAAAAAGGTCTGGATGTCACCCAGGGAGGGGCTGAAATCAGCTATGCCACCATTGAAGCTGTCACTTACGCAACCACGGTTGATTCGCTGCTGGCCATAAAATACCTGATCTTTGATGAAAAGAAATGCACCATGCCCGAATTGATCCGGGCATTAAAAGACAACTGGCAGGGGCATGAAATTCTCCAGGCCATGGCCAAAAACAAAGCTCCCAAGTACGGCAGGGATGATGATGCCGCAGACCGGATGGCGACCCAGGTGATGGAACTCTGGTGCGAGGAGACCTGGAAGCATATCACCCGATCAACCAATCGAAAGTTCAGGCCCGGTATGCTGAGCTGGAACTACTGGGCAGGAGATGGATACGTCATGGCAGCAAGTGCAGATGGCCGCCGGAAAGGACAGTTTCTTTCCAACGCGATCTGTCCTTCCAATGGTGCGGATATCCATGGGCCGACCGCCAATGCCAATTCAGTAGGAAAAGCCCTGGGCGGCAAATCCAAAACAGACGGATTATGGGAGGAGTATGTGAATCATCTGCCCAATGGCGCCAGCCATACCATTACATTCAACCCATCGATTATCCGGGATCCGGAACATCGGGACAAATTCAAGGCCTTTTTGCGGGGATATACGGAAAACGGAGGCACGGCACTCCAGGTCAATATTCTGGATCCAAAAGTGCTGATCGATGCCCAGAAGAATCCCCAGGATTACCGGCATCTGCTTGTACGGATAACCGGCTACAACGCCTACTTTACCACCGTAGGCCGGGAGCTTCAGAATGAAGTCATCCAGAGGGTCAGCCACAATGGATTCTGAACCAAAAGCCAGAATCCTTGAAATCCAGAGGATGTCTACGGAAGACGGCCCAGGAATCCGGACAACTGTTTTTTTCAAAGGTTGCAGCCTCAAATGCAAATGGTGCCACAACCCGGAAAGCATCTCTATGCAGCCCCAGGTTCACTGGATCGGTTCAAGATGCCTGGGATGCAAAACCTGCATAGCAGTATGCCCGTCCCATTCGCTTTCCCTCACGGAAACAGGGATGGAAATCAACCGGACCACCTGCAATGGATGCGGAGCCTGTGCCAAAGAGTGTCCCTCAACCGCCATGGAACTTCTGGGAAAAGAATGGAGTCTTGACGACCTGACCAACGAGGTAGTAAAGGACAAGGCCTATTTTGAAAAATCCAGAGGCGGCATCACCGTATCCGGAGGAGAGCCCGGAATGCAGGCTGCATTTGTCGGGATGTTTCTGAAATCCCTTAGGGAAAGGGGAATCCATACCGCCCTGGACACCTGCGGATTGTATGCAGCCAGGGCGCTTGAGCAACTCCTTCCCTATTCATCCATGGTACTGTTTGATCTGAAAGAGATGAATACCGAAAAACATAAACAGTTCACAGGGGAGTACAATGACAGAATCCTTGAAAATCTTCTGTATGCAGCAGAATACATCAGAAGTCATATATACCCATCGGGTCTCTGGATCAGGACTCCCATAATTCCGGGCATGACTGCCCGTGAGGAGAACATTGCAGGGATCGGAAACTTTATTGCAAAAAATCTTTCCGACATTGTGGATCGATGGGAGCTTTGTGCCTTTAATAATCTCTGCAAAGATAAATATCTCCGGCTGGGCGAAAAATGGGTATTGCAGGATGAATTGCTTGTACAAAAAGAATCCATGGAGAAGTTTGCCCGGATCGCAAAAGAGTCCGGCGTAAATTCTGCGATTGTTGCATGGACTGGTTCGACAAGACTTGAAGAAAAAATAGTTCAGGAAAAAAAATCCGCCGCAAATCAATAAGGAGAAACCGATGATATCCGATACCAAAAAACAGTTCACGGAAGATGAAATCAAAGCCTTTAAACCAGAGGAAAAAATCGGTATTGTCGCCTCTATCACCCCGGAAGGACTTCCCCATGTCTCTTTGATCACATCCATTCAGGCCGCAAGCCCAACAGTTGTAACCATAGGAGAGTTCTGCAAGGGAAAAAGCAAGGAATACATTCAGAAGAACAACAGTATCGGCTTTCTGATCATGACCCTGGACCGGAAGGTATGGCGCGGAAAGGCAAGATGGACCCATCTGAAAAAAGAAGGCCCTGAATTTGAGGCTTACAACAATCTGACCATGTTCCGGTACAATGCCTATTTCGGCATCCACACGGTTCATTTCTTTGACCTTGTAGAAACATACGGACAGGAAGGACTGCCGCTGGGCAGTATTGTACTATCCTCCCTGATGACCAAATGGGCCAAGAGCGGATTAAAAACCGCTATCCAGGACCGGATTCTCAAACCTTTTGCAGAGGGCATATTCAACCGCCTGGATGCCTTGAAATTCATCGCATGGATTGCCGATGACGGGTTCCCGGTCATCATACCGGTTCTGCAATGTCAGGCAGCCGACAGCAGGAGGCTTGCGTTTTCCTCCCTAGCTTACCGGAAGGAATTGAAAACCATTCCAAAAGGTGCCCATGTGGCTGTTTTCGGACTCACCATGAAAATGGAGGATGTCCTGGTCCGGGGAACCTTCAACGGATTTTCGACATCCCGCTTTACGGAAGTCGGCAGCGTCGATATCGACTGGGTATACAACTCCATGCCGCCCTGTCATGGGCAGATCTATCCGGAGATTCCGTTGATACCGATTGTGGAATTCTGACAATAAAAAAAATTATTGCGCGGTTTTAAAGGTAACTTGGTTGCCCCCATAACTATTCTTCACCAGGTGGTTCAGCAGCAAAAATTGTCAGCATCAATTCCGCATCATCGAACAGGCGGTATACCGGTTTTTTTCCGGAGAGGATTTTGCTTTCGGTCAGGATAATCGGCACTCCTTCTCCCCGTTTGTCCATGATATAATTTCGCTGACTGCCGATGACATCCATATTCATGGAACAACGGGCCAACAAGGAAGTAATGAGTTCGTTTCTGGCGGATTGCCGTTCCGACAAACTGTCAACCGTCATAGTATTGGGAATTGAACCCGGGGAAAAAATTTCAAGTCTGTCCGCAAACTGGTGCAAGCGGATTTTTGAGCCATAGACAGCATAATCCCGATGTGCTACCGCATTTACAACAGCTTCAAATACGGCATTCAATGAGAACTGCGGTGTCTCAATCCGGTTCGGGGCCTTGATGGCATAGACACGCATATTCCGATCAACAAACTTGCAGGCATCCCGGATCTGAATATCCAGGGGGCCGTTGATATCTTTCGCATCAAGCTGGTAGGCAGCATTCCGCTCAGTTCCTCGATAACAGACTGCCTGTATATAGGCACTACTCATAAAGGATTCCGGTTCGTCACAGGTCATCAGAATACCACTGACCGTCGGCCTTGTTACACCATCTACATCTTTGACGATCAGTTTCATTTTTTCCAGAAATTCCAAATCATCTTTTGGTGAAATGGTCGTTCTGAAGCGACTCCACAACTTTGGATTGAGATTGTTGATCGTGGCTCCAGGCACAGGCTGCTCGTCAAAACGAATCATCCTGGTCTGACTTCGCTGCTGAAACAGCCTCGCCAAAATATCGGGCTTCATCTGACGTCGGGAACTGCCGATGCGCCGGAAATAACCGCCGGGACTCTGGTGAACAAAAAGACTTCTGGGAATATCAATGCGTATGATGGTTCTTTCGATGTCATCATCCAATGTAATCGGAACTTTCCGGATAATGCAATCCAATGGTGGGTCAATCAGGTCATTGCATATATTCCGCAGCCAGGTTTCCGCGACATCCAGTTTTCCAACCGGAATACCCGTAACCGTTCTGGATTGATCATCCACGCCAAGAAGAATAACACCGGTATGGGTATTTGCCATGGCTGCCATCTCATCCGCCATGCTGTTCCGGTGCGGTCCGGAAACCTTATTTCCGGTGAATTCAACTGTTTTCAATTCAAGAACGGAATCCTCACCCAAAGCGATCTGTTTCAAGAGATCCGACGTCAGGTCAAACATTTCAATCTACCTCCTATGATATCCTTACAACATAATAGCCAAAAATGACCACCTGCCCCGTCTCCCGCTGGTTCATAGAGGAATCTCCGTTCCTGGCATTTGATAACCCATAAATTCGTCTCTTAATTTCAAACCGATCATACTTTTATTCTCCATCACGATTTTATAAACCCGGTGCAGATTCGAAATTTAAAAAATGTTTAATTATTATCACAGGATGGATCGTATTACCAGGAAATACAAAGCACGGCTGAAGAAATTTGACAAATGGATGGATAATCACGCTCCGGAAGAATCCGACCTGAGTCGGATGCATCAGGATGATGATCAATGAAGGTAAGACTCGACATGAATAACCCGGACTTTCAGGAAGAATGGTTTGCATTATCAAAGGAAGACTTTAATGCTACCATACCCCTTCAACCCACTGCCGGCAATCGCAGGGTCAGGCAAGTGCCCTTGCCTACGGTGCTTTCCACCTGAATGGTGCCGTTCAGTTGATCCAGGATCTCCTTGACAATGACCAGACCCAGACCAGTACCTTCTTCCGTGGTTGCTTTGGCATTCTGACCCCTGAAAAATTCCGTGAACAGATGCGGTACTTCTTCTTCCGGAATGCCGATGCCTGTATCCTTAATTACGCATCGGACCCGCCCTGGCGCCTCTGCCTGGAAGGCGATTTGGATGCTTCCGCCCTTTTGAGTATAATTAACGGCGTTTGAAATCAGGTTGGTGAAAAGATCGTCAAAAAGCATATTGTCACCTAAAACATCCGGCAGGGATTCCGGGATCGTATGAAGGATGTTGATGCTTTTTTCATCTGCCTGGGCCCGGTACATGAGCAGCAGCCTCTCAACCACCTGGCCGATATTCACCGGAACTATCTTCTTCTGATCCATTCCCGCCCGCCGTGTATTATTGACACACAAACGCCCTTCGCATATAGTCCGATACGAAAAAAGCAAGGTCTTATCCCTTTTATCCCTTAAAAAGAAAGACGAAAGGATAGCAAAAATTTCCCTGAATAAAGAAAACCTTTTGTCTACAGATCCAGAATATTTTGTATCTTCTTAAATACCGCTGGCTTGATTTGGCCTTCAATTATTAATACTCTGTTATCATATATTTTTATATACACTCCGGCTTCTTCTTTATTATAAACTGCATTAAAAATTTCGTTTGATGAGAAGTTATCCGCATTAGAACGATTTTTAGAAAAAACCAGGTATTGTTGATAAAACTCATTGGCATCAGCCCGACTATCCCACAATGTGTCCCAAATGAAAAATAATGAATTTTCCGACTTCATGACAAAAATTCTGTCTCCACCCCAGCCGGCAGAAACTTTATCAATATCACCTTCCTTTGATTTATGAACACGATTAAATATCTGATTGATATAGTATTCGCCGAGCGATGTATCAAAGATAACATTAACGTCAGGAATAGCAGCGATCTGCTTCTTCTTCTCATTCAAAGCAGTCTTTAATGGTAGTTCATTTGTTTCGAATTTTTCAATATGTAGTATTTGTTCTGTTGATATAGGAACTTTTTTAAACATTCCGGAGAAATCAGAGTCATCTTTGATTATCCTTTCCAGCACGAAAAGAAGACCATAGTTATAGGGAAAAGATTGTAATGAATTGATAATATCAGCATCAGGTGCTAAAAAGGAATCGGTTCCATTGTCTTTAATGCGGTCGATTACATCCTGTATAATCTCTTTCCTTGTTTTTCCCTCCAGGTTTTTTTCAATCTGAACAAGGAGCTGTAAGGAACTAGCCTGCCCTTCGATCAATGCTGAAGCAGCCAGTTCCTCATCTATTGTACTACCATGTTTTTCCTGATATTTGATCAGATCGATTGCAGAATCCTGAGCTGCATGCATCAATTCATGAAATAGGGTTGTCATTACCGCCTGCTGATTTATTCCCATCATGAAAACAATTGACTTTTTATGAGGATCATATAACCCATAAATATCATCATAATAGGTCAACAGGATTTCGTTTAAAGGTTTTTTCAAATCCAGCAGTTGAAATCTGTTAAGAAGGTACTCATATCCCTCCAATCTGAAATTGTCTTTCAGGTTGTTCCGCCCTAGCTCTTGTATAACCCATTCATTCTTGACATCTCCTCGGGGACGATATTCAATTGGAACCGGTTTATTTATTTTCATCCCAGAAAGATTCTCCACCACAGTAGTAAAATGACTCTTGAGTGTTTCCGGGTTTATCCTTTTAAAATCCTGTTCAAACGCTTGCATTGTTTCAGGAAAAGAAGCACAAAATCCAACTCCGCATGAGGATAAGAAATATAAAAGGAAAATAGAAATCATAATCATCGCTGTGTTGAATTTCATTTTATATCGCCAACTCTTTTGCGAGATTATAGGCATAATGATAAAATATAGACTTTTCATCCATAACCTCCAAATATAATAAAATATTCTTCAATGCTTCCATTTTATTGCCGCTGCTATTTCTCATAATTCCGGAATATAAAAAGACCTCAGCCCGCTGTTTTTTGAATAAGGCTTTTTGCAATATTGTTTCTTCATCCATATCTCCGAGAAGAAATGAAACGCAGGATACACTCCAGGAATCATTAAAACGGTGTGCAAGGGATGATCTGATTACTTCCTTTGCTTCTGGGCCACCATTTGTAATCCTCCAGCATAAAACGGCACTAATCAATTGTTTTCTTAGTTGATCTTCTGATAATTTTTCTCGATTATTGGTTGTTGGCCTGTTCAATTGGCCTATAATTAGTTTTAATGCCTCATCAAACATCCCGGATTGTAAACATGAAGTGGTAAGATACCAAATCATTTTCGGTTTGGATGCGTTCTTTTCTAAAAAGGTCGATAAAATTTTATCGGGATCACCCTTTTTACTATTTTTACAAAAGATCAGATAAAGTGAAACATTCTCATAATTATTGCCTTTTAACGCCAAAGGTTCTATGACTGCAGCCGCATGGTCATATAATTTTTTATCGGCATAAACCCTTGCCAATTCATACTTATACCTTGACAACGACTCTTCTCCCGAAGTTTTACCTTCCACTTTCGTATAAATCTCAAATATTTTTTCCATCGACTCTTTGCTGGTAAAATGATCGGCCAGGAAGTAAAGATAATTTAAATACTGCTGCTGATATCTTTTATAATTTTTAAAGGTCTGAACCGCCATATCATTATTACCCTGGCGTAGATAAAACAATCCGAGCAAATTAGGGCATGATCCGGTCGGATAACGATCTGCAGCCTTTTTGAAATATTCCTCTGCCTGCATGATCTTTCCGGTCTTCTCGCTTATTTCGGCAAAACCGAGGAGGGCGGCTGCCTGCCAGCTTGTTTTGCTTTCCATGTAAATATCATAGGCTTTGGTCAACTCACCCATTTCAATAAATGTTTTACCCATTTTATTTTTTATTTCTACTGCCGACAAGGTATTGTCATCATACTTCAGGTATCCCTGAAAGGTCTGAATGGCTTTATCATACTCTTTATTTTTTTTAAATAATTCTCCCAATCTTTCATAAGCAGTTTGCTGGTCGGGGCTTTCCTGAATCGCTTTTTGATAGCAAGAGATTGATTTAGAAATTTCACCGGTCCTAAAGTAATAATCTCCGGAAGAAATAAGAAAACCGTACAAATTTCCAATTCTTTTTTCACCTTGAACAACATATTCACTCCCCTCTTTGTATTCAAACAATTTTTGATAAATTAAAAAATTGTAGGGATCCGCCTTCACCCCTTCCTCCAGGCAGTGAATGGCCATTGGACGATTAGAAAACCACTGATTTACGAAAAATAGATTTATAAGACCGAGCGCATCCGGATTTTCAACGCTGCAATAAATCTTCATCAGGCCAAATCTCACAGAAATATTAAATAAATTGTTTTTAATGGCCATCAAAATAACAAATCTATCGATTTCTTCCTTCTGCAAAATTTTAACCAAATCCCTTAAATTGACTTTTTCTTTAATCTGAATTACTTTTTTCAGGGAACTATCCGGATAGATCGAATCCACAATATCTGCAATTGCAGTAGCTTCCGTGACTCTTCCAAGCCGCTCCGCCTCAATCCGATAATAGATATACAGTGCATTTTCCATATCCGCCATCAAAAAGCTTTCTAAAAAATCCCTATCCAAAATGCAGGTTTGGCCTTTTAGTTTCTTGGTGCCTTCAACCAGAATTTTATGGATCTTAAGCCATTTTTCTAATTTTCTATTTTCCGAGACTTCCTTTTTAACCAGCCGATCAAGATCTCCGTTATAATCAATCCAGGACATATCTGAAAATTTTTCAAGAATTGTTAAATGATTTTCGATCAGATCTTCCAGATAGGTGGCGATACTTTGTCGACTGTAACCGATACTCCATTTATCGATTATATATTCCTTGGTTATCAGAAAATCCGGATAGTTCACCACCAGAGATTCAAAATACTTCCAAGCGACATTATCCTGATCAGATCGGACATAAGACCTGGCTGTCAGATAGGTCAATAATCGTTTATTGCTTGAAGGGCTCTGACTGAATTTTTTCAATACAACAAAATCCTGACGGATGTATGCTTTTAACATTTTTTCCAATTCTGATATATCCGTAAAAGATCTTTCAGCAGCATCCGGATAATCCAGGCTTAACAGCAACAAGGCTTCACAAAAAGATTCATGTTCTTTTGCAAAATCTCCCAGACTCCCGAGAAGAAAATAACAAGTTGATTTCGTTGCTAGCATGTCGGAAAGCTTTCGGTTCTCATTTCTATTTTTAAAAAAGGCTAACCAGGAATATATCTCCGAAGCGGAAAAAAGTACTTCTGGCCCCAAATTACCAGACATCAATGATTGCTCAACCTGCTGCAAGCCATGAAACATATCTGAATAATCAAAATGAGAAAGCAGTTCCATCTGCTCATCTCGAAATGCATTATATCCAGATCTGCTGCCCTTGAATTCTCTTCTTTCATTCTGGTGCTGTTCTGAAAAATTTCGAATGGTATTTTTTAGGTTTTGAAAATTTTCACTGATTTTATCCGCACGGTTGGAAAGAATTATTTCATATTCCTCAACTTCACCGCTGATATCTATCTTGTAGATCAATTTATAGTTTTCTACATCGAGTTTTGATGATGTTGTCTGAACGGAAAACTGCTGTTCCGGTTGATTTGTCAGCAATCGGTAGTAGGCTTCGAATGCAAGTTTAAGTCCAAACTCCAGTCTCTTGTCATAAGGAAGAGAATGCAAAAGATCGAAGGAGGCCAATGTCAGAGGGATAGCTGGTTTTTCCCCATACTCATTGAGAAAATCAACGATATCATCATCCTTTGCAAGAGTCAGCGCTGTTTCCCCCTTTTTATTTTTATGTTTAATATCCGCCCCATTATCGAGCAGTATTTTCACAACTTCCATCTTTCCACCTTTAGCTGCCAGCAATAATGGAGTGTTCCCTTTGCTATCAGTGAAATCGACCATCGCCCCCTTTTTAATCAATAATTGAATTTTTTCTCTTCTATCATTTACAGACATTTCAATAAGAGTATTCCAGCCTAACCGGTTTCCATTCGTTCCATTGATATCAGCGCCCAAATCTATTAGAAAATCCAACACCTCTTCAAAATTTTTACATCCACCTGAGGCATAAAGGGCTTCCGCAATCACATCCTTCTGAGAACGGATGCTGTCATCATGCTCCAAAAGCAGCTTGGCCGCCTGTATATTTCCATGTGCACAAGCTTCAACAAATGGTGTGCATCCTCGAATATCTCTGCTTTTTAAATCAGCCCCTCTGTTCAAAAGAAATTTCACTATCTCGACATTGCCATTCCTGCAGGCAAGGCCCAATGCATTTTCCCCACGAATGTTCTTGAAATTGATTTCAGCATCATGCTCCACTAATAATTTTACAATTTCGAAATATCCCTCATTACACGCAATCATAATGGGAGTCTGTTCATTCATGCCGAAAAGATCGACTTTGGCTCCTTTATCGAGAAGGTATCGAACCAATTCGAGATGTCCCTTGGAAGCAGCGTTGCCGATAATAGAATCTCCAAATTCATCTTTCGTGTTTATATCCGAACCACTTTCGATTAAGTGTTTTACTGCTTCCAGATCCCCTTTATCACAGGCAATGGAAAGCGCTTCTGTTGTTTCATCCGCAGATGCGGTTTGCATGCTCAACACAATTGAAGCGAAAACAATTAAAAAAACGCATGGTATGCATTCATAAATACGCAGTAATTTTGACAAGTTGTCATTACTCATTCGAGCCTCCCACAAAAATACCAATTTCATATTCTAACTTGTAAGTGTAATAAGCGGATAAAATAAGAAGCGTCACCTTTTAAAACCATTCTTCTTTTTCGTCACCTATAGTGATTGATGTTTGGCGTCTCAGCATGGTTTCGGCAGCATAACGTAAAGATTCTATATCCGTCTTCCCGGGTGATGGAAAAGCACCGATATCCCTTACACCTCAGACTTTGGGGCTAAACAAAAAAAACTTCGATATGTCCTCAGCAGTGTCCTGGATGAAATTAGTCTTCACGGAATCGCTCAGTTATGAACCGGATAGATGCTTATCAATATATATAGGAATTGTAAAGCATCCGTTCCGGAAATTTTTGAGTCAGCTTGTTACTCTCTTAAGGTATCGCTTTTTGTAATTCATGGAATCCGATTGTTCCCGTATTTGAATTGAAGAATTGGCCGGAACCTATCAAAAGATCGTTATAGCTTTAATCAACAAGGCTGAGACCGCCGAGGCCATTGCCGCCGGAAATCTTGCAAAAGACGTTTCCATCCTGTTGGAGCAAGACCTTCTCGGCAAGGCTTTTCAAAACATGATCACGAATTTGAACAATCTGGTCCCGGAAATCATGCAAGTTGCTGCCTCAATCAACACCGGATCACAAACGGTTTCAGGCTCCAGCCGTTCCATTGCCCAGGGCACTACCCAGACCGCAAGTTCCCTGAAGCAAATTACCAGCTCCATGGCGGAGCTGGAGTCCCGGACCAAAACAAATGCGGACCATTCCGCGGAAACCAACCGGCTGGCGGAACAAACCAAGGCCGCGGCGGAAAAGAGTAGCCGACAGATGGCCGAAATGCTGACCGCCATGGATGAAATCAATGCCTCTGCTCAAAAAATTTCCAACATCGTCAAAGTGATCGACAGCATCGCTTTTCAAACCAATTTATTGGCATTGAACGCAACGGTGGAAGCGGCCAGAGCCGCCAAACACGGACAGGGATTCGTGCCGGTGGTGGCCCAGTAAGTCAGAAGTCTGGCAGCCCGCAGCGTCACTGCAGCCCGGGAAACTGACGAACTGATCCAAGATTCGGTGGATAAAACCGTGCGGGGATCTGAAATCGCCAGCCGCACCTCCGAAGCCTTACAGGAAATCCTGGGTTCCATCACCCGGGTTACGGACCTGGTGACCGACATTGCCACGGCCGGCAATGAACAGGCCCAGAGCATTGCCCAGATCAATATCGGCCTCAGCCGGATCGATCAGGAAACCCAGAAAAATGCCGCCATTGCTTCGGAATCGTCGGAAGCAGCCGTACACTATCCGACCAAGCCCACAGTTTGCACGATATTCTGACCCGGTTCAATCTCGGCAAATAGAACAACTAAGGGTTCGCTTAACCCAATTGATCCAAGGCAAAGAAAGAGGTAGAAAAATGAAAAGACAAATATGATCGGTTTTGAGCGGAATTATTTTTTTAACAAAGTCTTATCCCTATCCCCAATTGTTTTTCCGATACCGACCCAAAAAAAACCACATGCGGTTACCCCGCTGTAACAAGCCAAACCTCCTATTTCACCCTCTAACCTCAATTTCCGACAATTCGCCGGAATCCGGTTTACGCTTCACCATGAAGGATACTAAATCATAGTGAAATCAAAAAGGAGGTACCAAATATGAAAAGCAATCACCACATATCAGTTCAAATTATTATCCTGTTATTGTTGCTTATCTCCGCCTGTGCAGGGCAAAAAGAAAACCTCCAGCGAGGATGGATCGGCGGCGTTTACCTGGAAGCCGACCCTTCCTGGCTGAAAAGCGTCTCCCAAAACCATTTTGAAAACGGCCGGGGAACTGTTCCGGCTCTGCCCGTGGATGTGCGCAAACGCCAGGACGGCGCCATTCTGGTTTCACGAATTTTCAAAAACACTCCAGCTGCATCCGGCGGGCTTCATGAAGGGGATCTGATTCTGGAAGTCAACCATGTAAAAGTGGAAGATCTCGCCGCCTTTCAAGAAGCTGTGGATTATCTGGCACCAGGGACCGCAGTTCCATTTGGGGTTTATCGCAGCGGCAACTTAAGCACCCAAACCGTGATAATCGGCCGTGAGACCTACCAAATGCTCCATTCATTCAGCCTGGGTCTTGGCCTGGGAACAGAATTCGATCCCATTCCCCATCCGGAATTTTCCTTGCTGGACCTGATCTATTGTAAAACCCACACCCATCGTCTGGAATTGCATTCCCCGGAATTCCAATTCTTCCAGGAGGTCCGCGAACAGGAAGATACCAAGACAGACTCAAACGCCGCCCAGGAAGCCAGTTGGGAGGGTTGGGATTTTAAGCTGGTGTTGTTCGGCTTCGGCAGCAAACATGACATTCTGGCTCAAGAAATGCTCCGGCCGTGATCGAAGTTTTAAACTATAAAAACAAATACTGCCGTCAAATACGACTGAAATTTTCAGGAATAAGTTTTACTGTGCCTGAAATTTGCCCCTTCAACCCACTGCCGGCAATCGCAGGGTCAGGCAAGTGCCCTTGCCTACGGTGCTTTCCACCTGAATGGTGCCGTTCAGTTGATCCAGGATCTCCTTGACAATGACCAGACCCAGACCAGTACCTTCTTCCGTGGTTGCTTTGGCATTCTGACCCCTGAAAAATTCCGTGAACAGATGCGGTACTTCTTCTTCCGGAATGCCGATGCCTGTATCCTTAATTACGCATCGGACCCGCCCTGGCGCCTCTGCCTGGAAGGCGATTTGGATGCTTCCGCCCTTTTGAGTATAATTAACGGCGTTTGAAATCAGGTTGGTGAAAAGATCGTCAAAAAGCATATTGTCACCTAAAACATCCGGCAGGGATTCCGGGATCGTATGAAGGATGTTGATGCTTTTTTCATCTGCCTGGGCCCGGTACATGAGCAGCAGCCTCTCAACCACCTGGCCGATATTCACTGGAACCATCTTTTTCTGATCCATTCCCGCCCGCCGGATGCTAAGGCCTAACAAATCTCCGATCAGACTGCCGAGACCCTCGATTCTTTTTTCGCATCGCATCAATGTTTCTTCCTGGCGCGGATCGATTCCCCCGATGTATCCTTTGCGCATGGTTTTCAGCATACTATGAACCGCATTCAGGGGGGAACGCAGTTGATGGGCTGTTTTCTGAAGAAACCATGTCTTGTTCAACTCGCTTTTCAGATTTTCAATAAAGATGGCGGTCAAATCGGACATGAGGCTGAAAAAGCGGATATCGCTTTCCAGAAAGGCATTGGGAATATCGCTGTAGACGCAGAAAACCCCGAAAATCATTTTTTCCACTCGCAGAGGCAGGCAGACCATGGAAGCGATGCCTTCTTTTTGCATCTCCTCCGGATATTGAAACTGGTCCTTTTCATGGATCTGACCTATAGCATATACTGAACCTTCAATAATTTTACGGTTGATGATGCTTTTTTCAATATCCACCGTTCCTTTGGCAATATAATCTCCACTAAGACCATAGGTGGAAACAAAACGCAATTTCCGCCTTTGATCATCCAGCAGTTTGATGGCACAGGCTTTTACCCCCATGATTTGAGTGCCCTGGCGCGTGGCAGCATCCATCAGTTCCTGGAGTCCGGTGCGCATGCCCATTTCTTTGACCAGCTCATACAGGGCATTGAGCTTCTTGTTCTGAGCGGTCAGTTCTTTGGATACACTGAGAAGCTCGCGCCCTTTGATTCGCAAACTGATTTTAATGGTAGTCGTCAGAGCAGCAGTGACCAGAATGACAGCCGTATCGATAATCAATAAAAACAGGGTTTGCGTGTCAGAGGCATGAACCACCGAAGGGCTTGAGAACAATACAGGCCGGCGGGCGAGCAGTCCCAGATGCTGCAACAAAACAGTCGTGCCAAGGACCGCCGGCATGATTCCGCCATACACAAAGCAACTGGCAGGTGAAAGCAAGATACCTGCGATAATAATGTGGAAAAGAATGAAAAACAGAAAAGGACTGTAAACGCCTCCGGTGAAATGGATGATCAGACCCAAAGCCGAAAGATCCAGAACAATCTGGCTGTGGGCGAACAGGGCATAGGTCTTCTCATCTTGTGAAGGCCTGGCGCTCAGTTTTACATAAATACGGTAGAATACGATATTGTAAACAGCGATGCACAAAAATACGGTCAGAAAAAAAATATGCGGAAACGGATGCCACATCAAATAACCGGCGATACTTCCGACAAAACCGGCACAGACAAACAGCCATCGTAAATGAATGAACCAGGCAACTCTTTCAATCAGCTCTTTCCGGAAAAAGAGCTGTTCCTTGATCAGTTCATACCCCATTCGCATGGCGGGGATCCTTTTTGGAAAATACACACATACGATCGTCAATCTCCCTGAAGCAAGCTTGCCACGGAGTCCAGCAATTGTTCCGGATCGATGGGTTTTTCGAGAAATTTCGTCACCGGCCACTCTTCGCCCATGATATGTTGAAATTTTTCAGGACCCTGTTCAGCCATATGTTTGGGAAAAGATGTCACCATCAATATCGGTACAGCTTCATAGTCAGCCTGGTTTCGTAATTTAAATGCCAGGTCAAATCCTTCCGTATCCGAAGTCATCATCACGTCGAGAATGATAAGGTCCGGTGTTTTCTCCTGGATCCTGGCATATCCCGCTTTGCCGTCATGGGCAATGCGGACATGGTAGCCCTTGCTTTCCAAAACGATCCGCATGGAACCGACCAGATCCTTGTCATCGTCAATAATCAGAATATCGGTTTCCCTTTCCATATACGACTCCTTTACTTATCATTTATACCGCTTGGGTTGTCAAATATTTTGATCAAAACAGCCGCTAATTGACCGGCCGCTCATTGCAACGATTGAAAAATCTTAACCGCGCAAACTCACCAATGGCCAACGCTGCCATATCAGCCCGGATTTTGGATGCCGGCGTAAGCCCTGTACCGAAATCGAAATCATCGCCCTGAACAGTGACGATCCAGGCAGTTGGATTACAACTGAGGCACATGCCAAGCAATCCCAAAAAAATGGGTGGCGGCAAATGATGCATGGCAAACGGCCATTGACTTAAATCCGGTTGCAAATCCTGGAAACGCCAACCCTCCTCCAATCGGGAGTGGGTGGAATCAATGAAAATGATAAAATCCGGCGGAACCTTATCATCAATCAAGACCGGGTCCAACTGATGCGATGCCCGGATACGGAATCCACGCCGATGGCCGAGCTCCTGATGAAGCAGATCGGCGATATAAGGCCCGATTCCGTCATCCCGCCGTTGGGTATTGCCGTAGCCGATAATCCATACTGTGGTGACTTTACCACTTTTATCGTTCATAGGTCAATCCCGCCTTATTTCCCGGATCAGTGCGCCGGTTTTATCATGAATCCGGACCTCCAATGCCATCTGCCCAAACGCATGGGTCGAGCAGGAAAGACAGGGGTCATAGCACCGGATGGCGCCTTCCACGCGATTGAGGAATCCTTCCCGGACATCCCCGCTCTTGATATATTCCTTGGCCACCAGGGTTACCGACCGGTTCATGGCGATATTGTTATGGCCGGTGGCCACGATCAGGTTGACCTTTTGGATAGCGCCATAGGAATCTACCCAGTAGTGATGAATCAAAGTCCCCCTGGGAGCCTCAATGACGCCAACTCCTTCGCTGTTCTTCGGTGAAGCCGCTACCCGAATATCCTGGCCGCAAACCACATCGCCGGACATGATTTCTTCAGCTTTCTCCAGACAATTCAACAATTCGATGATGCGGGTGTAGTGGAACAGCAATGATCCGCCTTTCAGATCGCTGTCAGCCAACTGCTTGCAATTCCGATACTCTGCGTCGGCTCTGGGTGTGCTCATTCCATCTGCCGCATTCAGCCGTCCCAAGGGGCCGACGCGATAGCAGCCATCCGGATAGCCCTGGGGTTTGAAATAGGGGAACTTCAAATAGGACCAGGATTCCACATGTTCGCCGATGAAATCAAGATAGTCTTTGGGATCGAATTGGGCGACAACCGAGCCGTCATGCCCCTTGATCCGCATCTTGCCGTCATACATGTTCGGGGCACCGTTCTCATCCACCAGACCGGCATACAGGGATGAAAAATTGGCAAAGCGACGAACTTCCGATTCGTTTTTGGCGGTCCAGTCCTTGATCAGATCCATGGCGATCCGGCAAGTATCATAGGCTTCGGCAAAACCCGGCAGCAGCCGGTCACGATCCACTTTTGCAAAGGGGCTTATCACTCCGCCGGGTACGGCATATGCCGGATGAACTTTTTTACCTCCCAGGGCCGCGATAATATCCTGACCGAATTTCCGCAAGCGGATTCCCTTACGGGCGACCTCGGGAGCTGCCTGGATCACCCCCACCACGTTGCGTATACTCGGATCCGCATCCCATCCCAGCAATAAATCCGGGCTCGCCAGATGAAAAAAATGCAAGGCATGGGATTGAATGTATTGAGCCATGTGCAACAGCATCCGCAGGGCCTTGGCGGTTTCCGGAATTTCGATACCGAGAATGGCATCGCAGGCTTTGGCTGAAGCCAGTTGATGGCTCACCGGACAGATCCCGCAAATCCGCTGGGTAATGATGGGCATTTCCTCAAAGGGCCTTCCTTCGCAAAAGCGTTCATAGCCCCTGAATTGGGTTACATGAAATTTTGCATCTTCTACATGGCCATCTGCGTCCAGTTGAATGACGACTTTTCCATGGCCTTCCAGCCGACTGATTGGATTGATGGTAATTTGTTGGGCAGCGCTCATGCGTTTGTCTCCTTAATCAAAATGTATCATGTCGCTCGGAAGAACCGGAATCTTGCCTTTCAAGATTTCCGTAAGACTATAGGCGATAACCTCCGGAGAAGGCGGACAACCAGGGATGTATACATCCACAGCAATGGCCTGATTGACCGGAATCACATGGTCCAGAAGTCTTGGAATTTCCGCGTGCATGGGAATGAGACCGTCTACCGTGCTTTCCGAGGCCACATAACCACGATGCAGAACTTCCTTTTGCGGAATCCAGTTTCGCAAGGTATTGATGCCGCCGAATACGGCGCAATCCCCCCAGGTCATGATAATTTTAGCCTTACTGCGGAGATGCCGGGCGATTTCAAGCTGCTCTTCGTTGCCGATACCGCCCTCAATGATCCCCAGCTCCACTTCCGGAAACCGAAAATCCTTGAAATCCGTTATCGGTGAAACCGTCAGCTCCACCAAAGGCAGAATATCCAGCAGGGCTTCATCCAAATCCAGAAAGGACATGTGGCATCCGGCACATCCTTCCAGCCAAACAGTGGCGATTTTCGGTTTTCCCATAAATTTCC
>CAYTGW010000005.1:0-3009 GCA_964437395.1 uncultured Desulfocicer sp.
CCTGTGAAGGACTTGTTACCGAATCATAGCCCGGTCCACCCGCACCGTCTTGTCCGCTGCCACCATTTCCGCCATGACCAGCACCGCCGGAATGATTGTTACCCTTGACCCCTTTGCCAGGGCCTTGATCATGGATATATCCACGGCCGTTTACATCGATGGATGAAGTTGCATCTATAGAAAGATTTCCAATCACATGGATATTAATAATATATTGTTGTGAGGTGCTGTTTGCTGAATGTCTGATAAATGAATTGTTTGTCAGTGTAAGATTGTCTACGGTTGTTTTTTGGCCCGGTGCCCAAACTATACCGTTTCGAATAATCATGTTGGGGTAGGTGCCTGAATCTGTATTCCAAGCTCCGGAATGATTGTTATTATCGTATATTACCTCATCTGTTCCGGTTGCGCCAGATTTAAGGTAGATACTTCCGCTAGCGCCATACTGTTTACCTGCTCCGCCATATGCGGAAATTGTTCCGGAAGAAGTATTTGAATTGTAATACAAGGCAATTCTACCGCCGGCTCCACCGCCGCCATTGGTTGTATGCCCAGCATTTCCGCCATTTGCTGTTATCGAGCCTGTGCCAGTAAGCGTTCCAATCGTCAGATGGATAAATCCTCCGGAACCTCCTCCACCTGAGTATGTGTTGAGGCTGCCATTGTTTCCATTGGCCCGGATTGCGCCGTTATTATTCAGCGATCCTCCAACAACCAGCTTGATTCCTCCTCCACCGGCGCCGCCTGACACATTCCAATTAATTGAATTCCCTCCGCCACTTCCAACCTGTGAAGGACTTGTTACCGAATCATAGCCCGGTCCACCCGCACCGTCTTGTCCACTGCCACCATTTCCGCCATGACCGGCACCGCCGGAATGATTGTTACCCTTCACCCCTTTGCCTATGCCTTGATCATGGATATAACCATGGCCATTTGTATCGATAAATGAGGTCGAATCCACAGTCAGATCGCCGACCACTTCGATATCAAGACTATATAGTTGTGTGGAGCTGTTTGCAGAATGTCTTAAATAAGACCCTGTCAATATGGTAAGATTCTCAGCCGTGATTTGCTGATTGGCATATAGGAGGGCTTTATTCCGGATAATAAGATCTGGAAATATACCGGAAACATAATTTGTTGCACCATAGTTGTTATTGTTGTCATAAATAACCTGATCCACTCCGGTTGCATCAGATTTGAGATAGACACTTCCACTGGCACCATACTGCTTACCTGCACCGCCAAAAGTTGAAACCGCTCCTGTAAGCGTGTTTGAGTTGTAAAAAATCGCTATTCTTCCGCCGGCTCCGCCGCCACCGTTAGCCACATACCCTGCGCTACCGCCATTTGCTGTTATTGATCCGGATCCGGTAAGCTCGCCGACTGTTAAATGGATATAACCACCTGACCCGCCACCGCCACTGTATCCTGTTGAAAATGCACTTGTAGCTCCATTGGCTCGAATTGAACCATTATTAGTCAATGTGCCGGCGACATTGAGTTTGATTCCACCACCACCCTTTCCGCCGGCCCTGTCTGTACTATCAGTTGAACGACCACCACCACTGCCGATCTGAGATGGATTGTCTATCTCATCATAGGATGGGCCACCGGCACCACCTCCTGAACCACTTCCCCCATTTCCGCCATGACCGGCTCCACCTCCACCAGTGGTCCCTTGAGCTCCTTTACCAGGGCCATAGTCACCTGAATAACCCCGACCATTCACATCAATTGTCGATCCGGATTCAATTGTCAGATTGCCTGTGATTTCCAGGTCTAAAATATATTGCTGTGTCGAACTATTGGAAACATGACTTACATTAGCCCCGTTGATAAGCGACATGTTTTCAAATTGATGAAAACCTTTTATCGTCAAGGTGCACGTATCAATAGTTATGGAATGATTATCATATGTTGTATCGTTTGTTTCTATCGTGGTGTTTGTGGATATAAGAATGTTGTCTGCATTGGCAATCCCTGATGAGAAGAATAATACATTCAATATAATCATCAGATAGATAATGTAACTTTTCATCCTTTCCATTCTTCGAAAATCAGGTTGGTGATCATTCGGATTGGACAGGGCTGCGATTGCTGATTGATTTTTTACAGACATGGTTTCCTCGTATCGAAAATGATTATATGTGTTCACTTGTTCAGTTTTTTTCGTCGGTTTCATTTTTCTTTCCACAGGTGCTGCAATTTCCAATGGTTTTCAGCCTCTCTTCCCTTGGTTTTCGTGCGAGAGACAGATGATCCAGGTATGTTTGATAACTGTTCAGCCCTCCTTCGAGAAAAAAGAGGGGGCCGATGTTGGCTTTCGAGAATAAATATTCTATGGTTTCATATTTTTTTCCATCCTGGTTGAGGATGAGAAGGACGGAGTTTGCGTTTATTTGTTCCATCGGTTGGATTGGTTTTGTTTGTTTGATTGGTTTTGTTTGTTTTGTTTGTTGGTTTTTTTGATTTAATCTATTGACGTCTTGTATGTGAATCGTTTTTGAAAATAGGTTTTCTAAATTTTTATTGTCCGTCGCGTTTATAATGACGATGTTTTTGTTTTGTATTTCAGCTTGTACCTCATTTGGGGTGACGTTGCTGAATAATCTTGCTTCGAGAAGATCTCCTTCCAAAGGGCCTTTTTTATCTTTCCATGCGTTGAGTCCGCCGGAGAGAACGGACGCGTTGAAGCCTTTCTGGTTAAGATGAATGCATTCCTGTTCCAAGAGCGAGATTGAGAAGCCGTTGTTGATGAGAACAACAGGTTTGGTTTTGAGGAATGGTTTTGTTTTGATCACGTGAAGAGGAAAATTCAGGGAGCCTGGGATTCTGATTTTATCGTATGCATCTTTTGAACGGGTATCGATTATAAATAATTTATCTTGTTTGAATTGCTGAATTGTTGAAGATACTGATTTCTGGAGCATCTCGTTGGCATATAATGCTGAAGATAGGAATAGCAATGTTGTTAAAATGGTGATTGGTTTGATTGGTTTGATT
>CAYTGW010000005.1:3109-30323 GCA_964437395.1 uncultured Desulfocicer sp.
ATTAGTTTCATTAGTTTTATTGGTTTTTAACGTTATTATTCAGATAGTTGATAAAATTATTTATTTTCTTCCAGACAAGATCCGATTGGAATTTAACTTTTTGCATATCATTGTTATCAATATAATTTTGATCCAAAGCAACGTAACAGTGACTCATCGTTTCTGCTATCGAAGATCGTGAATAATCCAAAAATTTTATAAAATCTTTGTTACTATTTCTATGAAACCCTTCAGCAATATTCGCCATAATTGATACGACGCTTCTTTTGATTTGATTCTTGAGTTCAAAATCAGATTTAAAATTGCTTTTACGTGTAAACGCATAAACCAGTCGAACCAGATCCCTGGCTTCTTTCCAGCACTCTAAATCCTCAAATCTCTTGACCGTAGACATAGATAAATGTTATTGGTTTTATTGGTTGAATTGGTTTTATTGGTTTAATTAGTTCAATCAAACTAATTCAACCCAACCAACCAATCAAACCAATCAAACCAATCAAACTAATTCAACCAATCAAACTACTCCAACCCAATCTCCACCACATTCTCCACTCCTGGAGTTATGGTAACCACCGAACTATAAACCTGCTTACCGTCTTTATCTGCCCTGAACTTATATGCCCTGTCCGGTATGAGAAATTCAGTAACACCAAGGGTGTTGGTGTATTTATTCCAGTTCATGTAAGAACCGGCACCAGTAAAGAGATAAACCCGTGCATTTTCGACGTCCGCTCCTGAACGACTCACATGCACCTTGGCAAGCCCCTGATTGATGGTTACGACAGCATCCTCTGATATAAAAGGAGTTGACCAGAACTGGTAACCAAGGTAGTCAGCCCGCACCTTGTATCCAACACCCGGAAGATTAAATGTTACCTGGCCGTTCACATCCGTTGTCAGATTCTGACTCATGTAAGAACCTCCGGATGTAAACAGGTAGACTTTTACTCCGGATATCGGTGTTGAGGTTGATTGATACAAACCTTCTACAGTGACCACGACATCCTGATGATCGATGAGATAACTGTCAGACAGGATATTGGGTATTGTATAAATTCCGGTCCAGAATTGGTACCCCAGATAATCTACTCTGTATTTGTAATTGCCATCCGCAAGGTTGAAAGTGACTTGCCCATTGGCATCAGTTGTACCGGACATTCCAAGATATGATCCCTGGGCGCTGAAGGCATAACAGCGCGCTCCGGCCAGGGGTTCATTACTGCTGCGCTGAACCGTAAGTGTAAAAGCACCGCCACCAGTTGAAATTGGTATGGGGTTGACCTGATCGGCTGCAAGCGTCACGTTTCCAGACCAGTATTGATTGTTCTGATAATCAGCCCGGAACTTATAGGAACCGGCAGGCAACCGGAATGATGCTTTGCCGTTGGCATTGGTTGACTGATTCATGTTCAGATAGGAGCCTGATGCTGAAAACGCATATACCGGTACGGAGAAGAGCGGTTGTCCGGCTCCTGTGACCGTAATTTCAGCATCGGCCATGGCGATATCAACAGCGGTATCTGTCTGAATGAAATCCCCTGACCAGAACTGTCCGCTCAGGTAATCCGCCCGGATTTTATACGCCTTGTTCGGCAGGTTAAAGACCACATGGCCGTTTGAATCTGTGGCCTGAGTCTGACTCATATAAGATCCGGCCTGAGTAAACAGGTAGACCGGTACCCCTGAAAGTGGGGTGGAGATGCCCTGGAATAAACTGTTGATTGAAATAACGACATCCTGATGAGGAATGGTCATTGTGCTGCTGAGGATGGTGGGTACATTGTAAACACTGCTCCAGAACTGATATCCAAGATAATCCACCCGGAATTTATAGCTTCCGTTTGCCAGCTCAAAAGCAACCTGGCCTTCACTACTGGTCACTGCATTCATTCCAAGATAGGCTCCGCTTTCGCTGAATACATAGCAGGTTGCTCCGACCAGAGGAATATCCGCACCTTTTAGAACCGTAAAGGTAAAAGGCCCACCACCGGTTGAAATGGTTATAGGATTGACCTGATCCTGAACCAGGGAGGCTTCGTCTGACCAGTAATTGCTGCCCTGATAATCTCCCCGGAATTTATAAGTGCCTGATGCAGGGAGCCTGAAAACAGCTTTCCCATTCGTATCAGTATGCTGATTCATGTTCAGATAGGAATCTGAACCGGTAAAGACATACACCGGGATATCTGAAATGGGCTGTCCGCCGCCGGTGACCGTAATTTCTGCATCGGCCATGGGGATATCGACGAGAGTATCTGTCTGGAGGAATTCCTGAGACCAGAACTGCTGACTGCGATAATCAGCTCTGACTTTATAGGATTTATCAGGCAGGTTGAAAACCACCTGACCGCTTGAATCTGTTGAGAGGTTCAGATTCATGTAGCTTCCGGTTGGTGTAAACAGGTAGACCGGTATGGAAGGAATCGGTTGCTGAACTCCCTGATATGTTCCGTTTACGGTAATGGTTACATCCTGATGAGGAATGGTAATAGTGCCGGATAAAGTTTCCGGTACCTTATAGAGTGCAGGACTCCAGAACTGATATCCAAGATAATCCACACGGATGTTGTAATTTCCGTCTGCAAGATCAAAAGAAACTTCCCCCTCGCTGCTGGTGGGCCCATAAGTTCCGAAATAGGTTCCGGATTCACTGAACACATAGCACATGACCCCGACCATAGGATCATCCACCCCTTTTAAGACAGAAAGGGAGAAGGTGCCGCCGCCTGTGGTGATGGGTATTGGATTGACCTGATCGGCAACAAGGGTGGTATCCTCGCTCCAGTACTGACCTGCCTGATAATCCGCCCGGAACTTATAGTTACCGTCTGCCGGCAGCCGGAAAACAACCTTTCCGTTCCCATCGGTTGACTGGTTCAGGCTTAGATATGAGCCTGCGGATGTAAAAGCATATACCGGAACTCCTTCGAGAAAGAAACTGCCCCATCCAACCTGAACTTCTGCGTCAGACATGGAGATCTGGATTGTTTTATCCTGATGGGTGAAAAGCTCGGACCAGAATTGGAGATTTCGATAATCTGCACGGGCTTTATAAGGCTTTTCCGGAAGGTGGAATACCACCTCTCCTGCGGAATCTGTCTGATCGTTCCGGCTCATGTAAGCACCGGTTTCCGTGAAAAGGTAAACCTGGATATTTTCAATCGGTGTTGAGGCCTGATCATAAAGACCGTTTACCGTAATGGTTACATCCTGATGCGGTATGGTCAGATGGATCCCCGTGTCTGCTTCAATCAGGGTGCCTGAACTCCAGAACTGATATCCCAGGTAATCGGCACGTACCTTAAAGATGCCTTGAGGGACGGCAAAAGAAATATTGCCCATGCTGTCAGTCACGTTGTTTAACCCAAGGTAGCTGCCGTTTTCCCGGAACAGGTAAACCCGGATACCTTCCATCGGAACGGTTGGGTTCTCCTGAATGGTAATAGAGAATAACCCGCCACCGGCAGAAACCGTGAACTGATTGCTGCCTCCGCTGATTACCGCATTGTCCTGGCTAAAATACTGCCCCCCCATGATGTCGGCCCTGAAATCATAACCAGCCCCTGCGGGAAGGGTAAACACTACAGTCCCGTCCGAAAGGGTTGTTCCGTTCAGACCCAGGTATGAACCTGCCTCGGTAAATACATACACTTTTACATTTTCTTCCGGTCCAGCCGCGGTTGCAACAGAAACGGTTACAGTTTCAACCGGTATCGAGATGGTTGCGGAAAAGCTTCCGGGAAGGGTGATGACCTCGGACCAGAACCGGGTGCCTAAATACTCAGCCCTGAACTTGACATTGCCCTGGGGAAAATCAGTTGGGTTAAAAACCGCAATACCATCCGGATCTGTATCTGCATTCAATCCCAGATAAGACCCAGCCTCATTGAACGCGTATATCCGAATATCCGGAAGCGGTGTTCCATCTTGTGTCTGAAGGGACACATTGATGGTTTGCGGTGTTTCAGCCATTTGGGTAAAGAAGGTAGCGGTTTCTGACCACTCTCCGACTGAACCGTCCTGATCCTGGGCCTGGGTTCTGAAAAAATACCGGGTATTATCGGTAAGCGCCTCTGTAATAGTCCATACCCGCTGGCCTGACACCCCTTCTGCTGCAAGATTGGTTAACTCCGGGTCCAGATAAACTTCAAACCGGTAAGAAAGCGTATCCCCATCCGGATCCATTACCGGAGCAGCCGAAAGAACAGGGGTAAGAGTCGTCACCCAGGAAAGGTCTCCTGGATTTTCCAGAATAACCTTTTCCGGTGCGTCATTTTGTGTGTTTACAAAAAAGCTTCCAAAAGCCCAGGAACTCTCTGCCACAGCATCAGAGGCCTTTACACGGAAATAATACATGGTGTTGTCGGCAAGACCTGTTGCATGGAATGTTGTTTGTGTATTGCCCTCTGATATTGGTCCGGATATTGTTTTCTCCGGACTGTCAAATGTGGCGGCCTTATCGATTTCAAATATATAGGTAAGATCATCGCCATCCCCATCGGCTGAATTATGAACAATAAGATCAACGGAAAGAGCACTCTGTTCACTCTGTAGTGCGGGCGATGAAACTACCGGTATGGCCGGCGCATGGTTTCCGGTATTGACATGGAACATGCTCGGCGCAGTCGAGGTTTGAGCGCCGTTTTCATCTGATGCCGTTGCCCGGAAATAGTAATCCGATCCATCGGTCAAAGCCTGATTCACTGTCCAGGAAATAAAACAATCAGAAGGTTCCGGAGTAGAGGAATCCGATGCAACCAGGTTGGTCATCTGGCTATCCGAATAAATCTCAAGATTGTAAGCAAGTAGATCTCTGTCCGGATCGTTTGCAGCAGAAACCTGTACCAAAGGTGTCAGGGAATCCACACTTGATCCATCCTTTGGGAAGCTGATATAAAAAGCCGAAGGTGCATTATTTACCGTATTCACAAAAAAGGATCCATATGCCCACAGGCTTCTGGCAGCACCATCTGAGGCCCGTACACGGAATACATATGAAGTATTATCGGTAAGCGCCGGTGACACTGTGACGGATGTATTCCCTGCCCCTTCCGCCACCCCGGAGTATGTTGCGACAATTTGAGTGAGTGTTTCGTCCGTAAAAATTTCAAAATCATAGGTAAGGACATCACCATCCGGGTCTGTGCTGTTCTCGATTGTAAGAGCCGGCGTGAGGGATGTTACTTCATTGCCTGCTGTTGGAGAAAGGATCACAGGAACCGACGGCGGGCTATCATTCCTTGTTGGATCTGTCCCCAAAAGGTATTCCATATAATCCGAAATACCATCATTGTCATAGTCTCCGGTGCCATCCCGGTCAAGGGTTCCAAAATGGGCCATTTCCCAGTCATCGTTAAGGCTGTCGCCATCCGTATCATCATGGGAGTTAATGGTAATCATCGCTCTTTTGGTATCCTGAAGGACACCGTCAGAAGCTGTAAAAGAATTGTTGTAGACCCCTGCCTGTCCGGTTGAGGGTGTCCATCTGAAAACACCCGTACCGTTTCCCTGATCGGTAAAAGATGCACCAACCGGCAGAGAAAGCGCAGACAAAACCGGAATCGTTCCATTGGGATCTGATGCTTCTACGAGAAATGAGATTTCCTGCTCTTCGGTTCCAGATCGATCCGGAATGAACGCCATTACCGGAGCTTGAGGCATTGTACCAGGATCATCAAAAACAACCGTATAGGTCGACGCAGGATTTACATCAAAAAGATTGATAAAATGATTCCAGCCATCTGCCGGATTTGCTTTCCGTTCCTTGGAGAGCCAGAAATTCTCATCCTTGATCTGTTTCGCTCCGGCGCTGGTCATGCTTTTCAGTATCATCTGGCCGTTCCGGGGATCCGGGAGTTTGATAAAGATAAACCCGGATTGAGAAACAGTAGAAAGGGTATAAAAGATTTCGCTGCCGCTTGTTTTCTGAAACTGAATGGAAGAAGAGGAAGAAAGATGGGTAACATCCGAGTCTTCGCTGTCCGACTCAAACAGCTTGTAGCTGGAACCAACAATAGAGAGAAAATCTCGAATACCTTCCCTTCCGGGAAGATCTGCGATCACATCACGGACAAGAAAATGGGTATGGATATCCTCTTGTTTAATAATGGACGTCAGTTCTCCCCCCAGTTCATCCGAATGGGAAACGGTTGCACCAAAGGAAACAAATTCTCCGGAAAGAGAACAGGTCATGATCCATCTTGCCATACCGGATGTCGAGGGTTCTATGTCGCCGAGATCGGCTAGTAATGTATTGGAGACAGGTTTATCATCAACCATGCTGTTTTTTATGGCAAAGCCGATCAGAAGCCCCTGTGCATTCTCTTTTATTTTTGGTTGGGCGGAATCGATCTTCAGACTTTTTGCAATTCCCGACCCGGTGTTTTTGACTCTCAATCCTAAAGTAAATGGCACCGATGGTTCGGTTTCAGTTGTAAACGCATCATCCCCATAAACATTCTTTGTGATAAAATAATCCAGCATCAACTCCGGCATTGGTTTTACATAGATGTAGTCGGGTGTAACTTTTGTTACGTTTTCTTCCCCGCCGATGGTGTATGTCAGAGTTGCACCCACATAGTAAAGCTTGCCCTGGGGCTGACTATCCGCAGCACCCGGAACCGGTATGATCAGCCAGTAAATATCAGCGGCCGTTGAGGGAGATACTTGACCACTGCCGTTCACATTATTAATATTTTCCATCGAATCCACACTAATCCAGAAACGGGCGCCTGTCGTTTCCGGGTCAGCATTGGGATCAAAACTGGCAACAACCGGATTGCCGTCTTCATTCGTGAAGTTGACATCAATGTCCACATCTTCAAGGGATATGTTGGTCAGTCCATTATTGATTTTCATATGAGCAAGAAAGGCCTGCCTTTCCAGGGAAACCTCCTGCTTGATCTCAAGCTTGACCTCAGCGCATAGAGATTCCGCAGCATTTGCACTTGCAGGAAAAAGGAATGAAAGGCTGAGTACAACCAATGAGATAATTGAAGTGATGTGTCTGATAGTGAATAATTTGCTCATATTTTGTTCCCTGTTTTTTGACTGCACTTTTGAGCCAATTTCAAAAGTCTGTTGTTGTAGTTCCGGCGAAAACTAAACACGCAGTGCAGTTTTTCAAGCCGTCAGGCGCAACCGTAGCGCTATCCAGTATTTTCAGCTCTTTTCTGGGCACTGACTTTCGCCGGTGACGCTTTTTAATCGTTTTGAAATTGGCTCTTTTATTAATTCATTTTTGCGGATAGCCCTTCACCCTCTAAATAAAAACGATTAAAATTCATTTGAGGATTTTTTCCGGAAGGACTCAATATCCGCATTGCAATATAGTTTTCAGCACCTTTCTGAAACACCCGGTTCTGGGGGTCAGACAGAATCCATTGGCCTTTATGGTTAAACTCTGCCCAGTTATGAAACCCGGCTGGTTTTAATATGGAATTTTCTTTGCAGATATATCCGTCAAAACCCCGGGATGGCATTTCCAATACCCGGCAAAGTGCGATAAAAAGGTACATGTACTCGGTACAATCCCCTTTTTTCTTATTAAATGCATAAAGAGCACCTCGATCTTTCTTGGTGTAACCGCTGTATTCAATATGACCTGCCACCCAATCATGAATATTCAAAGCTGTCTCAAGGACGCCGTCCTTCTTCAGCATATTTGCTTTCTTTATTAAATCCGGATGGTCTGATTCAATATAGATTTCCGGTATAAGAAAACTTTGCAGATCATCTTTTTCCAGGAGATTATTTTCTTCCGAAACTGTCAGGTCTGACGTTATCGTGATAATTTTTATACCATGGGGAGGGATGTTTTTAAGATCAAACTCAAGCATCTGGTTACCCAGTGCATCAGGAACGATTTTAAAAAGCATGGAAGCATCAGTGCGTTCACACTGTTGTGTAGCGGTTTTTTTAACAGGCCCCCAGGTACGGAAAAGCCCATTTTTTACCAGCCGGTTTCCATTGTTTTGAATCGTAAAACTGTATCGAATGGTTCGAGGAATAGGGTTTAATAAATGACTCTGCTCACCGATTTCTTCCCTGAAAAACAAATATTTTATCGACAATACCGCGGCAATACAAAAAACAAGCGCAATTCCAATATAAATAGACTTCTTCATAGAGTTCAAAAATGTATTGCATGATCGTTTGGAGTTAAATGACCTACTGAAATTCAAACACAAGGAAGGGGTGTATTTATCCGTCACATCGCGTCTGTTTTCGTATTTGCCATTTGAAATTAAGGACGCATAAAGATTTCTGAGATTTTATGCGAATTTTTCTTTTTGCAGCTATCATCCTATTTTTTTCTTGTCAAATAAAAAAACAGCGATTGAGGGAAAAAAATAATTTTTACATCTCTACATCATTTAACAAATTGAGAATAAGTGAGTTTTACGAAAAGGACGAAGAAGATGGTTGGAGGGATGATGAACGGGGCTAAAGATGTGTACAATTGGATTTCTGAAGATATAAATCCTTGATGGTTTTTTTCAAACTTTCTTTCCATGGTTTGGGTTGAATCCCAAAATTTTTTATGATTTTTTTACAATCCAATACGGAATTCATCGGTCTTTTTGTTGGGGTGGGATATTCTGAGGATGGAATCGGCAGCAGGGATTTCAGCTTGAATGTCTGATTCCGGTCTGACAGTTTAAAAATCTGTTCGGCAAACGCAAACCAGGTTGTTTCTCCTTTTCCGCAATAATGATAGATCCCCCAAGGAATATCATGATTCCCAAGGTACTTTTCCGAGATCATTATAATTGCCTCTGCAATGTCAGATGCGAATGTGGGACACCCTTTTTGATCGTTTACCACCTTGATGGTCTCTTTTTCCCTGCCTAAACGGAGCATGGTTTTAACGAAATTCGCGCCATGTGCGCTGCACAGCCATGAAGTCCGGATAATGATATGTCTTTCCAGAATACTTTGAATCAGGGCATCTCCGGCAGCCTTGCTCTTTCCATAAACACCGGCTGGAGACACCGGATCATCCTCCAGATAGGGGCTGCTCTTGGTTCCATCAAACACATAATCCGTTGAGATGTGAATGAGGGGAATATCTTTGATCTTGCAAAGCTGTGCAATCAAACCCGGACCTTTGGCATTCACGGCAAAAGCAGTCTTTTCATCAGATTCAGCCTTGTCCACGGCTGTATAAGCAGCTGCGTTGATGACCAGTTTGATTTGAGGCATATTTAAATATTTTTCAACGGATGATCGGTCGGTGATATCGATTTCAGGAAGATCAACCGCAATAAAATCGATTTTCATTTTTTCCATCCGGATACACAATTCTGTTCCGACCTGCCCTTTGCATCCGATAATGAGAATGGTCATCTGAATCCTCCACAAGCCGGTAATCGGCTGGATTCAATATCTTTCAGGCGATTGAATTTCAAATCCTTTTCAGACAGGATCGGCTTATCAAGAGGCCATTCTATCCCGAGATCAGGATCATTCCAGATCACACCGCCTTCACAATCAGGTGCATAAAAATCGCTGCATTTATATGCAAAAAGAGCAACCGGACTGAGAACTGCAAATCCATGGGCGAATCCTTCCGGAATATAGAGCTGCTGTTTGTTCTGTTCACTCAGATAAGCGCCGACCCACTGCCCGAAAGTAGGCGATCCCCTTCGGATATCCAAGGCGATATCATATATCTCTCCTTGCAATACCTGAACAAGCTTGGCTTGTGGTTTTGGGAACTGATAATGAAGACCCCGCAGGGTTCCCTGGATTGAATATGAAAAATTATCCTGGACAAAATCTGAACAGATACCCTGTTCGAAATATCGTTCCCGATGATAGGTTTCATAAAAGCAACCACGGCTGTCCGAAAAGACCCTGGGTTCTATGATGAACACTTTTTCCAAATGGGTGGATATCACTTTCATAGAATAAACTTCTCATCATGTTTGAGCATTTCCAGCAAATACTGGCCATAATTATTTTTAGCCAGGGTCCTTGCTATCACTTCAACCTGTATTTGGCTGATATATCCCATTTTGTATGCGATTTCATCAATGCAGGCAACGCGCAGTCCCTGTCGTTCTTCAATGGCCTCAATAAAATTGGAAGCCTGCATCAGGCTTTCATGGGTTCCGGTGTCGAGCCAGGCAACGCCTCTCCCCAATTTCTGGACATACAATTCTCCCATTTCCAGATATGTTTTATTAACATCGGTGATTTCCAGTTCTCCCCTGGCAGACGGCTTGAGACTTGCGGCAATATCCACAACACGATTATCGTAAAAGTAAAGACCGGTTACAGCCCAGTTCGAAAGAGGTTCTTTGGGTTTTTCCACAATATTTATGGCCTGACCGTTTTTATCAAATTTTACAACCCCGTATCGTTCCGGATCTTTCACCCAGTATCCGAAAACTGTCGCACCGGTTTTTCGGACAAGTGCATCTTTCAACTGCTCGATCAATCCATGTCCATAAAAAATATTGTCCCCCAGAATCAGGCAAACGTTCTGACCACCAATAAACTCTTTCCCAATGGTAAACGCCTGGGCTAGTCCTTCCGGATGCGGCTGAACAGCATAGGTGAAAGAGATTCCCCATTGAGAACCATCCTCCAGAAGTCTTTTAAAATTGGGAAGATCCTCGGGGGTTGAAATAATCAATATATCACGGATGCCCGCAAGCATGAGAACAGACAGTGGATAGTAAATCATCGGTTTATCGTAAACCGGCAGAAGTTGTTTGCTGACGACCTTTGTGATCGGATACAGCCTGGTACCGGAACCTCCAGCCAGAATAATGCCCTTCATCCTATTCAATTCCTTTCATCTTTGTAATCAAGATGTCATAAATCGTAGGGGCAGGCCCCTGTGCCTGCCCATTCATCTCCAACCAGAATCACCTTTTCCCATAGTTGTTTTCAATCCACTTTTTATACTCACCGCTTCGAACCGAATTTACCCAGTCCATATGATCAATATACCAGTCAAGGGTCTCTGCAATTGCATCCTGAAAGACAAATCTGGCTTTCCAGCCCAGTTCCTTTTTAATCTTTGAGGCATCAATGGCATACCGGCGATCATGACCAGGCCGATCGGTGACAAATCGGATTAAATTTCTGCTGGTATTTTTCCCGGAACGGCCCAGTTTTGCATCCAGCAGATCGCAAAGCAGGTGAACGATCTGAATGTTCTGAAGTTCGGTTCCGCCTCCGATATTGTAGGTTTCACCGACAATCCCCTCATTAAAAACTTGTAATAAAGCCTCACAATGATCCATCACGTAAAGCCAGTCCCGGACATTTTTCCCATCCCCGTAAACAGGTAGTTCTTTTTTTTCAATGATATGTAAAATCATCAGGGGAATCAATTTTTCCGGAAACTGATATGGGCCGTAATTGTTGGAGCAGTTTGTCACAAGAACCGGAAGACCAAAGGTTCTGAAATATGCTTTTACCAGATGATCCGAAGAGGCTTTGGATGCTGAATAAGGACTGGATGGATCATATGGCGTTTTCTCCGTAAAGTACCCTTTTGCACCCAGGCTCCCATATACTTCATCCGTGGAAATATGCAGAAAACGGAAATCGGAGTGCTGTCCGTTTTGGTTCCACATGGTAAGGCTGGCTTCAAGCAGTTGAAATGTACCATTCACATTGGTCTTGATAAATTCTTCCGGTCCGTGGATGGAACGGTCCACATGGGACTCGGCGGCAAAATGAATGACCCCGTTGAATTTCTCCTGCTGAAACAGATCTTTCAACAGCCGGGCATCACATATATCCCCATGTATAAAACAATACCGGGCTTGTTGACTTTCCGGCAAATTTACGAGATTCAATGGGTTGCCGGCATAGGTCAAAGCATCCAGGTTAAAAATCCGGACTCCGGGTTTGGCCTGTAATGTATGTCGGATAAAATTGGAACCAATGAATCCCGATCCACCGGTAACTAGAATCTTTTTTTCCATCATACTGTCCTGTCAATCCAGACTGATCGTAAATTTTTTCCAATGCTCAGGTATTTTTTTAACATGAACCAAAAACACTTTTAAGATCATGCGCCGGAGTAAAACCGGTTTCAAGCATTTTCTTATTATCAAACACCAGATTTAATGCAAGCTTTTCATAGCAGGAGTGAATCCATTCTCTTTTTCCCGGAAAAACCAAACCGATCATTCTTGTCGCTGCATAGATAATAGACAATGGGCAGGAAAGAACCGGCAAAGCGGTCCGGCCTGATGACTTCCGGAAAATGTCGATAATTTCAAGAAACGAATAGGGTTTCTGATCACATACATTGAATATCATGGGCTTTTTCATTCCGGATGGTTCTGCCTCAATCCAGAATTCAATCCAATCCACCAGATTGGCCTTTGCCAGGGCTGACATCATCTGCCTGCCTGAACCGAATTTCAGATAGGCCAGTTTCAAGGGTGCCGGAACTCTTCGATCCAGATTAAAACTCCAGTTAGCATCATACACCGGTGCAAGCCTGAAAATGGTTAAAAATCGCAATTGATCGGTTTTAAACAGATTCAGCAAACGGTTCTCGGCATCCAGTTTGCTTTTACCGTAGTCACTGGTGGGATTGCACCTATGGGATTCCATTACCGGTATAGTCAACCCATGCTCTCCATAAATGGAGATGGAAGACAAAAAGATAAACTGAACATCCGGGTTGGCCAGATAGGCAGCCCTGGCGATTTTTTCCGTGGCAATACTGTTGACTTCAAAATAGGTTTTTTGATCAATTTTCTGAAGACTCTGGTGAGCGATGGCCGCGCTGTGAATGACAATATCCGGAGAAAAATTTTGAATCCGCTTTTCTGTGGTTTCGATACTGGACAGATCGGATTTCTCCCAGATAATTGTACTGTCCGCAATCGGGGCATGATGATGATAGAGACCCATAATCTTGTTTTTGCCGGACAACCGCGTGGCCAATGACTTTCCGATATACCCGGAAGCGCCGGTAATGAGAATCCGTTTCATATGTTATACTGCCTTTTCCATTCCTGAAACATCAGCACATCCCATATCTCATGCTGCCGGTTCTGCCTTCCGGAAAGGTGTTCAGCCCATTTGCGATGAATCGGACCCGGATTCAGAAAACCCTGTTCTTCCATCTGCCGCTTATCCAGCAGCGATTCAGCCCAGTTCTGGAGAGGCCCCCGCAACCAGGTATCCAGGGGAATCGCAAAACCGGTTTTGGGTCTTTCAATCAGGGTTCTGGGGACGTAGTTGTACAGCACTTCACGAAGAATCCGTTTTCCCTGTCTGTTTTTCACTTTCATTTCAAGTGGCAGACTCCAGGCAAATTCCACAACACGGTGATCGAGTATAGGAACACGGGTTTCCAGACTCACCCCCATGCTGGCCCGATCTACCTTGGTCAGAATATCATCCGGCAGATAGGTTATCAGATCCAGAGCCATCATCTTATGGGTAAAATTCCGGAAATGTAAGTCATGATGATTGTCCGTGATCCTGGTAAAGGGCTCCTGACTTCCGATTACGATGGATTCCGGATTTTTCCAGTGAGAGACAAAGCCGCGATACATCAACTCTGGTGTTTTGGCGGTAACGGCTTCCAGTAATTTGTAAATTCGATCTCCAGGAGTATCTATTCTGAACTTTTCAGGCAGAACCGAGATCAGTTTGTAAATCAGAGAATCCCATGCATCCGGCGGAACAGATTGGAACATGCGGGCAAAAGCAGTTCTGGCCGGAACAGGAATCCATTTGATCACATTCCAGATCGATTCCCATAAAAAATGGCGGTTGTAACCGCCAAAAATCTCATCTCCTCCATCCCCTGAAAGACAAACCGTGACATGCTCGCGTGTCAGTTTTGAAAGAAGATAAGTCGGAATCTGTGAGGAATCAGAGAATGGTTCATCAAACAAAGACGGCAATTCAGGGATAACCTGCTGTGCATCTTCTGGAGAAACATATAATTCCGTATGGTCTGTTCCCAGATGCCGAGCAACATTTTTTGCAAAACCTGCTTCATCATAACCGGTTTCATGAAATCCGATTGAAAATGTTTTCACTTTCCGGGTGGACTGGGCCTGCATCAGGGCAACGATCGTTGATGAGTCTACTCCTCCGGAAAGAAAAGCTCCCAAAGGCACATCGCTGATCATTCGCAGCCGCACAGCATCCCGAAGCAGAAAATCCAGTTGTTCGACTGCTTCCTGAAAACTGATGGAAAGTGGTTTCTTCTGTCCGTCTTTCGCAACCTCTAAAGCCGACCAATAAACTTCCGGTTCAGGTCTCCAGGAGTCTTTCCGAAGTTCTTCCAATGATACGCAAAGAAGGGTTCCGGGTAGTAGTTTCCATGTATTTTTAAAAATGGAATATGGTGCAGGTATGTTGCTGTGCCGGAAAAAAAGAGCAAGTGCGTCTCTGTCGATTCGGGGATTGAAATCAGGGTGTTTCATGATCGGTTTCAGTTCGGAACCAAACAGAAGTCCGTTTGGAATCCGGGAAAAATATAAAGGTTTGATTCCCAGACGGTCTCTGCAAAGATACAATCGTTGTTTCTGCTTGTCCCATAAAGCAAAAGCAAACATGCCGATGAACCGCTTTACTGCTTTCTCAATTCCCCAGGTATCAAATGCAGCAAGCATCACTTCCGTATCCGAATTACCTTTCCATTCAATCTGTTCCTGATGGAGTGATTTTCGTAGATCGTTGAAGTTAAATATTTCCCCGTTGAACACGATCACATATCGCCCGGAATGGGAAGTCATGGGCTGATGACCTTCCTCAGAAAGATCAATGATCGAAAGCCTCCGGTGTGCTAGACCGATTCCTGACCTTTCATCGAACCAGATTCCGTCATCATCCGGTCCCCGATGAGACATTGTCAGGGCCATTCTGCTTAATGCATCCGTCCAATATTCTTTTGAATGATCCGGTTGAATCATCCCTGTAATACCACACATGAAGTCCTCAGTTTTACATGTCTGAAAAAATTTTCCTGCCGGGACAAGAGACTTTGTTATACCAGATTCTGAATAAGCGCAGCCAGCCTGGGACCAGTAACCTGCAAACAATACCTCTCTTCTACCATTTTTCTGCCGTTGGTCCCGAGGCGGTCTCTCAGACCCGCATCTTCTCTCAGCCGGATAAGATTGTCTCTCAATTCCTGAAGGTTTGTAGATAGCAAATCCTTTTCCCCATTGTCCACAATTTGCCTGTTGGCACCGATAGAAGAAGCAACTACAGGGCAACCGCAGGCCATGTATTGAATCAGTTTATATCCGCACTTTCCCTTTGCCCAGAGTGTATCCGGCAGCGGCATGATTCCCACATCAAACTGCTGGATATCCTTTACTTCCGTGACTTCAGACCATTGAAAAGAACGAATTCGTAAACCCGGAATGGAATCCATTTCCGCACCGACAAGAGTAACATAGGTATTCTGATCCTCACAGAGTTCCGAAAGAACAGGTTGAAGAACCTGAAGGTATCCGGAGGTTGAGGGAGAACCGATCCATCCGATGTTGAACAGCTTGGATCTGTGTTTTTCCCGGACAGAATACCGCTCCAGATCAACCACTGTTGGAAGATATTCGACCCGATCTGCTCCTGCCTTTTCCGCCCTTTCCAGTAAATAAGAATTTCCGGCAAGAACCAGAGCAGAGCCGCGCATGATGCGATCAATTTTTTGCCCCAGCAGAATGCGAATCAGACGCATCGCATGGATATCGTACCGATGAAAAACAGCATCATCATAATCAACGATGTATGGGATACCCCATAAGGATAGAAGTTTTTCAGCAAAGGACGGTAACCATGGAAACAGCTCGTACTCAATCCATAAGAGATCATACTTTCCGGATTGAACCAGGATGCCTATTCTTCTAATATATGCATGGAAAACCTCTTTCAGATTTTTCGTTTTCCGGGAATATAGTTGTTTCAGATAATCATCATCAAACAGAGGTGCGACATCAACCTCGATACCGTGGTTTTTCAAATAAGGAAGATACTGATAAGACCGAAGACGGCTGCTGGCACCAAGCCGGGTGTATCGACTCAGAAGAAGAATTTTCATCAATATTTACTCTTCAATGAAATTCATCAACTCATATTGAATTTCATAACAAGGGATCCAATAACATAAATTTTCCTCATAAAACTCTTTCACATAGGTGTTCAGGTTAAACACATATTGAAAGAACCGCTTCACAATCCATCTGAAATAAAAAGGAACAGGTGATTTGAAGACCAGATTCACATTCAAAAGGGTGAAGGCCGGTGTTTTTTCATAGGCAGGAACTTTGCGAGAAAAAAGAGTATCTTTGGCAAAATAGGAGAAACTATACAGTCCAAAACTGTTTTTATGGGTATAATCCGAATAAAAATATGGGTTTGAAAAATGGGGTACCACGACCAGCAGTTTTCCTTTGGAAACCAGTACTCTCTCCAGCTCTTTCATCAGTCCGGACAGATCAGTGACATGTTCAAAAAAGTGATAGGAATAAATCACCGCAATGGTATGCTCCGGTATTTTTTTCAGCACTTCAAAAATATCCCCGACAATATCCACACACTCATAGTCAATGGCATCGATTCCGATTGCTTCACTGTGCTTCTTTTGGCTACCGCAGCCCAGTTCAAGTATGACTTTCTGTGAAGCATCCAGATTGTTCAGAATATTTTTTTTATCAACAATCGTCATTTATGCTTTCCATTGATTCTGTTTTAAAAAAACGGATACCTAAAAAGATTTCATCTCTTTAAATACTTGTTCCAATTTTCCTGAACGAATTCCTTTTCATCTTTTTCAACCAGAAAGAACCATGTTGTCAATCCAAAGCAGATCAAAAAGCTGGAAAGAAAAATGAATCGATTCCCTGTTCCGGTTATCATCGATCCGAGCACCAATATCAGACAGGTAGAAAATAACGCAGTCATTTTGATCGAAAAAGAACGGTTATCCAATTTTAAAAATTTGCGGGAAAAGACAAACAGAAGAATGGTATCCAGCACAATACGTCCGCTCCATGCAATCGCTGCTCCTTCCGCACCTTTTATCAGGATCAGCCACCACAAAAAAAAGAGATAAACTGGCAATTCAATCAGGTGAAGCTTTGCCGTCAGGTCTGGTTTTCCCACACCCTGTATCAGGGAAAATGGAACCATGGCCAGACAGTTAAGCAATACTCCACCCGATAACCATTGAAAAATCCGTATACTGCTCTTTGCAAAATCATTCCCCAGCCAGAAGATCAATCCTTCCTGGGCAAAAGTGACCATGATGACGATAATCGGGAATACGATCATGAAAATATATTTTACACCACGTTCAAAAAGCGTTGTCAGTTTTTGACTATTATTTAAATAGCTCGCTGAAAAAGCCGGAAATAGAACTCCTGTAATCGCACTGGGTATTAAAATGATTTTGGTTACGATTTCATGAGGTGTAGCATAGAATGCAACCGCTGTTAATGACAGAATGGCTCCGATAAAAAAACGATCCATATAAACCATAACCGGACCGATGATATTGGTAACAGTCATCCACCCGCCAAAACGGAACAGCGGAAGGATGAGATGCCTTCTGACAAGAATTTTTTCACCCAGATGTGGCACAATACGGATGCATATAAAAAAATATGCAATGCAGGAGAGAATCAATCCGAACATGAGAGTACAAACAATGGGGAAAAGCGAATTGGAAAAAAGCAAAACAAGTAATGGCGCCAGAAAGGTAAATATGCCCAATGGAATTCGAACCACATTTGTTAAATCAAACCGCTGATAGGCAATCAGAACCCCCCGGAAACCGGATCGGATAACAACAAGAGGGATAGAAGCGCCGATCATGTAAAACGAATGCAAAGCCTCTTTCTTCAGATTTTCAGGGCAGTTCAGTACATGCTGGACAATATGGGGCATACAAGGTACGCTGATTAAGGCACCTGCGAGCCCAAGAGCAAACATGGAAAATAAAGCAGTCCAGATCAATTCAGGGATTTCATGATCCTTTCCATCGCCCAATTTTTCTGAAACCATCTGGATGATTGCCCGATTCAGACCAAGATCAAACAGACTGAAATATCCGACAACAGCCCATGCCAGGGTCAGCAAACCGAACCGGTCTGTCCCGACGCCTTTAATGATAATGGGAACCGAATACAAAGCTGCCAGCAAGGGTGCGAACAACCCGAAGGCATTCAGGAATACATTCTTGACCAGAAGCCTGTTGTGGGTCAGCTTGTCAAGGTTGCTGGGTTGTATGTAACAATCGGATTTATTATTCAAGACAGGAGATGCATACGTTTTATGATTATTGAAAAAATATAATTGGCACTGCAAAAAGTTGACAATCCTGCCAATCAACGTTTCCAGATATTATACTTCAGGATGGCATAAATCGCCCGGAAACCGTCTTTCCATCCGATTTTCTTCCCCTCCTGATAGGTTCTCCCATAATTGGTAAACATATTGGAAAGCAGTGTTAAGAAACGATTGCCGAGATAATGCGAGCCCCTTGCGTAACCCCACAAAAAAGCCGAAGTTCTGATTTCATCTGGGCCGGTCTCCAGTGTTAAAGTAAAATCTTTCTCTTTTTTTTCATGATAAAAATGTAGCTTAAAGATGGTACCGGAAGCATGTTGTCGATCTTTCGGAAAACAGGAGTCAATAAATCCATCATATAAATTTGAAATAAACCAAACGTTCTTTTTTTGAAAATTTTGCCATTGATATACCAGGGAATCGTGCTCACGCGGTTAAAGGGGATAACGTGGGTGATCTGGAAGCCGGATTTCTCGGCAAGAGCCCGGATTTCAGATTCCGAATACCTTCGTTTATGCCCCAGGATTTCATCGAGTGATCCGAACAGATTCCGTCCCCTTGGAACCAGGATGATTGCATTGCCGTCATCCTCCAACAGATCTGCAATATTTTGCATTGCCTTTACATCGTCATCAATGTGTTCAATGACATTCAGGCAGATAATGGTGTCAAACTGTTTCCGGTCGTTCCTGAATTCGGAAACATCATTGATATCCAGATATTCTACTGACAGATAGGGTTTATCAAATTGTAAATTTTTCGCCATCCCCAGGTAGAGTGAGTTGATATCCGTCAGATAATACCTCTCTTTGGGAATCAGCTTTTTGGTAAGGTTGCCGATTCCTGCGCCGATCTCCAGCACGCTTTCCCCGATATACGGCCGTATGATATCGGCCGTCCAGGAGTTGAACCGGTTCGCCCGGCTCAGTCTCATCAGTATTTTGCTTCCGAATTGATCGCCTGCGAAAATATCATCCGAAAAACCGAATTTGATAATCGCCCATATTGCCTTAATACCATCTTTCCAGTTTATTTTCTTTCCTTCACTATAGGTTCTCCCGCAATAATTAATCGGAATTTCGAAAATCCTGGCATTTCTTTTTCCAAGCTTGATCGTGATTTCAGGCTCAATTCTAAAATCCCTGCTATGCAATGTGATACTCTTGAACAACTCCGTCCGAAGGGCCTTATAACAGGTTTCCATATCCGTCAGATTTAAATTTGAAATCAGATTGCAACAAAAGGTTAAAAAACGGTTCCCCAACTCATGTCGGAACATCAGGATTCGTCTATATTCATGGGTTACAAATCTAGATCCATAAACCGCATCCGCGTTTTCCTCGATAAACAGAGGAATCATCCGTAAGATATCCTCAGGGTAATATTCAAGATCCGCATCATGGATAATGGTGATTTCACATTCGGATTCTTGCAGGGCCGTCTGGAGTGCCTTTCCTTTGCCGGCATTTTCCGGGTGTCTTAAAAATTTCCATTCAATCATCTTGCTTTTTGCCGGCAGTTCCGTTGAAAGACGGCTTAACACCTGGGGGGTGTTGTCTGTCGAGCAGTCATCCACAACAATGACCTGAATCCTTTCCAGCATGGCGGATTCTTCCAATACCAGCAACCGGTTCAGACTCGACTCTACAAGGTATTCCTCATTGTAGGCCGGAACCAGCACGGAAAGAGATGTTTTTCTTATTGCATTCATTTTGTATCCTTGTCGCGATTGTTCAAAAGGGATCGATACTGATGATATTCGTCTTATCCTTGGAGGGCTCTGCGAGCTTCCCTGATCGTATTTTGGTGGTTTTTTCCGTGTAAATGAATCCTTCACGCAATATCCGAACAATCGCCATGAAGATAGATATGCCATACAATGAAATGGTACCAAACGTGCCGGGGTGTTTATGTTTTTGAAAATAGCAAATCATAGATGCTACGGACCTGATGATTTTCTTGAACATATTCCTATTCACACTCATTCCATGTATATGAATCGCTTCCGCCTCCGGTAGGTACAAGCATTTCAGTTTCCGCTGGCGGAATCGAAAAAACCAGTCGACATCATTAAAGAGCAATGGAAATTTTCCATCCATCCGGCCGACTTGATCCCAGGTATCCCGATTCATGAGAACCGCTGAAAACATCGGCTGATCCACCAGTTGTTTTCTGCTGTAATCAAAACTCTTTAACAACCATGTGTCCAGTCGCTTCACAAAAATATGCAGACCGATCGATGCCGTCAATATATTGAACAAAGTCGGAAATCCCCTGATACTGTACTGGATGCCTCCATTTGGATACAGCAGCTTTGGCACGACTGCGTCTGCACGACCGGACAGCAGGCATATCAGCAGGGCGGACAGACAATTGTCACCCAAGATTACATCGTTATTTAAAAAAAAAAGAATATCGCCGGTTGAATAATCGACACACTGATTGGTTCCGGTCGCAAACTGGAAGTTTGTCTGATTTCTTATAAACCGAATATTTTTTTTGAAGAGAAGCCATTCCTGGTCAAAATCGGATGAGTGATTATCCACCACAACGATTTCATAATTGTGAATCCCGGCCTGGATTATGTTTTTTTCGATGGAGCATATGCACTGCTTGAAAATATCCCCTCCATTCCAGTTTACAATCAAAAACGAAATCATCACAAATCAGGTCCTCAATAGAGCATGGATAACCCTCCATGCCGTAATACGCAGCTTTGTTATGACAACATCCCCCCAATTGACCTTGAAATCCAACAACCTCAACATTCGAAAAATCTTTAGATTTTCCACAAAAATAGACCGCAACTGAAACACCCGCCGCAAAAAATAGCGCCGCGAGGCCTGATAGGTGCCGGATGCATTCAACGCATGTATCCGATATTTTATCAGTGGACGATCGATATACTCGATAGAGCCGGATCGGGACACATGAATTGCAATCCACCAATCATGCATGTAAGCCTGCGCCGGAATTGGAATGGCAATCAATTTTGCCGGCTGATTGATCATCATGGTGCAGCCGGTGACCACATTGTATGCCAGCAGATTTTTATGATCATACCCGAGATCAGGATCGATTCGATGATATTTCCACAATGAATGGGAAATTGTTTCCAGGTTCCGATCCACGACTTCCAAATCAGAATGGACAATAATCGGTTTGCCGGGTGACTTTTTTTCCACCTCACGCATTTTTTGATAGGAAAGCGCAATTTTTTCCGGATACCAGACATCATCTTGGTCACAAAACATCAGATACGGTGCAGTGGCAGATCGCAACAATGCATTATAGCTGAGGCATATGTTATTTTTGTGGGCCGCATCCTGGATTTGGATGAATTTCTGAGGGTATTGAAGAAGAAACCGCTCAATGATTATCCCGGTCTGGTCTGTAGAACCATCATCACGGATCAACAGTTGCCAATTATGAAACGTCTGATGGATAATCGAGTTTAACAGTGCTTCAAGATACGGTTCTCCGTTATAGGTCGAAAGAAGAATTTGGATCTCAGCCCGGCACACTTTCTTTAAGCCTCAGCAGGTGATTCCGGATCAATTCCGGATCATATTTGGTATTGCACTGAATAAACTCATTGTAGTCATTGATATCAACGGTTCCTGGATTGTCGCGCAGCACAGATACTTTAACAAAAGGCATATGATGATCCTGAATGAGTTTTTTCCACAGCAGCATGGTGGTGTTCACTCGATTGGGGGTCCACCTGTCCTTCTGATAACTGGAAATCGATATTAGTTTTTTCAAGACCGGATAGAAGCCACGGTTTCTTATCTGGATCAACTTCAAATTCAAAACATTCAGAGCTGTTGCAGGATTATCAATATACACCTGATGTGTAAACCCACAGGAATGGAGCTGGCGAGTTAATTGAACCTCATACGAATCAACGACTTCTTCTTTGCAGGTATGAGGTTGAATACCCGCAAAGAAAATTTGAAACGCATCGGAAAGAAAAACCTTCGGTGTAAAAACGAGAAAATACGTTTGGATATGATAATTTTTTTTGGCCTGGCTGGCTGTAATTCACCAAAAATCCGCTTTCCCCTGCATCTTCTGAAAAAGACCTTGAAGTGAAAAAAGAGGGCCGTAAACACTGTCATTGCAGAGAATCAACTCATCATAATCGGAAAGATTCCGGATCGAATCCAATCCGGCTTTCCAGCTCATAAAATCATATCCGATGTTATGTCTGGTGATAACCTTGTCACAGAGCTTCCCGGCTTTCAATATTTCAATTCCAGGCAGCGATGACGAAGAAACGAATAGGATTGCCTTGGAAAATTCCTTCAGAGCCCGGATATAGTAGAGCACATAATCATCAATCCGATGATCCCGATCATAATGAGCGAATATCACTAGCCTGTTGGTCATGAATCAAATAAATACGGGCCGCTATTATCCGTACAGAAAATGCGATCCGGAAAAATACAGAACCCCAGAAAATTCAAATGCGAGAGAGCCCTATCCCTCATGATATTCTTCTTCCGTATTCACGGCCCAGATATTTTCCTTTGAGAATTCTCCGGCAACGATATTATCCACCGCAACCATCGCAGTTAACATCGAGTGATCCTGATTGTTGTATTTATGCATACCGTTTCGCCCGATCAAAAAAAGATTCGTATACTTTTCAATGTAATCCTGAATCTCTTGAAAACGATCATAGGTACCGAAATATCCAGGATAGGTCTTGGGCATTCGGATGATGGTCGCATCCAGAACGTCACTTTCTTCGATAATATGGATGCTCGCACACTCCTTGATCGCAAAACGGATAAATTCCTCGTCGGATTGACTCCAGAGTTCGTCTCCCTCATTGCAGAAATATTCCAAACCAATCCAGACCGTATCCGGATCTTTGACCATATAGGAGCTCCAGTTGTTGAAAATCTGAAGTCGGCCCAACCGAACATCCCGTTCCTGAATGTATATCCAGTTATCCGGGACAATGTTATTGATCGTTTTCTGCCGGGTGTGGTTTTGTATTTTCAACTTCTTGAGAAGCAATCCAACCGTGATAAAATCGCGATACATCAATCCGCTAGCCACCTCCAAGACTTGCTCAGGCACACCGTTTTGTACGGAAACGATCAAATCTTTGATTGGCATGGTGGAAAAGAAATAGTCGGCCTGAACAACCTCTTTTTTTCCTTCATTACCCACTGTAACCTCAACACCGATTATCTGGTTGTTCTGTATGGTCAAACCGGTAATTTTATGCTGCAAATAGATGTCTCCCCCTTTTTGCCTTACGATTTCGGCAACTTCTTCCCACATCTGTCCGGGGCCATACTTGGGATAAAGAAACTGTTCAATCAGAGTTGTCTCCGTTTCTTTTTGCTCAATAGACGTATCTTTTCTGACCATCTGTTTGACGGCATGCAGCAGTGCCTTGGTAACGGACAAACCTTTGATTCGCTGCGCACCCCAGCCGGCACTGATGAGTTCACAGGGAACACCCCATACCTTTTCCGTATAGTCTTTAAAAAAAATCGTATATAATTCTTTACCGAAACGATTGATTAAAAAATCTTCCAGAGACTGTTCATTGCGAATGGGAAACACCTTCACGTAGATGTAGCTGAATCCGATTTTACATATTTTTACGATCCCCAGATTGCAAAAAGTATTCAGATTCAATGAAATCGGATAGTCGAAAAACTTCCGCAAAAAAAATATTCTGGACAGACGGTTTCTGACCAGCATGAGACGATCGACTTTTTCCGGATCAGGGGCATCTGGTTTCGTTGAAAGGGGGATTTTTCGATTTAAAATCACATCATCTCTGGAGGGCGCGCCTTGAACCGGAAAAATGTTCAGCCACCAGTTCATGACGCGGTCAGACTTGGAAAAAAAACGATGGCCGCCGATATCCATTCTATTGCCCTTGTAATTCACGGTTTTGGAAATTCCGCCGATATCCGACGTCATCTCATAAACAACCGGCTTAATGTCAGTTCGGTGTAATAGTTCATATGCGGCAGTCAAACCTGCCGGGCCGGCTCCAATAATCACGGCTTTTTTCTCTGACATACATACCTCGCTTGTAATGTAAAAAATGAATCTGCATCTGGAAGACAGATAAGATTCTTGTATTCGTCGGATAAAATATCCGGTTTCAATTGACTTTCTGATAGATATAAAGATTGTGATAGGAATAAATTCTTCTGAGACTGCTGATGGAATCAAAGACAGGGAGATTCTGTTGATTCACGAGAAAATAATCAACGCCCAACGATGTAAATACAGGGTCGTCCGGACGGATATATACCTCTATCTGATTGGGAAACGGTGATATGATTCGTTTTTTTTCAGTATTGGGAATAGGAGGAAACGTCGTATGGCAAAACCGGTTGTAGGCGTTTGAGTATGCGTCTTCTGGATCAAACACTCTCCATAATTCCTGCTGCGGATATGATTGAGTGCCGTTGATCGACTGAACGCCTATCATCCGGAGGTAATTGGTAAGCAGCCATGGTGCGAACGTTGTCCAGGTATTTTTTTTCTCTCGTTCTATTTCAAGTATTTTTTTTGACAAGGAATTGTCTGCAATAAAGTCAGCCCCATTTCTCACAATAGGGTTGAAAGAGAAAGTCGAAAACATCATGATGACAGTCAATACAATAAATGAACCGACTTTCGTTTTTTGATCCAGGAAATAATAGGTCAATAATCCATACGAAATACCAGCAATAAGAACATAGATTTTTGAAATCCCGCTGACCTTTTTTCCCATGGTAATCCCGAAAATGACGATCATGATAAAGATTGCCAGACTGACAAATCCCTTCAGAGATTTGCTTTTCACGTCCTGCTGCATACAGAGGTAACGAATGATAAGTAAAAAATTCGCTACCCCGATCCCGATAACCGCCCGGTTGGTCGTAACAAGATACATCAAGGAATATTTACTGACCGGCCTGGGAATCCCAACAAACAAATAGATCAGCATGCAGAAAATATATAGGAAAAGACAAGCTGTGATCGCATCCACTTTATCTTTGTGCCGGATTCTGTTGTACAAGTGGATGATAAAAATCAAATGAAAAAAAAAAAAAAAAGACCCCTGCTCGCTGATGTTGCCGAATTCAACAAGGCTTTTATCCCTTATCCATGGGAAAAGAAGGTTGCTGAACAGCCACTGGAGCGTAAAATTTCCTCCGGTTTCAAACCGCGTGCCTGGATAGATGGTGTTTTGGGTGATGGAAATCACCTCTTTATTTTCCGCAAAATAGTACAACCCGATGATAAGCACGATTACGCCTGCAAAAACAAGTACACTGCTCTTTAAAAAAAGCTCCTGCCGGTTGTTGTTTGTAAAATAATAACGATTCAGTGTAAACCCGATAAGAAGGAACAATATCAGGTATGATAAGGGCACCTGATAGGCCGGGTAGACATTCAGCATAAAACCGCAGGCTGACCAGCACAGCACCACCATATGTGCAAAAATATGTGGTTTCCGGTTTGTAAAAAGTATGCCGTGCAAGCTGACAAGTATAAAAGCAGCAAACATTGTCAACTCCAGATAGTGGAAACTCCAGAATTGGACAAATGGGGAGTATAGAAAAAAAACAGCGCCTGCCAGTGAGAGGAAGAAACGGTTACCGGAAAACAACATCGCCAGCAGGAAAAATGAATAAAATATACCCACTGTATAGCTGTTCCACAGCCAGGCCAGACCAGTATTCGGTCCGATGAAAAACCCCCAGACATGCGGCCTGAAAAAGGTCAGAGGATGCAAAACCGGCAGTTTAACAGCATTGGCAAGCATGTTTTCACCCAGCCCGATATTCCGGTTCATCACCGGGAAGCCGGGGTCATGCGTACATTGGGCGATCATCAAAGGAAGTTCTGCGATAAAATCGTCGGATCGAATTGCCTGCGCTTCTCCCAAGATGCTTTCATTCTGAGCGGAATCATCAATGAACTCGTGCCACGTGGTGATCGAAAACCCATGAATGCCGATAGAAACAGTCACAACCCAATACAATATAACGATGCCCAGGAGGCACTGGTGATGATTGGAAAAGGAAATACGGCTGTTGATTGAATGATTCATATTCATACGGACAGATGATGTATTCGGATATCCATTTGTTTTTGCAAGGCAGAATGATCAGATTCGAATGGAGAAATCTTCTCGTTCAAGTGTTAGGTTGGGATTATAGTATGGATCGCCCTGTTCCAGGAATGGCTTCCATTTCCGAATGAAAAACTGTTTTTCAAGCTCAAACCTGCTTTTATTTGCCGGCGTGTCATCATACCCCCTGGAAACGGATTCATGGTGGTGTGCTTCACAATATGGTGTAAATATATTCACAAATCCACGTTTCAAAATTTTCAGACAGAAATCTACATCACTTAACGCAACCCGCAGATTATTCTCATCCAGCCCTCCGACGTCTATGTAAAGCTGTTTTTTTGTCATCAACAAGGCGCCTGTCACGGCACTGACGTTCTGAGTCAGCATCAGCCGGTTGAAATAACCGGGATGACTGCGTTCATAGTGGCGATGAGAATGCCCGGCAAAACCAGCGATTCCACAGATGATACCTGCGTGTTGAATGGTATTGTCAGGATAGTACAGCTTGGCTCCGACAACCCCGACTTCCTCTCGTTGGGAATGTTCCAGAAGTGCTTCCAGCCAGTCATCGTTGATCAGTTCAATGTCGTTGTTCATTAAAACAACATGTTCGCCTTCGGCCTGCCGAACCCCATAGTTGTTGATCTTCGAATAATTGAAAGGGATGTTATATTCACAAAACCGCAACTGTTGATACTTTTTCTGCAGCATGCGCATGGTTTCGAACGTGACTGCCTTTTCACTAGTATTACTGATGCCGATAATTTCATATTTCTTATAGGCGGTTTTTTCGATTATGGAATGTATGCATTG
>CAYTGW010000005.1:30333-37716 GCA_964437395.1 uncultured Desulfocicer sp.
ACTCACAAGCGGACGGGTAAGTATTGTTCTTTTAACCAGGTAGAAGTGTCTTCGATCGGCATGCAACACGGAACCGTTGATTTTTCTCCTTTTTAACGCACCCTCCAGCGCTCTTTTCCCGGCATCGTCCGCATAACTTTTCTGTTCAGGAACATTGCTTGTCGAGTCCGGCGCACTTCTCCAGTGGTACAAAATTTTCGGAATATGACAAATTCGATCGGTTACTTCAGAAAGCTTAAGCAATAGATCATAGTCCTGCGCTCCATCATACGCAGAAGAAAAGCCGCCCACTTTCCGGAACAAATCTCTGCGAACGACCAGCAGGTGTGTAATATAATTGTGTGACAGCAATAAATCCATTGAAAAATCGGGTTTAAAGTGAGGAGCGATCGGCTTGTTATCAACATCAATGATATCCTCATCCGAATAAGCAATATCAAACTCTTTTTCGTTCAACACCCGAACCGTCTCAAATAGCGCATCCGTACATAATTCATCATCATGATCCAGAAATGCAACAAAATCTCCGTCAGCCATTTCCGCAGCTACATTTGAAGTCTGCGCAATTCCTTTATTCTCATCCGAAATTTTTGCATAAATTTTTGGATTGGCATCACTGATATCTTGAAGAAAATGCTGAAGTTCTGCATCACCGGAAGCATCATCAACAATACAAAGTTCCCAGTTTTCATACAGTTGCCCGATAACCGACTGAACCGCGCGTTCGATGAATCGCATTTCAATCCTATAAACCGGCAGAATAATGCTGATTTTGGGTTGATAAGAAAAGGCGCGAATCAATTCTTTGATTTCTTTTTTTCGTTCATCGGTCAGCCTGTTTTGATTGATCCATCGTTCATAGTCGGTAAGATACAGCCCCGGAAAGGGCAGTTTTCGATTTCTTCGGAGATAATGAAATGCTTGTCGAAAGGAAGCAACAACTCCATCCCTGCTTGCCATCATGACAAATCGTTTTACCAACGGTGAATTTTGCATCAATTTTTCATATGCCCAGTAACGGATAAACTGGTTGAAACGATATGCCTTAGATGCTTTTATGGTTGCCAGTTCGTTTTCGTGTCTGCAGATCGTATGATACTGCTCCTCCAGTTCATACCGATATGTATTCAACAGATTTAAATATCCCTCACTTGCCTGGTGAAGTGAAGTAAGATACCGGATTTTCACGCTCAACTGAAAAAAATCGGCATCAATGCGTGCGAGCAAAGGATCCGGCAACTCGAATATGAATTGCGGATCCTCATTTTCAGAATAAAAGCCAAAGGATGTGGATGGATCCGAATGAATATAGACTAGATCGATATTCGCCAACAGGTCAGCTCTGTTGTCAAAACGGAAGATACGGAATGGCTTATCTTCATCGGTGTTACAACAATCCAGTTGAATCTCTCGCAACAGGAATAGTCCCCCCTGCTCCATAGGATCGAATCTCAGTCTCTGAATCCGGGTAACGGAAGAAGGCAGCCGAAAAGTCAAGTGGACGAAATCATTTTGCTGATCCATGCCGGATGGTAAAATACTTTTTTCCAGATAAAAACTTTCGTCCCTTCCTTCCGCCCAGAATAATCTCGCCTGAAAAGCCATCGTTTCAGCAGACGGTAGGATGGATTGTATGATCGGCTGGTATAGAATATTGTGAATCTGTCCATCCATATTATGAATATGAATCGAATTCTGAATCTGCTGTTCCAGTGCGATATAAGCATCTGCCATGTTGGAAAGATTCAGATTCAGTGCAGCAAAATGGTGTTCGATAAATTCGATTATATTTCGGATATTCTGTTTCGCAAAGGTTGCTGCGACCAATCCCCGATTGTGGTGAGCAAACCACAACAGCGCCCGAAACAGAAGAAACTCGACGGGCACGTTTTCTTCAATCCGCCATTCCTGGTCAAATATCGCATAGGTACCATCCTCCTGTACAATGATATTGGAGGGCAGAATATCAATGACGCGCGAATCTGGATATTGGCTGTGGTATATTGTTTTCAGATAATCATAAAACGACTGCAATAATGTGCAGAAGCCCCGCTTCGAGTCATCACTATAGAGTGACAGTATCCACATCTCAGATAAAAGCGGGCCATGATAAAATTGATCCTCGGACACGGTATGCTTAATCAATGAACGTTTATTGAAAATATCTTCTTCATTTTCTTTTTTTTTATAGATGTGGTTTTCACCCGCCTTTTTATATGTCGTTGTTTTAAAGCAGCGGTCCCTTGATGCGGATGAAAAATGAATGAAATCATACGGAAATACTTCTGACAAAATATCCGTTTCATCTGCACAAACAATGAAAAATGAATTTGCAAATTGATTCACACAGCGGGAATGGTGCAGGGATTTCCAGAGCTGAAACTCGTCCAATCCGTGACGCCAGTCATTTGTATAATCTCTTGAATTTATACGATACAAATGATTGTACGCAAATTTTTCATCCTGGAGATACTCACCAGATAAAACGACACTGGGCAGTTTATAATCCGGAAACGGATAAATAAAACGTGAATGCTGAATACCGGAAGCCGCCAACAATTGGTCCCACTCAGTCAGGCTGTATGTCCGTATCCCCTGATTCATTGGATAATTATACAGGCCTGTGTATGGTATTCCGTAATGATCTTCGGTCGCCCCCATCCAGTATTTGAGACCGAGACGGTTTTCTATTGCGATAAACAACAGTCCGTTTTTTTTCACAGCCGTTTTTGCGATCTTCAGGATCTGAATCAGTGCATCTGCATCCCCGGCAGCGGAATCCATGAATTTGCTTGCATATTCCAGAACGCCGATCAGGAAAACCGCATTATAATGGTTTTCCGGGAACCGAAGCTCATTGAAATTCGCATGAATAATGTTTACGTTCTGATGCGCACGGTTCCGAAGCTTGGCAATCTCGGCCCGCGTATAACTCCCTTCAACCGCATCGACTTGAATGTTCTGTTCACCCAGGTACTTGGTCAAGGCCCCGCATCCGCATCCCAACTCCAATGCGGTTTCGACCGAATCCAAAACAACACTGCGCAGTAGGTTGGCCCTGCTTGAGCTTAGATGGTACTCTGATGACCAATCGATCACACTTCGATCAAGATCGGAAGAAAGCGAACCAACATCGAATATCGACGAAAAAATTTTTTTCAGATATTCCTCGGCTGGCGCTCCTTCCGTATAGTCGATCCCTTTTTCTCCGGTTTTCTGCCAGATCCCGGAATCATTTTGGGTCATACAGTTGATTTCGGTTAGTGAACCTGATTGAAAATACTTCATGAAATTCCAGTTTCTATCGTAATTGATGAATGTAAATCGAAAATACCAACACTTGAACGGTCTGAAACAACCTCAAATGTAACACAATCATATCGTCGCTCATATACGACATATTCCCCATCTTCGAAGCCGGCACATCCAAAAGAGATCAGATATCCACCGGTATTCAAGGGCACCGTCTGGTGGAATCTTGCCGTTACAATACTGCCTTCCCGAACCGTTCCCGTATCAATGTCCTGATAGTACGTATTGGTTCCGGATATATCATAGCCCTTTACATCTTTGATCGTGTAGGCAAATATCGGTTCCTGGATGGTTTCATAAAATTTCACCTTCATCCGGAATTCATACTCACGACCATGGACAATTGTTCGCGTGACCTCCCCTTCCTGGGTGTAAAGTCCCACATGGACGATTTTTACCTTTCCATTGCCATAGCGATTTTCATCCGGGTTGCAAACACTGCCAATAGTATCCCCTCCCAAATGACCCTGCGCATCTTGAACCAAAGGATCGACTTCTTGAGACGGCACAGGTTCGTCACCGTGCAATCTGGAGCAGTTGACCATCAGCCGATTGTATTCATCCACAACCGATTTGGGGCTACCGCTGTAGTACAGCTTTCCTTTTTCCAGTAATATCGCAGACGTGCAGTACTTGGTAACAAGATCAAGAGAATGGGTGACAAATAGAATGGTAACACCTTGTTTTTGAAATTGGCGGAACTTCTGAAAACATTTGGCCTGAAAAAGCGTGTCACCGACGGCCAGCGCTTCATCCACAACTAGGATATCCGGGTGGACATTTATTGCAATAGCAAAAGCCAGCCTCACATACATTCCGCTTGAATACGTTTTTACCGGTTGATCAATATATTCACCGATATCGGCAAAGTCGACGATATCTTCGAAACATCTGTCGATTTCTTCCGTCGTGAGCCCCATAATGGCGGCATTGATATATGTGTTTTCCCTTCCTGTAAATTCCGGGTTGAATCCTGCGCCAAGCTCCAAAAGAGCGGATATTTTTCCTTCAACATCAATGGTACCGGATGTAGGCGGTATAATACCGCAGAGAATCTGAAGCAAGGTGGATTTTCCGCTGCCGTTGCGGCCCACGATACCAACCGTTTCGCCTTTTTGGATATCAAATGTGATATCCTTCAATGCGCAAAAGGGGTGGTGGCACTTTTTCCCGAACGGACTGAACGTCTCAATTACCCGATCCCTGTGGCGGGTGTACAGCTTATAGGTCTTGGTAATATTTTTTGCTGATATGATCATTATATCCAATTTTTCTCTGATACCTACAGGACATCCGCAAAATGGGGCTTCAGCTTTTTAAATACAAAGGCTCCGAAAAAAAAAATCATCAGGGTCAAAACCCAGAAATATAAAGTCAGTACCGGATGCTTCCAGAAGGGTACGAAATAGATGAATGATTCGCGATACCCTTGAACGATATAATACATGGGGTTCAGCTTCAGTAGCGACTGAACGATAGATGGCATGATCCGGACATCCCATAAGATAGGAGTCGCCCACATTCCGACCTGCAGTGCAACACAGACAATCTGCCACACATCGCGGATAAAAACATTAAGGACGGCCACGGCCCAACTGATTCCCAGGGACAGTATCGCCAGACAGAAGAAATAATAGAAAAACTGGAAGAAAAACAAACTAAATGGCAACCGCATTCCGACAATCAGCAGAAATAAGACACAGAGAAATATGGAATGGGTTATCAGACAGGAAACAATTTTTACAACCGGAAGAATTTGTGACTGAAATAATGTTTTTTTGATCAGGTGCGCATTCGCAATGACGGAACCGGCTGCTCCGCCGACAATCTCCGAGAAAACAAACCAGGCCGCCAGACCCGCCGTAAGCCAGACAACAAACGGGATATCGTTCATAGGTTTGGTCTTGAAGCCGACACTGAACACGACCCAGAATACAAAAATAAGCACGGCCGGATGGATAATCGTCCAGATAAAACCCAGAAACGAACCGACATACTGGGCTCTCACCTCTCGCTTGGCCAGTATGAATATAAGCTTTTTCTGCTGAAGGATTAAAAAAATAAATTTATGAAAACTGCGTATTCCTTCAAGCAGGTTCTGAGATGTGGGAAAAAACATGTTTCCTTATATGAACGGTTCGGCTGACGATTCTTTCAAATCAGCAAAGATAAACATCATACAAAATAATGACAGTAAAAAAACAGCAATGATGAGCCGGGCGATACTCATGAGTGCTTTTTTTAAAAAACCGATCGTACTTGTATTTGATTGAAAGAATACAGGATATTTCAAATCAAAAGATATCATTGGGTCATGACTCCCCGGCTGAATTTCAAACTGCATTTGACCCTTTTGAATCGAAACGTTCTGAATTTGATCCAACCCTTGCATCACACTCAGGTCTATTGTCCGTACCACCTGGTTGAATCCGTCAACTACCCGGACGTTTTGTAAAGCGCATTTTCCGGCGTTCATCATGGGATCAAACCGCAGGTTATAGATGGCATGTTGCGGAAGCTGAAACCGTAAAGTCTGAAAACCGATATCGGACAATATCGGTCTGGAGTCTGAATCCTTTTCATTCAACTGGTTGCCGACATCGTAATACAATTGTGCAATCGAATTCTCGGAGGATTTAATGTCAACAGCGATATGGATTTTCCGCGCTTCTTTCCAGTAACAAACCAGATCAGGAATACCGGTAACCACTGTAATGATAATAGCGGCGATCAGACTGTCTTTCAAAACCAATAACCATTTTCCCCTTCGATCCGTCAGAAATCCGTTCATCATTTTTCGTAGAAAACCTGGTATCCGGCAGGTTGGATTCTCCGGAGCAACTCGTTCAGCTCATAGCCGGTGATATCTTCATAAGAATAGTACAGGGAAGTATTCGCAACATCCGGTATCCAGTGAACGGTTTCAACAGGCAGCCATGATGGCGTGAACCCGATCAGGTTTACGATACCTCTGAAGTTCGGATAATTTTTTTCAAAATTCTTTAAATCGATAATATCTTTTCTTCTAAATTCTCTGAATTTGTATGCAATCGGATAATTGAATACACCGGCGAGAACCGCCGATGTCTGAGGATCGGTAAAAACCGGCCGGTTGTCACGCTCCTGCAGTATTTCAGAGATCATATCTTTCCATGCCGGCCACCACGGCCGTGTTTCCATCAGGATATGATCTAGTTTTCCGTATATCGGACCGGATCGGACGGTGGCTATCAAAAATATGAAGACCAGACATGCCGTGCAGAAAATCTTTCGGGTTGTTTTTAAATTTTCACCTTGATTTTCAAAAACAAGTGAAAATCGATGCTCCAGTTGATAGAAAAAAAAAGTGATCGGCACCCATGCCATGGAGCAGTACGCAAGACGATAATAAACACCGGCATCCACGTTGGATGCCCATATAAAATGAAACAAAGGAACTCCATATCCGATAATGGGCAACAGCCCCAGGAAGAGGCATCGATTTCTTCTATCCGTATCCACTGAAAACAATCCCGGCCAGAAAAAAGGAACAATCAGAAGAACCGGCATCCAACCAAGCAGACCAAATGTTTCAAATACACGGTTTGCCCAGATTTTACCGAAAAGATGAATTCCATGAGAAGAATAGACCAGATCCTGATTTGCATCCCATTTATTGCCAATAAAAGTCATGGTAAAAAATTGTTGAAACCACTCGAACTGAGGTAATAAAAAGAAAACAGAAAATACAAGCAGGATGTAAGTATACCGGATACGATTTCGACTTCCTTCCAGATTATGGAAACGCGCCTGTCTCAGCAAGTGCCATATCCGCTGATGGGTATTGATCAGCAGCCATACGGCTGTGATAAAGCTGAGAAAAACTGCCTCCTGTGTGTGATTGCTGAGCAGTACCGGCAAGCAGATGAAAAAACAGGTTACACCGACAAGAATTGATTTGCCGTTTTTTTTAAAGAAAAACATTGCCGTCCACAACCAGCAAATAAGGAGCGAAGAGGCGCTTGCCGAAAACGAATAGTAGGAAAAGTAACTGAATCTATTGGTTACCATAAAAAGAAAGGCAATAACGGC